>JBDIAW010000017.1:0-44946 GCA_039812585.1 Actinomycetota bacterium | reverse complement strand
TGGCGCTCCGCCTCGATGACCTGGCGAGGTTTTTGCGCCGTGGCCCCCGAGTCCAAGTACACCAACGGTTTCTCGTGCCGTAACCGCCGTGTCAGCACGGGGAAGTCGGCCCGAATCCGCTGAGATTCTTGCGCGGTCAAGGGCAAGGCAGCATCCGAGGTCACCGTGAGGGCAAGGTTGGCAGAGGTATCCAGCACCCCTCTATTGTTCCATGGCAAGCCAGCCGAACCCCAATCAATGATCATCTCGCGGATCTCCGCAGACAATGTAACGTGGTGGTTATGAAACTCAACACACAGTTAGAAGAAGCCTTCAACCAGCAAATCACCCTGGAGTTTGAGTCCTCCATGGCGTATCGCCAACTTGCTATCGAGATGGACATGATCGACCTGCCAGGCATGGCCACCTGGTTACGCCACCAGGCCGACGAGGAGATCATCCACGCCAATAAGTTCATCGATCACCTGCTCGACCGCGATAACCACCCCCTCATTGGATCTGTTGCCGCACCTAAGGTGAAGGTCAACTCGGTGCTGGAGTGCTTCCAGACCGCCTTGAAGCACGAGCAGAAGGTCTCAGAATCCATCCGCCAGCTCTACCGCGAGGCCGAAACCGCTGGGGACCTGGACTCTCGCCCCCTGCTGTGGTGGTTCCTCAACGAGCAGATCGAAGAGGAAGCCACCGTCAGCGAGATCGTGGGTCGCGTGAAGCTGATCAACGAGGACGGGCCTGGCCTGCTCAAGCTCGATGAAGAGTTGGGTCAGCGCCCCGTCACCACCACCGAGCCTCCCGCCGCCTAACTGCTCCTATCGAGCTATCACGTCGGCACACGTGTGCTCATCGGGCAGCAACGGGCGCAAAGAGAGGGACCACTGCTTGCCTCCGCTGCTCCACGGGGTGATCGACGAGGCTTGAGGCAACTGCCGGGTCAGTTTCTCCAGCTGGGTGCCGGTGACGACCACGCAGCCCGAGCGTGCTGGCAGCACCGGCCCTGGCCACTGCAGCGGTTGCCGGCGCATCAGGGGATTGATGGCGCTGGGGTCGTAGGGCTGGGCAAAGGCGGCGTAGCCCTGGGGGGCAAAGGGTTGCCCAGCATGAGGTGAAGAGGAACCAACCAGTTGCCCTAACTGGTTGATCAATGCCTGCATCAGGCGTCGGGCTTGCTCCTGCTGTGCCGTCAGATTCTCCTGATGAGATGCTGTTGATTGGTCCGTAGGCAGAGGGAATGCATCTAAGGCAGCGGCGCTGATCTTCACTACACCTGTGCTGGTGGTGAGCTCAATCTGGGTCGTGGGGGCATCGGCCACTCCCGGTTGCCCCAAATCGTGGCCCGCATAGGCCAGCAGTGCCTCGGCTTGGGCAAAGATCTGCCTGGTCTGCTGCTCACTGACCGTACCCATCAGCCAGGGGTCGACCGCTTGACCGGGATAAATCGCCGGAACCGCCACCGCCGAGGTAATCATCCGCCCATCGCGGTAGAGCGCATAGGTCGGCGTGAAATAGGGCGTAGAACTCAACCCACCCAGGTGCTTGATCGTGATCAGCGCAGTGTCAGCGTGGGCAGACTCCGGGAAGAACCCTGCAGAGGAGTTGGTGGTTGATGCTCCCCCACCGGCGGGAGACACCGTGCCCGAAGATTGACACCCCATCAGGGTCAGGCTCAGCGCGGCCAAAACCCCCAGCACCACCGATGCTTTACCTTGTGCACGCATCGTTGTCTCCTTCATCGTGATCGAACTGCCCATCAGTCTGACGCCCCGCCGCAAGAAAAAGTTCCCTCACCCACCACACCTGTACAGCTATTCGACCACCGCATCGGCACAGGTGTGCTCCGGGTAGCAGGGGACGAAGCGGTATGCGCCAAAGCTTGCCAGCGTTGCGCCAGGCGGGGTGAGGTAGTTCTGGGCGAAGGCGGCGTATCCCTGCGGCACGTAGGTGGTCAGGGGTGGAAGATCCTGTCCATTCGGGCCTGCCCTGGTCCTCACCTGCTCCACCCAAATCTGCAGGGGCCTGCGCCACCGCCTGGGCTGCTTGCGCGAACAACTGCTGGGCGAGCTGGCCCGACAGGTTGCGGGCAAGAAGCGATCTACCGTGGTCACCGCGAGGCAGATGACACCAATCTGACGCCAGTGCCGCGCGCAAAGTTCCCTACGCCGCACATCGAGTCCCTCAGATGGCCTCACCCGGTGCCGATAGGAGGGCAACGATGAGGACCCTGGCCCAGCCGGGGCTGAGACAGCAAAGGGGCCAGGTGTGAGACCCACCGCCATCACCCCCACTGGGGTCGAACGCAGCTTTGGTGACGACGAGATCATCGTCAGTAAAACCGACACCAAAGGCATCCTGTATTACGCCAACGACGTTTTCGTACGGGTCTCTGGCTACACCGAACAGGAGTTGATCGGACAGCCGCATAGCATCATTCGCCACCCCGACATGCCCCGTGCAGTCTTTAAGCTGCTGTGGGACACCATTGTCTCTGGCCATGAGATCTTCGCCTATGTCAATAACTTGGCTAAAGATGGCGCCCATTATTGGGTTTTCGCCCACGTTACGCCCTCGTTCGACGCCAATGGGCGCATCGTCGGGTATCACTCCAACCGCCGGGTTCCTGAAAAGGCAGCAGTGCGGGAAGTCAGCGAGATCTACCGCATCCTGATTGAAGAAGAGCGGCGCGCAGCGGGCGGCAACCAGGCCGTAGCTGCCTCCACGGCGCTGCTCACCGACATGCTCCAGCAAGCCAAGATGCCCTACGACGAATGGGTGTGGAGCTTCAGTCCCTCCCAACCCATGCCCAGCAGCACCTCCGCAGCAGGGATGAGCCTGGCGGGAGCACAACGATGAGAGTCGCCACACTGCCAGGGCCGCGTGCAGCCGCGCAGCCTGAGGATCACGTTCTGCCGGAGCAGTACGCCCAGGCCATCACCACGATCAGCGACACCCTCGCTCGCATCAGTGCCGGTGATATGGAGGTACGCGTACCAGAGTTGGGCAGTGAGCCCACCCTCATGCGCATCAGGGCCGAGCTTAACCACGCAGTGGATGTCATGGACGCCTACATCCGCGAGGCTGGAGCCACCCTCAGTTCGGCGGCAGCAGGGCATTACTACCGGCGGTTCCTGCTCAAAGGCATGCCCGGAGTGTTTCGACTGTCGGCAGCCAGATTCGAGCAAACCCTGACCCTGATGGAGCAAGCCGACAAAGAGAAAGCCGCTGAGGAGGCCCGGCGCGGGGAGTTTGCCGCCACCATCCTGGAGGTCTCCGAGCACGTGGCGGCCGCCGCGCAACAATTATCGGCCTCGGCCCAAGCCCTCACGGCTGCCACCGAAGCCGCAGTGGGAGAGTCAGCCACGGCTCTGGCCACCATGCAGTCGGTGTCCCAGTCGGCACAGGACACCCAGGAGGCAGCCACCTTCGTCAAGCAAATTGCCGCCCAAACCCGTCTACTGGCCCTCAACGCCACCATCGAGGCGGCAAGGGCCGGGGAAGCAGGGCGAGGATTTGCCGTCGTGGCTGGAGAGGTCAAAGACCTCGCTGATGCCTCCTCGCGCTCCTCGGATCTGATCACCGCCCAGGTGGATAGCTCCCAAGGAGCCGCTGCGGAGGCAGGAAGCGCCCTGCAGCGCATCAGTGAGGCAATCACCGAAACCAAAACCCTGGTGGAGGGTATCGCCTCGGCCGCTGGAGCTGGGTCTTCGACCGGACGCGACCCAGTCACCGGCCAACCCCTGATGGGCCTGGCGCAGATGGCCGAGCAGTTACGGCTGGAGATCAGCCGCTTCGTCGGACGGTAGGCGCTGGAAACTGGCCAGCAGCAGCACTACCTCATCGACCACCTCAGCCACGCTGCGCCCTGTGGTGTCGACCCGCAACCGGGAGCAGGCATGGTAGAGAGGCAGTCGTTGGTTCAGCAGGGCCGACCATTGGGCTCGCGGTTGCCCTAGCAGCAGCGGACGGGAACCATCCAATCCGATGCGCCGAATTGCCTCCCCCGCCGAGACCTCCAGCATCACAACCGGTAGGCCTTGCAGCAACTCCCGGGTGTGGGCGTGGGTGATGGCACCTCCTCCCAGCGCCAACACCCCCCGGTGCTGATCCAGAGCAGCGGCCACCGCTTGCTGCTCCAGCACCCGAAACGCCGCATCGCCATCATCGAGGATGATCTCGCGTATGGTTCGGCCCGTGGTCAGCTCCACATCGGCGTCGGTGTCACGGAAGTCACACCCCAACTGGGCGGCTAACTGCTTGCCGATAGTGGTCTTACCCGCCCCGGAGGGACCGATGAGGATCGCCACAGGGTGGCCGGTCATGAGCGCACCGCCAACCCCTGGCAGTAGGCGTGATAGGAGTCGCGAACCTGAGTGAGGTTGTCCCCTCCGAACTTCTCCAGGCAGGCATCGGCCAGCACCAAGGCCACCATGGCTTGAGCGACAACCGCCGCCGCCGGAACCGCGCACACATCAGAGCGTTGGGCTATGGCCTGCGCGGGAGCGCCAGTGGCCACATCAACGGTGTCCAGGGCCCGAGGCACCGTGGCAATGGGCTTCATGGCAGCGCGCACCCGCAGCACCTCCCCCGTGGACATCCCCCCCTCGATCCCCCCGCTGCGTCCAGTGCGGCGACGCACCTGCACGACCCCCTCCTGCCCAGAGGTGCGTTGCGCCAGCTCAATCTCATCGTGGGCCTGACTGCCCCGCAGGCTAGCCAGCTGGCACCCCTCGCCCACCTCCACCCCTTTGATGGCTTGGATGCTCATCAGGGCCCCGGCCAAGCGGGCATCCAGGCGGCGATCGGCATGCACGTAACTGCCCACCCCGGGGGGCAGGCCGTAGGCGAGCACCTGCACCACGCCCCCCACTGTGTCACCTGCAGCTTTGGCCTGATCAATCTCAGTCTGCATCGCTTGGCTGGTAGCCGGGTCGAGGCAGCGGACCGCATCGGCGTCCAACGCGTCGGTGTCATCGGGCACCGGCCAGTCGTGGTCTTCGGGTTGAGCGATCCCGCCGATGCGCACCACATGGCTGACCAACCCCACTCCGAAGGCCTGTTCCAGCATCGCTTGCGCACAAGCGCCCAGAGCCACCCTGGCTGCAGTCTCACGCGCGCTGGCCCGCTCCAACACGGGGCGGGCATCGTCAAAGCCGTACTTTTGCATCCCCGCCAGATCGGCGTGGCCGGGACGGGGGCGAGTGAGTGCAGCGGCCCGACCTAGCCCCTGCAAGACGGAGGCATCCACAGGATCAGCTGCCATGACCTGCTCCCACTTGGCCCACTCGGAGTTACCGATCCGCAGGGCAAGAGGAGAGCCCAGGCTCAGCCCGTGGCGCACCCCAGCCAGGATCTCCAGCTGGTCGGCCTCGAAGTTCATCCGCGCCCCCCGGCCATAGCCCAACCTGCGCCGGGCTAACGCCTGAGTGATCTGCGCTGAGGTCAGACTGACACCAGCTGGCATTCCCTCCAACACCGCCACCAACGCTGGGCCGTGCGACTCGCCAGCCGTTAACCACCGCATCATGCTTTTATCGTGCCAGGCAGTGTCCAGTGGTTAAGAAGTGGCCATAAGCTCCACTTGCTCACCTTGGGCCAGTGCGTGCTCGGTGGAGTTGGAGCCAAAGCGGAAGTAGGCTTTCCCCGTGTCAATTTTGACCAGAGTAATACCACTTTGCGGCTCCCCCACCTTGAAAATCATCGCCTTTTGATCCAGCGAGGTGGTCACTGTCTGAGCAACCTCGTCGATCTCTTCCACCTTAAAGATCACCTTTTTCTGGGTGGTGGTGGTCGTTGTTGTCGGGGTGGTGGGAACGCTCGTGGTCGGAGTGGTCGTGGGTGGAGTAGTCGGCACTGTGGCCGAGGTGGAGCTCGTCGCACTGGTGGGGGGCTTGGTCGTGGTCACTAAGGGGCTGAACGGCTGACGGGTGGTCGGCGAACCAGTGTGCGTGCCCGAGGTGGAGTTGGTCGCTGAGGTGGAACTGCTGGAACTGGACGAGGAAATCGACGTACCCGGCACCGAAGGAGCTGCGGTTGGTCCACCTCCCACGGTGGGAGGGGGACCAACGGTGGGGCTGGAGGAGGTCGCCCCCGGGGTCGTCGTCCCACCGTCTCCTTTAACCAACAGCATGTAGACCCCGCCCAAGAGCAGCACCGCTGCCAGGGCGATCAAACCCACCAGCGCCGGGGAAAGCTTGGAACCTATCCCCGGGTCAGCAAAGGTATCTGTTGGCGTGTCATCGCCATCGCGTCGCAGAGACAATTTCATCCCAGCCCCTTCCCGGTCGTGGTCGAGGAGGCGGTGGTGGTCGCAGCCTGTGCAGCGGCTAAAGCAGGGACGAACTCGTTGGTGCGGGTAAAGATTCGGCCTGTGACCATCATCGTTAGCGCCTCCCCCGACTTATTCCCCTGCTCATCGGCCACGACTTCAATAGAAGTTGCCGTCACCAAGAACACCCGTTGATATGCCTCAAACCCTTTAAGAATCTTCTGCAATTGCCCAAAATTACCTTGCACCGTCAATGACAACGGCACCATGAATAGCGTAGTGGCCGAGGCTGCCGCCTGCCGGGTTTGACCAGAAGTCGTGCTCGTGGCAGCCCCATCTGGCGTATCTGGCTGCGCCTCAGAGGCGGAGGGTGCTGAAGCGGGGGTTTTAGTGGTCAACGGCTGAGGTTGAGTAGGAGTAAAGGAGGTGACCTGGGCGCCGGTTCCGCGCACAGTGGTAGCGATTTGGCGCACCACTGCGCTGAGTTGAACTTTTTCGGGAATGCGTCCTTCCATTTCCTTTAAGCGCTTTTGTTGAGCCTGGAGCTCCTGGGCCTCCCGGCGTAGTTGAGCAATGCTGATCTGCAACTGTTGATTGGCCGTGGCCTGAGTGTCGGCCTGTTCACGCAGTTGAGAAGCCTGGGCTCGGGCGGGGCTAATCACCAGAAACCACCCCGCGACCACGACCAGCACGCTGACGATCGCGGTCATAAGAATCCACTTGCGCTTTGGGGTCACCATAGGTCACTCCTAACTACACCGAAGGCAACGAGAGATCAGGGAGATAGGTCGAATGCTTCAAAACCGATTGGAATGGGATTCAACGGTTAAGGTGACTCGACTAGTAAAGGTGATCAGATCTTTAGCCTTGTCATACCGAGAACCTGTCAAAAAGGCATTGGAATACCCTTTAGTGGCGTTAAGCACATCGATCCAATCTGCTACCGCTTTATAACTGGTTGCTACACCACTGAACTCCACCGTGCCGATTCCGCCACTGGTATCACCGGCCATAGCCGAAGCAGCAGTAGAGGTGGAGGAATTGGCACTGCCCAACACACCGTTCATCTGCGTCAACCACACCCCCTGGGGGACGGTGCGGCTGAGTTGGGTGAGGTAGGAGGACCACAAAACCTCTTCGCCCATCGCTTGGCGCAACGTGCCCTCGGCCAAGGTCAGCCGTTGTCGCAATAATGGCACCTGGGAGTATCTGCTTTGCTCAATCTTGAGCTGTCGATCGATCGCCAACTGCTCGTCGAGCTTCTGACGCGCCGAGTTGACCTGCCCATGCACGACAACTGCCCCAACACCGGTCAGCAGCAGTACCGCAGCCATGAGTGCAATGGCTATGCCACGCACCCGACGTAACTTGGCACGCAAGGCAATCTCAGGCGGTAACAGGTTGACCGTAGGCAACTTCACCGCTACCACAGCAGGCATCGGAACAACCTCGGAGCCCGGCCCTGCCGGGGCACCCAGCGCCCCACCGGGAGCATAGGCACCGGCAGGAGCGATCACCGCCACCGGCATTCCTGCCATGACGGGGGCAGGCCGCCCCCCACCGGAAGGCATGGAGTTGCCAAGCAAAGGGCCCACGGCGAAAGGGCCGGCCGGAACAGGTCCGCGAGAAACAGGGATGGTCATGACAATGCTCCTAGGGCCAAACCAACGGGCACAGCGGCCATGGGTTCCAGGAACTCCAACTGCTCAGGGCTCAGACCTGTGTTACCCATCATGAAACCCTGCAGGCAGGAGGCGGGAAGTACAGGCAGCTCCAGTGCCTCGGACAGGCGTTGAGGCAAACCTCTCAACCGCGCCCCGCCTCCGGATAAAACCATCCGCTGCACCGGCATAGAAGAGGAAGCTGCATAGAACTCCAACGACCCCCGGATCTCTGCCACCAGTCCGGTCAGACAGGTGTCGATAGCGCGTTCCACCACAGCCGGGTCGGTGCGCTCCCCCACCCCGTCGGTTAAGCCAGTGACAGAGCCCAGCGTGGAAATCTCCTGCTTGATGGCCTCGGCATAGCCGATGTCCACTCCCAGGCGTTGGGCCACCGCGTTGGTCACACTGGCCCCGCCTTGGGCAATGAGACGCACAAACCGAGGCAGCCCGCATTCGTGGATAATGACCGAGGTGACGCTGGCGCCGATCTCCACCATCGCTGTCACCCGAGCTGTTGGATCATCGTCGAGCAGGGCTGTGGAGGCACTGGTTGCTCGCAGTACCGCTAGGGGAGCCAGATCCACGGCAGTGGGCTTAAGGCCTGCTGCCTCAACGGCTGCTACGTTGGCTCGGATCAGCTCCTTGGGAGCAGCCACCAGCAAGCCGCGCGCTGTCCGGGCGCCTGCCACCTCCACCTCCTCGAGGGGGCAAAAGTCGAGGAAAACCTGATCGACGGGCACGGGCAGCATCTCCTCCACAGAGAAGGAGAGGCTGGCTTTGAGCTCAGCAGGAGGCATCCACGGCAGATCAACGGGGCGCACAATCACCCGGGAGCTGGCTACTCCTAGACACACTTTCTTGCCCGAAAGGCGGGAGTGCTTCCAGAGCTGCTTGATCGCCGTGGCCACCGCGAACCGATCGATGGCTTCGCCGTCATTGACAGCCCCTTCAGGCAAAGCCACCTGGCCAATCGCGTCGAGGCGCACCTGCCCGCGATTGCTCGACAACTGAGCTGCCCGCACACTGGAGGTGCCAATATCCAAACCGATAGCAGCAGTAGCCACGTGGTCCTCCCGCGCCAGATCGCAAATTGGGGGTGGGGTTCTGGCCTTGTAGGTCTCGACCTGCGCCAGGCGAACTTGAGCCAACAAGCCAACAATCTTGGGCCCTCATTGGCCGATCCTTGACTAGCTGATGATCCAGCCAGCTACTTCAGAGCCCCAGATCAAGCCACCCAGGGCACCCAACATGAGGTGTGGGCCAAACGGGATGGGGCTTTTACGGGAGCTTTTGCCCAAACCGAGCAGGATCAATCCCAGCAGACCTCCGCTGAGAAAACCCATCCAGCCACCGATGATCACTTGTGGCCAGCCCATCCACCCCAGGGGCAGCCCCACCAGCCACGCCAAACGCACGTCTCCCCAGCCCATCCCCCGCCCGGCGGTTAACCACCACAACGCAAAGATCACCGAAGCCAGGGCCAACCCTCCTCCTGCAGCCCGGGCCAGAAGCCCCCACTGGCCGGTCAGAGCCGCCGTTGCGATCAGCGACGTCGCTGTGGCCCCCAGAGCCGGATACATCATCGCGGTGGGTAACCGGTGGCTACGCAGGTCGATCGCGGCTAGAGGCAAAGCAAACCCTGCCACGATCCACCAGGTGATTACCACGGCCTGGCCTCCGACGATCAGTGCCAAGGCCAGCGCCACAGCCGAGGTGGCGATCTCCATCACCAGATAGCTAGGGCTGATGGGGCCGCGACACTGCCGACACCGGCCTCTCAGCAACACCCAGCTCAGCACCGGCAGGTTCTCCCACCAAGCCAGCCGATGCCCGCACTGTGGGCAAGCCGAGGCAGGGCGTACCAGGCTGCCCCCCCGAGGCACCCGATGGGCTACCACGTTGAGGAAGGAGCCCACCGCCAGGCCGACGATCGCAATGAGGCCTAGTGCCCACCCACTCCACTGATGCACCAGCATGACTCCACCCTAGGGCCAGTGGCTCAAGTCCATTCCTGCGGATGCCGACGCTGTGAGGAGCAGGAGTTTGTTTCGGGGGAAGAGGGTAAAAGGCAATGCGTACAGTCTTTACTGCATGGCGCTCGCCTGGGCCGACCTGCCCTCAAGACCACCATCGCGACGCTGGATTTAGCCTGGTAGAGGTCATGGTGGCGATCATGATCTTCGCTACTGTCGCTGGGGCGATGACCAGATTGTTGATGCGCAATGTCGATGAATCGTTTAACAATAAGGCGCGAGTGACCGCCATCAACCTGGCTGAACGTGAACTGGAACTGCTGCGGCAATATGACGAGGCACAACTGGCCTCATTGGGAAATCTGCGACGTAACGATGTCACCATCAACAACACCAAGTACTCAGTGGATCTGGTCGCCCGATGGGTACCTACCGCCCAAACAGGAGATGCACCTCCGCCCAGTGGGAGTAAGTGCGCTTATGGAGTCAGCGCCTCCCGCACCAAGGCGTACGTACGGGCGGATGCCACCGTGTCCTGGAAAGGGATGACAAGCGGAAGCGTCACCAGCAGCACCCTGATACGCCCCGCCACCACTGCTGGGCTGACGGGCAGCGGGTACGCCGTGGCTGATATCACCCGGCCTAACGGCAGCCCGGTGTCCAACCGACTCGTCACCTTTACCGGGGGCTCACCCAGTATCACCCGCACCACCTATTCCGATAGCAACGGATGTGCTTTTTTTGCCTATGCACCGTATGGGACTTACACCTTTCGCGTCGGGGATCCTTCTACTGGCCAATTAGTGGTACTCAAAAACACCATGGTCAACTCCAGTACCTACGGAAGTATTACCCCTATCAACTACAGCTAGGCCACCACACTAGGCACGCGCCTGCAGCACGTGCTGCAGGAATTGGCCGGTGTAGGAGTGCTCCACGCGGGCTATCTGCTCCGGCGTACCCTCAGCAATTACGCTGCCGCCCCCACTGCCTCCCTCAGGGCCCAGGTCAACCACCCAGTCTGCGCTTTTGATCACATCGAGGTTATGTTCGATGACGATCACAGTGTTACCGGCATCGACTAGCCGGGTGAGCACCCCGAGCAGCTTGCGGATGTCCTCAAAGTGCAGGCCGGTGGTCGGCTCATCCAGCACATAAACCGTGCGGCCTGTGGAGCGTCGCTGCAGCTCAGAGGCTAGTTTGACCCGCTGAGCTTCCCCTCCAGACAGCGTAGGGGCCGGTTGCCCCAGGCGCACATACCCCAACCCCACATCGACCAAAGTACGCAGGTGACGGGCGATTGATTGGATCGGTTCGAAGAACACCGCCGCCTCCTCAATGGGCATATCGAGGATCTGGGCAATGTTTTTCCCCTTGTAGTGCACCTCCAGCGTTTCACGGTTGTACCGAGCACCACTACAGGCCTCACAAGGCACATAGACATCGGGCAGGAAGTTCATCTCGATCTTCAGGGTGCCATCGCCGGAGCACGCCTCGCACCGGCCGCCCTTGACGTTGAAAGAGAACCGACCCGGAAGATAGCCGCGCACCTTGGCCTCGGAGGTTTGGGCGAACAGTTTGCGCATCGGGTCAAACACACCGGTATAGGTGGCCGGGTTACTGCGCGGGGTACGCCCGATCGGGGACTGATCGACATGGACCACCTTGTCCACGTGCTCCAGGCCGGTGATCGTCTTGTGGCGACCCGGCACCTGACGAGCCCGGTTCAACTGGTTAGCCAAGCTGGTGTAAAGGATGTCGTTGACCAGCGTCGACTTACCCGAACCGGAGACTCCCGTGACCGCCACCAAGGCCCCCAGAGGAAAGCCCACGGTGAGGTTGTTCAGGTTGTGCTCCCGAGCACCATGCACCACCAGGCGGCGGGATTTGCTCACCGGGCGGCGTTTGGCAGGCACCGCAATGTGGCGTTTACCCGTGAGGTAGTCCGCTGTCATGCTGCCTGAAGCCGTGAGTACCTGCGCTAACGGCCCGCTGGCCACCACCTGACCACCGTGCTGGCCAGCGCCCGGGCCGATGTCGACCACCCAGTCGGCAGCGCGGATGGTGTCCTCATCGTGTTCGACCACGATGAGGGTGTTGCCCAAATCCCGCAGCCGGGTCAGGGTTTCTAACAAGCGCGCATTGTCGCGTTGGTGCAAGCCGATGCTGGGCTCATCCAACACATAGAGCACTCCCACCAGGCCAGCGCCGATCTGCGTAGCCAAGCGGATGCGCTGAGCTTCCCCTCCAGAGAGGGTGCCAGCTGCCCGGTCCAAGCTGAGGTAGTCCAACCCCACGTCGAGCAGGAACCCCAGCCGAGCGGCTACCTCCCGCAGCACCCGGTCGGCAATCTGGCGCTGCTTGTCGGACAGTTCCACCTCCCGCAAAAACTGCTCACACTCGCGGATCGAGAGTTGGCACACCTGCGCAATGGACTTGCCCCCGACGGTGACAGCCAGGATTTCCGGCTTCAGCCGCGCGCCCTGGCAGGTCGGGCAGGGCACTTCCCGCATGTAGCCTTCGTAGCGCTCCCGGCTGGAGTCGGATTCAGTTTCGGCATACTTGCGGTTGATGAAGGGCACCACGCCCTCAAAGCCAGAGGTGTAAGAGCGCTCTCGACCGAAGCGGTTGCGGTAACGCACCTGCACCCGATAATCCACCCCATACAGGATGGCGTCCTTGGCGCGCTTGGGCAGGCTGCGCCACGGCATATCCAGGGAGAAGTCCACGTCGCTAGCCACCGCAGTCATGAGGTTGAGGAAGTAGTCCGCCGACTGGCCGACCGCCCACGGCGCCACCGCCCCTTCGCGTAACGACAGCTCCTCATCGGGAATCACCAGTTCCGGGTCAACCTCACGCCGACTACCCAGGCCGGTGCATTCCGGGCAGGCCCCGTAGGGGGAGTTGAAGGAGAACGAGCGGGGGGCTAACTCCTCAAACGACAGGTCGTCATTCAGACACGCCAGATGCTCGGAGTAGATCCGTTCCCGATGGGGGTCATCCTCGGGCAGGTCAACAAAATCGAGAATGACCAGGCCATGACCAAGGTGCAACGCCGCCTCCACCGAGTCGGTGAGCCGCTGCTTGGCGCTGTCCTTCACTGCTAGGCGGTCGATCACCACCTCGATGCTGTGCTTTTCCTGCTTTTTCAACGCAGGCACCTCGGTCAGCGGAAAGATCACCCCATCGACTCGCGCCCTGCTATACCCCTGGCTTTGCAGCGTGGACAGCAGGTCGACATATTCCCCTTTGCGCCCACGCACCACCGGAGCCAACACCTGAAACCGTGTCCCCTCTGGCTGGGCCAACACGCGGTCAACAATCTGCTGGGGAGTTTGGCGAGCAATCGGTTCACCACACTGCGGGCAGTGGGGGTTCCCGGCTCGAGCAAACAACAACCTCAGGTAGTCATACACCTCGGTGATGGTGCCCACCGTGGAGCGTGGGTTGCGATTGGTGGACTTTTGGTCGATCGAGACTGCCGGAGAAAGCCCCTCAATGAAGTCCACATCCGGCTTATCCATCTGCCCCAAAAATTGGCGCGCATAGCTGGACAACGACTCCACATACCGGCGCTGCCCTTCAGCGAAGATGGTGTCAAAAGCCAAGCTGGACTTGCCCGACCCGGAAAGCCCGGTGAACACAATCAGAGCATCACGCGGCAGGTCAAGCGAGACATCCTTGAGGTTGTGCTCCCGGGCGCCGCGGATAATCAAACGGTCAGAAGTGTGGTCTAGCAAGGCAAACTCCGTATCAGCTCGACGAGGTGCGCTCGCTGATTCATGCTAGGTGCTGACTCTGACACTCTGTTCGACCCTGGCTGGGCTTGCCAGGTGGTAGGGCGGGAATTGCAGCCGCCCCTGGGGCAGCCGCACCCTACCCCTAGGGCAACAGAGCTTGCATACGGGTCGCCCAGGTGGAGGTCTGGGGCCGGGACAACTGCCACAGGTAGACCCCCCGCAGGTGTGGATAGCGCTGCAGAAGGGTGATCATGGCCGCTTCGCATTCACTCACGGTCCACGAGGTGTTATCCGTGCCGACCATCATGCCTACACCGATGAGATTTTCCGGCAAGCCAGCTAAACGTTGTTGCTGCAGCCGGGCTAAACATCCCGCACCGGAATATCGGCGTTGTAATACTGCTGGGCGAACATGGTCAGCAGCCCTTGCCGATGCAGAGCGACACCCACCGGCAGGTACTCCTCCACGTTGCCTCCGTGGGGGCCATGGTGATGGCGAAAGACGGGCCACGGAGGCGACGCAACTGGCTGCTGATCCACACCACATCGCTGGCAGTCAGAGCGGGGCCCTCTAAGTCCCAATCCAAACCATCCAGAGGGATGACCCGGTTAATGTCCATTATCCCCTGCACGAACGCTTCTTTATGGGCCACAGTGACGGTCTCCCCCTCTCCGCCAATGGAGATGATGATGCGCACTCCTCGCTGCCGCAACCGCTGCACGTCACTGATCAGCACGTCCTGGGAGCGGCCTGCGGTGCCCACGAGACGAGGCGGATCGCCAGCAGCAAAGGCGAGGTTGAGCACATTGACCTGGGGGGGAACAGTGCTCAAAGTGGGCACCCCCTGCCCGTCCCACAATCCGTAGTACACCGCGATGGGATGCTTGGGATAGGGCATGGCAGCATCCGGGGTGGCCGCTGGTGACGCCGAAGTTCCCTTTGCTGGGGTGCTGGGTGCAGGTTGGGTGGAGGTTGGGTTAGCCGGCAGAGTTGAGGAGCTGGTAGCGGCATCGGGGGTGGCGGAGGTGGCCGTGGTGGGGGCGAACGTGGTATCGGAAGTGCCAGAGGCAGGAGGGGGCCAGCGGGAAGCCTGCTCGTGGCTTTCTTGGTGAGGGTGGTACCCCAAGAAACCGGGGCGACGCGGTGGCTCCCAGGCTTGGCTGGCCATCCCCGCTACCACCGCTGCGTTACCCAACGCAATGCACAGCAGTATCGTTGGGATTCGCCCGAAACGTCGACGCCGAAAAAAGTGACGATTCATACCCTCCCCCTTATGGCACAGTCTGATGGCACAGGGTTGCAATACCGCCAGGGTAGGCAGGGTTGAGCCCTCTGGACCCGACTTGATACAGGTTTTGCCCCGCCCCTTGTGGGGGTTGTCGCATTGACCCGGGTGATAGCGGCCATATCACCCGGGTCAATGCGACAACCCCAGGGCGGCAGGTCGGTACGTCGTCATCCGTCCCTGGTGTGGGCGCTGCAGGGTTAGGACGCTTGGGATTGCCAGGTGAGGGTGGTGGTGGAGCGTTTGGTGGAGGTGGGGCTGACGGTGCCGCTGATGCGGTAGGTGATGGTTTGGGGTGTGCTGGTCAGGTTGAGGGGGTCCAGGCCGGCGGCAAAGGTGCTGGGCAGGGCGGGCAGGGTGCCGGTGTAGACGGTGGCGCTGGGGGTGAACCCGGTGCAGGAGCCGCTAGCGCCGCCGGTGCCGCGTTCGATGGTGAGGTTGACGTCGCCGGCCAGGGTGCCGGTGCTGGTGGCGTAAAACTTGCTCTGCGAATGGCGAGTAAACCTGAAATTATCGAATTGGGCAAAGCGAGGGGCAGAGGTGGAGCTTTCACTTCCCGCTGATACGGTGTGGTAAACAGAAGTGAGGTTGAGGCTAGTGTTATTGACCGTTTTTCCGGTAGTCCATGATTGAGCATCCCCTGAATACTGCCAAGTAACGGTTGTACCTGCGACGTTTATTCTCCAGAATTTCATTGCGGCCGCACTCCACACCACGTTAGTAGAGTTCAACACCCCCCCCACTACTTCATTCATGTACAATTTATTGTTTTGGGTGTCGTAATACATAGCGAGCCGGTTATTGAGGTCGGTATTGGTAGGACTGGTGCCCCGGCGAATCCCCAGACCCATATTGGCATCTGGCCCTGGAGTGGACATTATCTCGATGGTGACCGTGGTGTTGGTCGCATTAAAAGGGTTCTTTGATATCAAATAGCCATAACTATTATTAGAAACAGCAAAATTGACCACAGAGCCGGTAGAGGTCACTGCCGCAGGGCTGTCGTTATACCACTGGCTAGTGGTGTTAATAGTGCTGAAGTCGTCGAAATACCCAGTGGCTTGCCATGTGGTGGCCAGGCAGTAGCTGGGGATGTTGCCACTGCCCACGCTGTTCAACGTCAGGCTGCCAGAAGTCGAGTCGTTGTAGGACAGGCGGTCGGCGCTCCAGGTGGAGGCGGTGTTGGCCCCGACTTGGGCGTGCCAGGTGAAGGTGGTGGTGGAGCGTTTGGTGGAGGTAGGGGTGATGGTGCCGCTGATGCGATACACCGTAGCTGCTGGGGGGTTGTTGGTGTCGTCTAGTCCGGTGGCGAAGCTGGAGGGCAGGCCGGTGAGGGTACCGGTGTAGACGGTGGCTGAGGGGGTGAACCCCGTGCAGGAGCCGTTACCCCCACCGGAGCCTTTCTCCACGGTCAGGTTCACATCACTAGCTAACGCACCGGTGGTGGTCGCGCTAAACGCCGAGTGGGTGTAGGTGGTGACAATGAAGTCGTCGAAAGTGGCGTAGTCGGGGGCGCTTGCAGTGGTGCCGGTGCCGGTTGTCAGGTTGTATTTCAAGGCAGCCAGATTCAGGGTGGTGGTTTTGGTCCACCCTGTGCTCCAGATGATGCCGTCAGCGGAGTATTGAAATGTGATGTTTTGCCCTGCCGAGACGATACGCCAGTACGCCATGGTGGCCGGGTTCCACGCTTTAGTGCTGCTGGTGCTGACCCCTGACACTATTTCTTGGAAGTTCAGCGCATTGTTGAGGGTGCTGTAAAAAATACCTAATCGGTTGAACTCGTCCCCGGAGAGGGTGGCGTTGTCAACGCGCAACTCTAAACCGGTGACGCTGGTAGCGCCGGGAACGCTGGGGACTTTGACTGAAACTTGGGTGTTGAGAAAGTTATTCACTGCTGCTGTCACCAGCCGGGGATAACTGTTGCGGGTAAAGAGTTTTAACTGCCCGCCGTTGATACTGCCTAACCCACCGGTACCGTTCACCCACCGGTTGGTGTCGATGGTGTCGAAGGGGTCGCTCCAGCCGCTGGTGGGGTTGGTGCCGGTGTAGTTGGTGGATAGGCAGTAGGGGGTGATGTTGCCGGTGCCTAGGGTGTTGAGGGTGAGGGTGTCGTCGGTGGTGTCGTTGTAGGTCAGCCGGTCAGCACTCCACGTGGATGTGGTGTTGGTTCCGACTTGGGCGTGCCAGGTGAAGGTGGCGCTACCCCGTTGGGTGGTCAGACTGGGCACGGTGCCGGAAAACCGGTACACCGTGGCCGAAACCGGGTTGTTCACGTGATCCAACCCGGTGGCGAAGGTGGTGGGTAGCCCGCTCATCGCCCCGGTGTACAGGGTGGCCGTGGGGGTGAACCCGGTACACGACCCGTTGCCCCCACCGCTGCCTTTCTCCACCGTCAGGTTCAGATTCGCCGCCAACGCCCCCGATGTGGACGCGCTGAACGCGGAATGGGTGTACTGAGTCACAGTGAAATTATCGAAAGTGGCGTAGGTGGGGGCAGCCACTGTGGTCCATGATCCTGTTTCTATCACGCTGAAAGCTGACGAGAAATCCAGAGGGGTTGTTACCGTGTGCCTGGTGGTCCATGTACTGCCATCAGGCGAGGTTTGGAAATTAACAGTTGGACTATTAACAAGAATTCGCCAATAAGCCATAGTTGTCGCGTTGTAAGCAACCTCCAGCGTATTGACAGCAGAATTATTGATGTATTGCCCCATAACAAGGTGGCTTTTATCCGCTGAATTGTATATCCATACTCCGTTAGACCAATCAATACCTCCCGCGCCATTATTTTTAAATACCTCTAACCAGGCTTGGCCATTACCTCCAGGCAAAGTGGTCACTTGAGTTGCGGCACTGGCATGAGTCATATCCGCAGCAGATGCCGTGGGTACTTCGGCCCACACTCCAGCATTTGCGTTGATCTTCAACTCACCGCTAACGACAGACGCATTTCCACCGGTGTAATCAATCCATTTGCTGTTGTCCAAACTGGTCCCATTAAACGGGTCCGACCAGCCGCTGGTGGGGTTGGTGCCGGTGTAGTTGGCGCTCACACAATAGGCGGGCAGGTTGGTGTTACCGACCGCGTTGAGGGTCACCGTCCCGTCGCTGGTGTCGTTGAACGTGGTTGAACCCGCGTTCCAGGTGGAGGTTGGCCAGGGGCCGGAGTTGACGGTGTTGGAGGTGGTGGTGATCGCCGCCAAACCACTACCTGTCAGACCGAACGGGGAGCTGATCAGCACCACCCCCAGCAGAGCCGCGAAGGTGAGTAATAACCGCCCGGTTAGGCGTTGTCGACGTCTACGCCGTTGATGCCGAGCCGACCGACGCGAAACCGCGCGCGGGGGGGGAGCGTTTCGGCTAAGCCACATACCCCACCCCCTGCCAGTCGGGATCCAAGCCCAACGCCAGATCTCCTTTGCGTTATCGGAGCGCCCACCACCAAGGTTGAGCTTGGCTTGACGGGCAACTCGGGGACCCTCCCTACAGGCGGTTGGTGATGGCCGACGACTTCACTAGCAGCTCCACCATCGACCTGAGCAACACCTGCGCCCAGGGGTACCGCTGGTACTCAAGCGGCCCTGGGAGTGGGTCACCACCCCCGCCTCGAAGGTCCAGGTGGCGGGCGGTGTGCTGACCCTCAACCAAAGCCAGACGTATGCCAACTGTGGGAAACCTAGGGAGATCCGCTGGTACTTCGACAATCAGCTGAAGCTCACCGAAAAGTATTTCGCCACCGGCTCCCCCGTGCCCACCCTGCGCGGCCTACCTGCGGGCACGTTCAGCTACCTCGACGCCCAGGCCCAGGGGATGGCCCTCACCCTGGGCACCGGAGTCGGCTACCCGATGGACGTGGACTGGGTGCGGATCTGGGGGCAGTAGGGTCGCCAGTCGGCGCGTGAGGACGCTCGGCGGCGGCTGATGCTCGGTGCCCTGGGCTAGTCTCGGAACGCGACCCGCCGTTGTCAGGGAGGTTGATCATGGCCGAGTATTACCCACCGAGACCGCTTGCCAGACCTCCGCGCCTCCGGGCTCAGCAAAGCCGCCGCCTGCTGGTGGCTGCGGGTCTCGTCGTGGCCCTGCTGCTGGCGGTGGGGGTCTACCTCGTGACCAGGCATGATCCGAACGCCTCGAACACGGCAACACCCGTGGTGACCTCCGCTCCCCCCGAGCTGGGTGATCAACAACCCTCCCTTCCCACCTCGGATTCCCTGGGCACCGCAGGTTCCGGCTCTTCCAGCTCGGGCCCGCCCTCCTCGCCGGGGACACCACTGCCGACCGGCCCGGCAGGCACCTCCACGTTCGCTCCGGCGGTGTTGGGGCTGGACGCACCGGAGCTGTTCACCCCAGGCCGGGGCCAGTACCGCTGGTTGGAGCAGCCCGCCACGCCGCCGGGATGGCCCAACCCGGACATGTACTGGCGGGATCAGCTGCAGTGGGCCAAAGATTTAGAGCCCTCCCGCAGCAAGTACAACTTCGCCACCTTGGAGAAGGGCCTGGCCACCGCTAAAGCCAGGGGCGGGCGTTTTGGCTTTCGGATCATGGCCTTCTGTCCGGGGTGTGGGGAGAATCTGACCCCCGCCTACGTGCCACGACAAAGTTCCGGGGCGCCGGACTGGAACAGTGAGGGATTTCTGGTCGCGTGGGAGAACCTGATGGCGGCCTTGGGCGCAAGGTACGGCAACGACCAACGCATCGGTTTCGTGGATGTAGGGGGATTCGGAGGGTGGGGGGAATGGTGGTGGGAGGACCAATGGGGTAGCGGCATCAACCAGAACTCAGCGCGTCGGATTATTGCTGCAGTGGTCAAAGCCTTCCCCCAGCGTCCCAAAGTGATGGGGTACGTGTCCACCGACTATGCCAACCTGGCCATGTCGATGAGCGACTCCATGGGTTTACGGTTTGACTGTGTCGGTGGAGACATCCCCACCGGCCTGGCCCTGGCCACCGCGCACTACAACGAATCATGGAAACGCACCCCCAGCGTCGGGGAGTGGTGCGGCAGCCCCACAGTCACCCCTGAACGGGGGGTGTGGTACGTCAAGGAATTCCACTTCGCGTTGATGTCCAACGCCAACTTCCCCTTCACCTACGGCCAACTCTCCGCATCAGGACAGGCAGCCTTCCGCGAGGCCAACATGATCGCTGGGTACCGCTACGCGCTGGCCAGCCTGACTCTGCCCAAAACTCTGCCCCCTGGTGGAAATTTCACGCTCACCTCCCAGTGGAAAAACACCGGAGTCACCCCCACCTACGACCCCTGGAAGGTGCACCTGCGCTTGAGCGACGCCTCGGGTCGCCTCGTCTGGTCGGCTCCCCTCTCGCTGGACCTGCGTAAGGTGCTACCCGGAAGCCTCAGCAACACCTCCAGCCTGCGCCTAGCAGCGTTGCCCGGCGGCACGTACACCGTGTCAGTGCGCGTGGAGGACTCCAGCGGCTACTACACCCGCCCCCTGGAGATCGCCAACGCCGGCAAACAAGCCGACCGGAGTTATCGCCTGGGCACCATCATCGTGGGCACGCCCGCTGGATGACGCCCGGGGAGCCTCACACGGGTAGCGTCACTCTCTTCCCGCACCGAAAGGACCGACCCCAGCGATGAGTACGCCCCCAGCCCCCTACGACGGGCATGTCGAGGCGGGGGGTGCGGCCTCGTTCAGGGAGTTGCCGACGTTACGCATCCTCAAGGTGTCCGTGGGGCCAATGGACAACAACGCCTACGTCCTCACCTGCCAGGCCAGCGGCGCACAGCTGCTCATCGATGCCGCTGCGCAACCAGGGCGCCTGCTGCCGCTGCTGAATCCGACTCATCTGCAGGCGATTCTTACCACCCACAGCCATCGCGACCACTGGCAGGAAGGGTTAACCGCTCTTCGGGCCGCTTGCCCGCAGGCACGCACCCACGCCGGAGCTGACGATATCGGATCGATTGGAGTGCCCACCGACGTCCGACTGCACCACGGCGACACCCTCAGGCTGGGCCTGGTGCACCTAGCAGTCATCGGCCTACGTGGCCACACTCCCGGAGGGGTGGCGCTGCACTACCACGACCCTGCCGCCACGACCGGAATCACCGACCACGTGTGGACCGGGGACAGCCTGTTCCCCGGCGGTCCCGGAAAAACAAACAGTGCTCTTGATTTCACCACCCTCGTCGACGACCTACAATCGCGCATCTTCGACCGCCTGCCCGACTCCACCTGGGTTTACCCCGGCCACGGGGACGACACCACTCTGGGCACCGAACGCCCCCACCTAGCAACCTGGAGGCAGCGAGGGTGGTAGCTACACCACAGGTGTCAGCGGTGGAGTCTGGTCAGGTTGCTCGGTGTCGTTGCGTGCGTCGCGGCGGGTTTTCGCCAAGCTAGCCACCGTGGTGATCGTGAGAGTGCCAATAATGACTAGCAGAGAGAGCCAGATGGGGATTTCGGGGGCCCAAGAGATGTGGTGACCACCATTGATGAAAGGCAGCTCGTTGAGGTGCAGCGCCTCGAGGATGAGCTTCACCCCGATGAAGGCCAAGATGAAGGCCAAGCCGTGGCTGAGATACACGAGGCGGTTAAGCAGACCTCCAAGCAAGAAATACAACTGGCGTAAGCCCATCAGGGCAAAAGCGTTGGCAGTAAAGACAATGTAGGCCTCTTTGGTCAAGCCAAATATTGCGGGAATCGAATCGAGGGCAAACAACAAATCAGTGGTACCAATAGCGATAATAACCACCAACATGGGAGTGACCATACGCCTACCATCGATGCTCGTGAGCAATTTGATCCCGTGATAGTCGCTAGTGGTCGGGAGCACCTTCTTTGTCGCGCGTAGAGCGAAGTTTTCAGAGAACTCATCCTCTTCTTGCGGGCGGACCAATTTGAGAGCGGTGAACAGTAAAAATGCTCCGAACAGGTAAAAAACCCAACTGAAGTGGCTGATAGCAGCTGCACCCAGAGCAATAAAAATCCCACGCATGATTAGGGCCATTAAAATGCCGATCATTAGCACCGTCTGCTGATACTTTTTGGGTACCGAAAAACGGCTCATGATGATGACGAAAATGAACAAGTTGTCCACCGACAGGCTGTATTCAGTGATCCACCCGGCAAAAAACTCACCGGAGTATTTCGAGCCGGACACTACCCACATCCCGATGCCAAAAGCCGCGGCCAAACCGACGTAAAAGGCGGTCCACCATCCGGCTTCTTTCATGCTGGGCTCATGGGGGCGGCGCGCCACGATCACTAAATCAAAAATGAACAGCGCCGCAAACGCTCCGATCGTCGCCAGCCACACCCAGGTATGAATACCCACCGTCAACTCCCATTTTCTGTTTGTTGCTATGGCCAAGAGGTCAATGGCCACCATTGATACCCTCACCCAGGCTACCTGGTGGGGTGCAGCGTCGACGTAGCATCCACCAGCACTTCAAAGGGTTACCTGGCAGCCTGCATCCCCCGCAGCTCTTTCTTCAGTTCACGCACCTCGTCGCGCAGTGCTGCAGCGATCTCGAATTGCAATTTCTCCGCCGCTGCATTCATCTGATCGGTCAGCTCGGTGATCAGCCCCAGCAGATCTTGCTGCGGTACGTCCTTACCCCGGGTCGCGTGAATCCCTGCACCCAGGCCGGGAACGGGAGACTTACCCCGCGACTGGTTACGCCCCGAGCCGACCAGAGCGGCAGTATCGGCATCTTCTCGGGCAATGAGGTCGGTGATGTCGGCGATCTTCTTGCGCAACGGCTGCGGGTCGATACCGCGTTCGGTGTTGTAGGCGATCTGCCGGGCGCGCCGACGGTCGGTTTCCTCAATGGCGTGGCGCATCGAGTCGGTGATGCTGTCGGCATACATGTGCACCTGACCGGAGACGTTGCGCGCCGCCCGCCCAATGGTCTGGATCAGCGACTTCGGCGAGCGCAGGAACCCCTCCTTGTCCGCGTCGAGGATCGCCACCAAACTAACCTCAGGTAGGTCCAGACCCTCACGCAGCAGGTTGATCCCGACTAGCACGTCGTACTGGCCCAAGCGCAGTTCGCGCAGCAACTCCACACGACGCAGGGTGTCCACCTCGCTGTGCAGGTAGCGCACCCGGATCCCCACGTCCAGCAGGTAGTCGGTCAGGTCCTCGGCCATTTTTTTAGTGAGGGTGGTGACCAGCACGCGCTCATCACGAGCGGTTCGTAGGCGAATCTCGTGAATCAGGTCGTCAATCTGGCCCTTGGTGGGTTTGACCACGACCTGTGGGTCAATCAAGCCAGTCGGACGGATGATCTGCTCCACTACCTGCGGGCTACGGGATAGCTCATAGTCGCCTGGCGTCGCGGATAAATAAACGGTTTGCCCAATGCGCTCGAGGAACTCCTCCCAGCGCAGAGGGCGGTTATCAACTGCGCTGGGCAAGCGAAAGCCATGCTCCACCAACACCCGTTTACGGGAAGCGTCACCTTCATACATGCCACCGATTTGGGGCACGGTGACGTGGGACTCATCAATGACTAAGAGGAAATCTTCCGGGAAGTAATCCAACAAGCAGCTAGGAGCTGACCCCGCCGCCCGACCGTCAATATGGCGGGAGTAGTTCTCAATCCCGCTGCAAAAGCCCATCTCGCGCATCATTTCCAAGTCGTAGGTGGTGCGCATCCGCAGGCGTTGGGCCTCCAAGAGCTTGCCCTGCTTCTCCAGAACAGCAAGCGCGGCGGCAAGCTCTGCCTCAATGTCGGTGATAGCTCGCTGCATCCGCTCCGGGCCAGCCGCGTAGTGAGAGGCGGGGAACACATACACCTGCTGATCCTCGAACAACACCTCCCCGGTCAGGGGATGCAGCGTGGACAGGCGCTCGATCTCATCGCCGAACATTTCGATCCGGATGGCGTTTTCCTCATACATGGGGATGATTTCAATGGTGTCCCCCCGGACGCGAAACGTGCCCCGGGTAAACGCCAGGTCGTTACGGGTGTATTGGATGCCAACGAACGCCCGCAGCAGCGCGTTGCGCTCGATCGTGTCCCCCACCCGCAGAGGGATCATCCGGTCCAAATACTCCTGCGGGGTTCCTAAGCCGTAAATGCAGGAGACCGTAGCGACCACCACCACGTCTCGGCGGGTCAGCAGGGAGTTGGTGGCACTGTGACGCAGCCGCTCCACCTCCTCGTTGATGGAGGAGTCTTTCTCGATGTAGGTGTCAGTCTGGGGGATGTAGGCCTCGGGTTGGTAGTAGTCGTAGTAGCTGACGAAGTATTCCACCGCATTGTGGGGCAGCAGTTGGCGAAACTCGTTGGCCAGTTGTGCGGCCAGGGTTTTGTTGGGGGCCATCACCAACGTGGGTCGTTGCAGGCGCTCGATGAGCCACGCCGTGGTGGCCGATTTGCCGGTGCCGGTGGCGCCCAGCAGCACCGCGTCCTGCTCCCCCGCTTTAATCCGAGCCTCTAGCTGGGCAATGGCCTGGGGTTGATCGCCTGCTGGCTCGTAGTCGCTGACCACCTGAAAGGGAGCCACCTGCCGGGCGATGTCGTCATTCGGCCTCATGCTGCTCCTCTACTGCGCTTTGTGGTGTTGACGTGCCCTCCACGTTACGACGCACCTCGGACAGTCCCCTCCCGCTGCTGGGTTGACGTTTGTGCGGTTTTAGCGCCCGCAGGGCGGGCTAAAACCGCACAAACGTCAACCCAGCGGTGACCGGGGATGACTCCACACGGGTGAAACTTCAACCATGATCGCCTTGACCAAGGCTTGACCTCTCAATGACCCACTGCCCCACGCCGACAGTCAAGTCATCGCCACGGATGGCACAGCACGACCACACGGAAGGTTGATCATCATGGAAGGTTTCGACGGCACTGTTGCCGACTACCCCGTCGACGGCTTCACCGTATTCACCAGCCGTGAGCTGCCCGGTTGGTTGGGCGAGGATCAGGTCTACCTACTGGTCGTCCGCGATGGGTTGACCTGGGCTGCCGAAGCCGTGGCCACCGCCGATCCCCTGACCTACTTGGACTGGCACTGGGGCTCGGTGCGCCTGGTGAACGCCGCTGCCTCCGAGGCCCTGCCCCGCTGGATCGAGCCAGACCCCGTGGGCCTGCTCGCCCACCTACTGCCCCAACTCGGCCTGGACGTTTAACGTCTCCAGTCTGCGCCACAGGCGTTCCACCTGTGCGCGGGTGTGCTCCATCGTGCCGGAGTTGTCGATCACGGTGTCAGCCAGGAGACGGCGAGCTTGGGGATCTGCTTGAGTGGCCATGCGCTGCCGCGCCTGCTCAGGGGTCAACCCACGCTTGGTGAGGCGCTGCACACACACCTGCGGCTCAGCCTCCACCACCACCACATGGTCAAAATCACGGCGGTCACCCACCTCGGCCAAGAGCGGTATCTCATAAACCAGTACTTGATCTGCCGGAGTGGTCGCCCGAATCTGGGTGAAACATCGATGGATGAGCGGGTGCGTGATCGCCTCCAGCTGGGCCCGTTGGGCGGGATCGGAGAACACCAGGCGGGCTAACGCAGGTCGATCCAACTCGCCCGTAGGAGTGAGCATCTGGGGGCCGAACTGAGCCACCACAGCCGCCAACCCTGGCGATCCAGCAGCTACAACCTCTCGTGCCAGCGCGTCGGCGCTAACAGTGCGCGCTCCCCAAGCGGACAGCAGAGCAGTGACCAAACTTTTACCCGCGCCAATGCCGCCCGTGACAGCAACGGTCAGCCGGGGCACAGCGAGGTTGAGCGAGTACCGACGAGGACAGCCTCCAAGTTATCGGCATGTTCCCGTTCATAATGCCGCGTCAACACTGCAGAGGCCTCCTGAGGCCGATAGGCCAAGCGCTGACCACACAATGCGCACTGCGTTGTAGGGAGTTGTTCGATCATGACGGGAAATTTCTGCTTAGCCACGGGCCTATTCTTGCATTGAAGGGGATTGATGGGAAGTAAATACCTTAAAACGAGGGCGAGTTGTTCGCGGGTGGAACAACTCGCCCTCGTTTGCTAATGATCAGCTAGTTGTTGTTCTCTCCCGAGGACAACTTCTCCCGCAACGCCGCCAGGGACTCGTCGGAAGCCAACGCTCCACCTGAGGTGCCCGACTCGGTGGAGGAGTACGACGAAGGGGCGGGGCCATTACCGCCTTCACTAGCAGCGGCACCTGCAGCTTGATCTGCCTCAGCCTGAGCCTCGCGGGCCTGAGCCATCTGCTTGCGGTGCGCCTCGTAGCGAGCCTGCGCCTCGGCGTACTGACGCTCCCACTCCTCACGCTGGGCCTCAAAGCCTTCCATCCACTCGCCGGTTTCAGAGTCGAAACCCTCTGGATAGATGTAGTTGCCCTGATCGTCGTAGGTGGCGGTCATGCCGTAGAGCGTGGGATCGAAGGTCTCGTCATCGCCTTCTTCACCTTCAGCATCCTCGTTGGCCTGCTTTAACGACAGGGAAATCCGACGGCGCTCCAGGTCAATGTCGATAACCTTGACGAACACGTCGGAATCGACCTGCACGATCTGCTCGGGCAACTCCACGTGGCGTTCGGCCAACTCGGAGATGTGGACCAAGCCCTCGATGCCCTCCTCAACACGGACAAACGCACCGAAGGGCACCAACTTGGTGACCTTACCCGGCACGATCTGGCCGATAGCGTGGGTGCGAGCAAAGTGCTGCCAGGGATCCTCCAGGGTGGACTTCAGCGATAGGGAGACCCGCTCGCGGTCCATGTCTACGTCGAGCACCTCGACGGTGACTTCCTTGCCCACCTCAACCACCTCATTGGGGTGATCGATGTGCTTCCACGACAGCTCGGAGACGTGGACCAAGCCGTCCACTCCGCCTAGGTCGACGAACGCGCCGAAGTTGACAATGGAGCTGACCACACCGTTGCGAATCTGACCCTTCTGCAGGGTGTTGAGGAAAGTATGGCGCACCTCAGACTGTGTCTGCTCCAGCCAGGCGCGGCGGTTGAGCACCACATTATTGCGGTTCTTCTCCAACTCGATGATCTTGGCGTCGAGTTGGCGGCCCACGTAGGGCTGCAGGTCACGCACGCGGCGCATCTCCACCAGCGAAGCGGGTAGGAATCCACGCAGGCCAATGTCGAGGATGAGGCCTCCCTTGACCACCTCGATGACGGTTCCAGAGACCACACCATCTTCGTTCTTGATCTTCTCGATCTGCCCCCAAGCGCGCTCGTACTGGGCGCGTTTCTTGGACAGGATCAGACGGCCATCCTTGTCTTCCTTCTGCTGGACCAGTGCCTCCACATGATCACCAACCGCGACCACGTCGGCGGGGTTCACGTCATGTTTGACGGACAATTCGCGAGAGGGAATCACTCCTTCGGTTTTATAACCGATATCGAGCAGGACTTCATCCCGGTCGACTTTAACAATGACGCCCTCAACAATGTCGCCGTCATTGAAATATTTAATGGTCTGATCAATCGCAGCGAGGAAATCCTCTTCAGAACTGAACTCGTCGAGGGTTGACGCGGGGGCGGTAGCGGTACTGGCCGTCATAAGGGGGTGAACTCCGATGGGTGGACAAGGACTTGTCGGGAAAACAGGCGCACCCGTGATCAACCAAGCAGATCCACACAGCCCCCTCTGTCCGAGGCCATGCAGGTACACCATGCACCAACCAGCTTAGGCTGATAGCTCAAAACTGCTGGTGGAGTGGGGCGGCTGCACGCCCCCCAACAGGCCGCCCACGTCACCGCACTCACCGGCCTGCGTTGCCCATCCTGTAACCACCCAACCGCGAGTGGCCTCACCCCTGTCGATGACCGATGTGGAGCATTGCTACCGAGAGGGCCTCTTGAAGTTCCTCAGTGTCAGCAGCGGTCTGCGCCTAGACCCCTCAGTGGGCGGCGGCGTGCCAAGTGTGGCCAAAACCAACCGAGACCGTCAAAGGAACCGCCAGGGGCCAGGCAGTGCTCATCGCTTGGCGCACCAGGGCCTCGGCGGCTTCGCTCTCACCGGGGGCGAGCTCCACCACCAGCTCATCGTGGACCTGCAACAACACCCTGGAGACCAACCCCTGTTCGCGCAGCGCAGCATCGGTGCGCAGCATAGCCAGCTTGATGATGTCAGCAGCGCTGCCCTGGATCGGGGCATTCAATGCCATGCGCTCGGCGATCTCCCGACGCTGGCGATTATCGCTGGTCAGATCCGGCAGGTAACGCCGGCGACCCAACACCGTGGCGGTATAGCCGGTGCGCCGGGCCTGCTCGACCACCCCGTGGAGATAGTCACGAATGCCTCCGAAACGCTGAAAATACTCGTCCATCAACGCCTGCGCCTCGGTGGGGGTGACCCCTAGCTGTTGAGACAAGCCATAGTTACTCAACCCATAGGCCAGGCCATAGGACATGGCCTTAATGCGAGAGCGCATGATTGAGCTGACCTGATCAGCGGGCACGGAGAACACGCGCGCAGCCACGGAGGTGTGCAGATCCTCGCCGGAGTGAAACGCGTCGATGAGGGCAGCATCCTGGGACAGGTGGGCCATGATGCGCATCTCGATCTGGCTGTAGTCGGCGGTCATCAACGAATCGAACCCCGGGCCCACCACAAAGGTTTCACGGATGCGCCGCCCCTGCTCGGTGCGGATGGGGATGTTTTGCAGGTTCGGGTCGTTGGAGCTTAGCCGCCCGGTGGCGGCAATCATCTGGTTGTAGGTGGTGTGAATCCGGCCGTCGTCGCTGATGGACTTGAGCAATCCCTCCACGGTGACTTTCATGCGGGTGGCGTCGCGATGGCGCAGCAGGTGGTGCAGAAACGGGTGCTGCGTCTGGGCGAACAGGCTGGCCAGCGCGTCAGCGTCGGTGGTCCAACCGGTTTTGGTGCGCTTGGTTTTAGGCATATGCAACTCGTCAAACAGCACTACCTGCAACTGTTTAGGAGAACCCAGGTTGATCTGCTTGCCGATCACCTCGTAGGCGTCGCTGGCGGCGCTGGCCACCTCGTCGGCAAAGTGGCGGTCCAGCTCGTGCAGCAGGGCGGAGTCGATGGCGATGCCGGCACGCTCCATGCGGGCCAACACCTGCACCAGCGGGAGCTCCACCTCACGCATCAGCTGTTCCTGGCCGGTGCTGGCCAGCCCTGCCATGAGCTCCACCGCCAGGTCGGCCACCGCTTGAGCGGCCACAGCGGCCAGGCGACTGGAGGGATCCGGTTCGGGCTCCTGGGCCAGATCAACAGCCTCGCCCATGTCCAGGCTCAGCTGGAGTTCCTGCGGGGGTGCGACATCGGCGGGAGGTTCCAAGCCCAGGCTGCGGTTGAGGTAGCGCAACACCAGATCAGCCAGGTCGTAACTGCGCTGGTCGGGCCGGGCCAGATAGGCAGCCAACGCAGTGTCACACCACAGCCCGGCCAGATGAGCCTGAGCGATCAGGCCAGAGTCGGTGAGCGCGTGTAAGGCTCCCTTCACGTCATGGGCGGCCTTGGGGCGGCTGGGGTCGGCCAGCCAGTCGGCCAGAGCGCTGTGGTCGCGGGGATCGAGGTCGGCCAGGTGCAGGTAAGTGGTGGCCCCGTCGCTGCGGGCCAGGGCCAGGGCGGTGGCCTCCCCGGTGCCACGCGACCATCGACCCACCACGCTGAGCCCGGTGGGCTGTACCGGCGCGGCAGGATCGGCCCCACCCACCGGGAATGTGGAAGTGGCCTGCAACCACTGCGCCAACCCACCCGGAGCCACCTGCTCCACGCTCACCTCGAATCCCTGGTCGGCCTCCGGTTGGGCAGTCTCCAGTGTGGCGTAGAGCCGCTCGCGCAGCACCCGGAACTCCAGGGCGTCGAAAACCCGGTGTACCGCCTCACGATCCCAGGCTTGCCGCGCCAACTGCTGCACGGTCAAGGGCAGAGGCACGGTGTCCACCAGCTGGGTTAACTCCCGATTGGTACGCACCTGATCGAGGTGTTCGCGCAGCAGTTGCCCTGCCTTGCCCTTGACCTGGTCGGCTTGCTCCAACAACGCGGCGAGGCTGCCGTAATCGGCGATCCACCGCGCGGCGGTCTTCTCCCCTACCCCGGCGATGCTGGGCAGGTTGTCGCTGGGGTCGCCGCGCAGGGCCGCGTAGTCAGGGTATTGGGCCGGAGTCAGCCCGTAACGTTGCTGCACCGCCTCAGGAGTCATACGCGAAATCTCCGAGACCCCACGCTTGGGGTAGAGCACGGTGACCTGGTCGGTGACCAGCTGGAAGGCGTCACGATCCCCAGAGCTGATCAGCACCTCCATACCCTGATCTGCGCCTTGGTGGGTCAGGGTGGCGATAATGTCATCAGCCTCGTAGGTATCAACCTCCAGACTGGGGATATTTAGCGCGGCCAACACCTCCTTAATCAAAGGGATTTGCCCAGCGAAAGCATCGGGACTGGCCGCCCGATTGGCCTTGTACTGCGGGAACTGTTGGGTGCGAAACGTGTGGCGCCCCACGTCGAAAGCCACCGCCAGGTGGGTGGGAGCTTCATCACGCAACATGTTGATCAACATGGCCACAAACCCGTACACCGCATTGGTGTGCTGCCCCGTGGTGGTGGAAAAGTTCTCTACCGGCAACGCGTAAAACGCCCGGTAAGCCAACGAGTGGCCATCCAACAGCAACAAACGTCCAGCGGTGCGGGGAGCAGCAGGGTCAGAGGCCATAGGCTCTGAGCCTAGCTAGCACCGCCTACCGGCAAAGGAGCCCCGTGTACCGCGCGCATCACCCCCCCGAATCCCTCACCGACCCCAGCCAGGAGCTACTCGACGCCCTGGCGGCCATCTACGGAACGGATGCAGCCCCCGGGTTGGTGGAGCGCATGGGCATGCGCTTTCACGGTTGCCCCGCCGATGGCTCACGTTTAGTGATGAGCATGCCGGTAAGCGGCAACACTCAGTCATTGGGCTACCTGCATGGCGGAGCTAGCGCTGCGCTAGCCGAAACTGCCGGCTCCGTGGCTGCTGCACTGCAAGCCGGGCCGCATCGCTACGCCCTGGGGGTGGACCTGTCCATCACCCACCATCGCAGTGCCCGCAGCGGTTGGGTCATCGCGGTGGCCACCCCGCTCTACTGCGGTCACACCCTGGCCACCCACAGCATCACCATCACCGATGAGCCTGGGCAGCTGGTCGCCACCGCCCGTATCACCAACGCGATCCGGCCTCGCCGGACCCTGCAGGAGGCGCGCTCCACTGCTTAGGCGCACAGAGCTGGGCTTGGTGCAGTCTGGGCAAACCCCTCCACAGTGGCAGTCACGGCAATGCGACCTTCAGCGCGCACGCACAAACCGTGAGGAGCGACCAACACCGGTCCAGCGTAGAAATAGAACATCCCCTCGTCGTGGATACTCAACTCGTCGCGGCACACCCATCCAGCAGCGGCACCCTCAGAGGGGCCAGAGGCGGCACAGCGCTGCACCACGGCGTACATCCACAGGCGCGCAGGCCGGGTGGAGGACGGCGCCCCCGCCTCCGGAACAGCTGGCGGAGCGACCGGGCTGGGGGCCAAGGCCTGCAACGCATTCACCGCAGCCACTCCAGGACGATCCACCTGCACCAGCGCACAGAAACCCTGACTGCTGCGCCGGACCTGCAGGCTACCCACCGGCGTTTGGCCCACCAGAACCGGCACTGCCTGCACTAAGGTACCGGGGCACACCCCGTTGAACACTTGGCTCAAACCCGCAATCGGGGCACCCACATCGATGCGGGCCGGGGCCAAGGATGGGGTGTTGCTGGAGCCAGGCACGCTAGGCATCGAGGCAGGAGCGCTGGGGGCTGAAGGGGGAGCAACCGGGGAGGCAAAGGCTGCTCCAGCCACCCCAGCCCACAGCACAGCACCCGCGCACCCAGCCCGTAGCAGGGTGCTCCTGCACCTGGCCCATGAATGCCGCACCTAACCCACTCCCCCACCCCATGACCGTCTGCACGCAGGCAAAACCGGTACGTGATGAGTTCAGTGTCAGCTCGATCCCTGGTTGAGGATGTCCCCATCGGGGTGCGGTAGCCCGAACTGCGTACCCTGATTGGGCTAACGCAGGGGCTTGTTCTGAATAAGCCTCACATGGAAAGAGGATTTAACCTTGGCGCTGGGCCGGCAGCGAAGCAATCATCGCGGCTGTATTATCCGCACGATAGCGATAGACCCCGACAACAGCTTGAGCCAAGTTGCCATCATCAGCCAGATCACAAGGGCCACTGACCCCTTCGTAGTCAATGTCTTGGCCCTGGGCCAGCATCTGTTTGCACTGGCCAAATGAGGTGCATTTCATCCCAGAGCGACTCACGTTTTGCAGCTGAGCGGCAATCTGCACCCCCGCATCCGACTGCGCCGCCTCGGCCGCTAACGCCGTCAGAATGGCCGCATCGTAGGCCTCGGGAGCGTAACTGAAATCGTTAAGCGAAGGGTTGACTTGAAGCAACCGTTGGCGAAACTCCGTAGGTGCTTGCACACCGGGACGCAAAGAGACCACGTTGGCCATGACACCAGCAGCCACCCCGGTCAAACCGTTAATAGGCAGTCCTGCCACATAGGTGCGCTTACCACCTTTACTGCCATCCGTGGTGAACCCCGCCGCAGCCAAACCCTCCACGATGCGAGCCGCTTCATCCAACCCCACCACCACCACGGAGGTGGGGTTGGCGGCCTTAACCTGCTCCACCAAAGGCCCCACCTCGAATGCGTTCGAGTCGTAGAGCACCACCGGATTAGCTGTCTGACCAAAGGTTTGGTAGGCATCGGTGATGGCTTGGGTGACAGTAGCGCCGTAGGAATCCGTGGAAGAAATCACTGAGAGCGACCCTTTGGTCACCTTGTCGTTGCCTTCTTGTGTGTGAATGTAGCGACCCAACATGGTGCCCAGCAGCACATCATCGGTCACCGTGCGGGCAATCAACGCAGTAGATACGGGGGTGTCCAACGTCGGGGAGGTAGCGGCAGTGTGAGGCAGCAGTGTGGGGTCAATGGTCACCAGGTCCTTAGCCGTGGCCGCTGGATTCACCATGACCAAGCCGTATTTGAGGATCTGCGGCTTCACCGACACCGCCATGCTGGAGGTCATCGGGCCTACCAGCACATCCATACGCTGCATGAGTAATTCGCGCAGGCCAGTGAACACCGTATCTTGGGCATTGGCCCCGGAGTCTGCTCGGGGGATCTTGACCGGTTTACCGAGCACCCCACCAACGCCGTTAATGTCGGCCAAGGCCAACTCCAAAGCGGTGTCAGTCTGCACCCCTAATCCCTCCAAGGGCGCATCCTTAGGGAGTAATCCCCCGATGACCAACTCCTGGTTGGCCTTGCCCAGGTTGTCAGGCAAAGGAGGGTCGGCAGGCTTTTCCTGACCTCCCGAGCACCCGGCTAAGGACAAGGCCACAACGAGAATCAGCGCTGCCCAGCGCCATCCAGAGCGTGCATCTATGACCATCAGATGGTCCCTCCTCCTCATCGCCAACGGTGGATGAGGGTAGTGCGGATGATTGTATTGGTCGTTATCGGATACGATATTTCACATTGCGAGCCGGGCTGGCGGAATGGCAGACGCGGAGCACTCAAAATGCTTTGTCCGAAAGGGCGTGTGGGTTCGACTCCCACGCCCGGCACGCTGTACGGGTGACATGACAGCAGTGATCATCATGTCTCCTCGGTGAACACTTACTGTCCTGCTGAAGCAGGAGTTGGGGCCAGGCTGGTCGCAGCAATCACCCGCGGGACCACATCTCCAATGCGGTGGACTCGAATCGTGTTGGTCCCCCCCACAATGCCCGCAGGCACTCCATTGACCAGTACCACCAGGTCTCCCGCTTTCGCCAACCCCAGGTCCACCATCGCCTGATCAACATGGCGCACCATGTCGTCGGTCTGCTCCACCGGGGCCATCGTGTAGGCCTGAACGGCCCAGGTCAACGCCAACTGCCGTTGGGTCTCCGCCGCCGCAGTGAACGCCACCAGAGGGGTGGCAGTACGCAGCCGGCTCATGCGCCGCGCGGAATCTCCAGACATCGTGAAGGTCACCATGTAGGAGGCACCGAGTAACTCGGCAATCCCCGCTGCGGCCCGCGTCACCGCCCCTCCCATCGTGTGAGGCAGGGTGTCCAAGGCGGGCACCTGGGACAAAGCCGTGTCCTCCACGTGTTCGATGATGCGGGCCATGGTACGCACCGTCTGGATGGGGTACTTGCCCACGCTGGTCTCTCCCGACAGCATCACCGCATCGGTTCCATCGAGCACCGCATTGGCCACGTCCGAGGCCTCTGCGCGGGTGGGACGCGGGGAGTCGATCATCGACTCCAGCATTTGAGTGGCGACGATGACCGGCTTTGCGTAGCGGCGGGCTACAGCGATGGCCTGCTTTTGGACCAGGGGTACCGACTCCAGCGGCATCTCCACGCCTAGGTCACCACGGGCCACCATGAGCCCGTCGAAGGCGTCAACGATCTCTTCTAACCGATCAACCGCCTGGGGTTTCTCCAGCTTGGCCAGTACGGGCACGCTGCGCTGCTCCTGCGCCATCACCTTACGCACCTCAGTGAGGTCACTGGCGCTGCGCACGAACGACAAAGCCACCAGGTCCACCCCAATACGCAGGGCCCAACGCAAGTCATCAATGTCTTTGGTCGACAGGGCCGGCACGCTGACTGCCACTCCAGGCAAATTGATGCCCTTGGAGTTGGACAGCCACCCCCCCACTTCAATCTCGGTGATGACGTTGGTGTCTTCGATGGCCACCGCTCGCAACGCCACACGACCATCGTCGAGCAGAATCGGGTCACCCACACGCACGTCACCTGGCAGACCTGCATAGGTAGTGCTCACCTGGGTGCTATCTCCGGGCACATCGCGGGTCGTCAGGATGAATTGCTCCCCGCGTAGTAACTCCACCGGGCCGGTGGCAAAGGTCCCCACGCGGATTTTGGGGCCTTGTAGGTCGGCCATAACGGCGACTGCCTTACCCAACTCCTGGCTCACCTGGCGTACTGCTCGAAAACGCTGCTCGTGCTCATCGTGGCCACCATGGCTGAGGTTGAGACGGGCCACGTCCATCCCCGCCACCATTAAGGCACGCAGTTGATCCACTGATTGAGTGGCAGGGCCCAAGGTACAGACGATCTTTGCACGACGCATAGCGGTCAGCCTACCCGTGCCCTACGGATAAGGCGGTTACTGGTAATCCCCCCCAGGTGGGCGGTAGGGCAGGGAGGGATCCGAGCCATAACGCCCCGAGGAGGTCGACCCCGGCTGATCGTAGGAGCCCACGGGAGGGTATCCCCGCGAACGCGACCCGGAGTACCCCTGCTCAGCTGCTGTCTCCCGTCGGCGCGACCCAGCCGCCCTGCGACCACGACTCACCGAGGAATGCTGCCGGGAGATGCCGGCGTGACCCCGTGCAGGCAAACCGTTGCGACGGGCAGGCGGGTTGTTTCGATTGCCCCACCACGTCATCACCACTAGGTAGAGCAGCGCCAGCGTTAATACCGTCAGTGAAACCCACACGTTGATCCGCATCCCTGCGAGGGTGTTGGCCGTATCGATGCGCAGCATCTCAATCCAGGTGCGCCCCACGGTGTAACCGGCCACATAGAGGGCAAACGTGCGGCCCCGGTCCATCCGCCAGCGCCGCTCTGCCCACAGCACACCCACCCCTACTCCCACGTTCCACACCGACTCGTAGAGAAACGTCGGGTGATAGGTGGCCTGGTTGGGTTGATCAGCCGGGCGATGCGCCTCGTCGATACGCAGCCCCCAGAACAGAGAAGTAGCCCGGCCATAGAGCTCTTGGTTAAACCAGTTGCCCCAACGACCAATAGCCTGAGCAAACGCCAACCCTGGAGCCACCACATCCGCCACATCCTGCAACGGGATCCCCCGCCGGCGGCACACCAGCCAAGCTCCCACCCCCCCCAGGGCGATGGCTCCCCAGATCCCCAGACCTCCCTCCCAGACGGCCACGATCCGCCAGAAGTTGCCGTGCTCGCCGAAATAAGGGCCTGGGGTGGTGATCACGTGGTAGAGCCGCCCCCCCAGAAGACCCATGGGCACAGCCACAACGGCGACGTCGGTGATGAAGCCGTACTGACCGCCGCGCTGCAACCAGCGGCGATTGCTCAACCACATGGCCACAAAAATGCCAAGGAGAATACACAGCGCGTAAGCCCTGACCGGTACAGGGCCCAGGTGCCACACGGCCTGGGGGGGACTGGGCATGCTAGCTAAGTGCACCGTCTTGGGCGAAGCCAGCAGGTCCGGGGCAACCAGCCCCGCAACAAACATGCTCATGTGGCCATTCTTTCATTACTGACTCGTCCTGGGGGGCAACTCCGGGGGTTGACTACATACGGTGAAGGTAGACCCGCAAATCTGCCGTGAGATTCGCCACGGTGCGTGTTTGGTCAGTCCACACCAGCACACCTTCCCCTTGGGGTGTCACCGCTACAAGCTGAGTACTGTGGGTGACCAGATACCCTCCTGGAGGCACCGTGTGCTCGTCGCCGTGGGCGCTCCAGGCCACAGGGGACACCGGCGCACTGGCCGGGGCAGCAGCCGGGGAGGTGGCTGCTGGGTTCTCCACGACCACCCCTAGAGCACGCGCCACTTGATGGACGACTGCATCGGTCTCGGGTCGCACTCCCACCGGGGGCAAGACAGGCCCACCATCAGCGGAGGCCGAGGAAACGAATTGACCGAGGTAACGTTTCAACGCCACCACGGAGTCCCGCTGCGGGTCAGCGCTGACCATCACGACTTGCACCCGTTGGCGTTGAGCCGGCTCCAACGCCCGCACCGCCGCCATAGCATCAGCTACCACTACATCGCAGGCCCCATCGTCACAGCTGGTATAACCCAGGGTAACTAAGTTGACCTGCACTCCTGGGGCAGAGATCACCTCAGCCAAACTGCGCCAATCACCTGCTGTGGAGCTCATGCTGACGGCAGGGAGGTGATACGGGTGCTGCAGCCAAGCGCCATGGTAGATCTCAGAGGAAGAGCTGATGGTCGCACCAGCTCTGGCTACAGATTGCGACGGCGCGGTGGACTTCTGCCCACAGCCAGTGACCATCACCGCCAGCACTGTGACCACAACCGCGTATTTGCCTCTCAGAGTGACCTTCACAGGCTCACCGTACTGCTTCGTTCAAGGCCGACTGTCACTGTCGGAGTGGTTGCTCTCTCTCTCAACGAACTTTTCTTTTAAAGTTGATGATAAAACTCAAAATATTTCGATCATCAGATCATCGTTAGCTCAAGGGAGACGTCACCATCAGCACTCGTTCACGCCGCAAGAGGGCCCCCAATTACACCGCGCAAATGATCGCCATGATCTTGCTGTTTGTCGCGGTGGGATTGGTGGTCATCATTACCACGGCTACGCGAAGCCAACCGCCGCTGGGAGCCTCTTCACAAGCCTCGTCTGCCCGTAGCACTGTCGCCACCCCCGGGCGTGCTCCTACTTCTGCGACTGGCACTGCAGAGGCTTCTGCCTCTGCAGTCACCCTCAACGGCCCCTACGATCTGGGCACCTGCATCATGACCCTCAATAGCGGTTACGACCTGGTGCGCACGACGGTGCCTCTGGCGCAAGCATGGCAGCGTTACCTGGCCACAGATGTCGACAAGCAGAGCACCCTGGAGGCGCTGACGGCCCTGGAAAACACCACGAGCGTGTCCCTCGCCGCCTATACCGAGCTGCTCTCCCACACCTACCCCCCCGATCAAGTCTGTTCTCGCAACAATCAGGTTGAGCCAGTGACGCAGTTCTGCTTGCAACGAAGCATGGTGATCGCCAAGCAGATGACGACGGCTCAAGCGCTGGTGAAAGATCTGCAAAAAGTGCTCAATCAAGCGGGACAATTACGCCGCGAACAGCTGGATGCAGACCAGCTCAGTGCCTCCCGACGCGATCTTTTCAGCGTGCAACGCACCACGGTCACTGCTTTCCTTGGCACTGACGCCACGACTACTGCAGCACAGCGGGCTATTGACGACGCGCCTCAGTGCATCTCCTCTGCAGTCGCCGCCATCAGCGGCAGCGCAACGGGCACTGTGCACTAGGACAAACTCTACGGGGTAGTCCAGGTTGACCTGATCCGCACGAACTATCTTTGCTCACCAGATCCCCGCAATTCGGTCTGCTTCTTCAGTACCAACGGTTTGCCTCCGACATCACGGGCATCAAAGCAACACCTGACCGTGAACCTCAGCTGCACCAAGCGAACGGGAGGAACCCACCATGATGATCGAAACCAGTGACGGGACCCGCGTGGAACTGCTAGCAAACCCGATTGGCGGGGGGATCGGTCTGTTTGACAGCCGAGATGGCAAGGTCAGCGGTACCTTCAGCTATTGCAGCGCCCATGTGGACATTGGTCAACCACTGCGGTATGTCAGCTCTGGTCAAACTCTCACCTTGCCCTACGGACATGTGGTCAACACACTGGGTTGGCTGCCCCTGCCTCAGCAGTGGACCCCTGCCGAGTGGGCCGCTTAGGCGCCTTTACCCGTGCTGGCGGCTGACTGCCCGAGCTAGCTGCCCGGTCAGATGACCCACCGCATCGGGGCCTTTCTGCGGGGTGCCAGCCTGAGTGCGCTCCACCAGGAACTTCACCAACGCCGAGCCCACAATGACACCGTCAGCAAAGTCCGCCACCTGAGCAGCCTGCTGCGGGGTGGAGACCCCTAGGCCCACACAGACAGGCAAGTTCACAGGGTCGGCAAACCGCCGAGTGCGCTGGACCAACTCGTGCGCCGCCTGACCCACCTGGGCCCGTGTTCCCGTCACTCCCATGGTGGAGGCGGCGTAGACGAAACCGGTACAGGAACCCACCGTCATCTGCAGCCGCGCGGAGTTCGACGAAGGGGCCACCAAAAAAATGTGCGCCACCCCCTGCTGGTCGGCGAGGGAGATCCACTCGGCGGCTTCATCAGGGATGAGATCCGGCGTGATCACCCCCGATCCCCCGGCCTGTGCGACCTGCATAGCCATGCGGGACACGCCGTACTGTTCGATGGGGTTCCAATAACTCATGAGCACCACACCGACCGGGCGTTGTTGCGCGGCGATCACCGGCTGCAAGTCGCGCACGGTCTGCATGACGTGCTCCATGCAGGTGCCGCCCCGCAGACTGGCCTGCACCGCCTCTTGGATGACTGGTCCATCCATGAGCGGGTCGGAGTAAGGCACCCCTACTTCGATCACATCTGCCCCGGCTTGGATTGCTGCGGCCATCGCTTGCGTAGCCACCTGCACAGTGGGATAACCAGCGGGCAGGTAGCAGATTAATGCGGCGCGATCCTGCTCACGGCAGTGGGCAAATACTTCGCTGAGAGTGCTCATGCCTGTTGGGCCGCCTCGTCCAGAACCTCAAACCATCGCCCGGCGGTGGTCACGTCTTTGTCCCCTCGGCCAGAGAGATTGACCACGATCAGAGGGGGTTGATCCGCCCTCCACTGCCGGCTAATCTGCATAGCTCCTGCCAGGGCGTGCGCGCTTTCGATCGCCGGGATGATGCCCTCCAGACGACACAGCAGACCAAACGCCTCCATCGCCTCGGCATCGGTGATGGGGGCGTAGCTCACCCGACCTTGATCGTGCAGCCACGCATGTTCCGGGCCAACCCCCGGGTAGTCAAGGCCAGCGCTGATGGAGTGGCTAGGCAAAGTCTGCCCATGCTCATCCTGCAGGACGTAGGTGCGGGTGCCATGGAGCACCCCGGGGCGCCCAGCGGTGATGGTGGCGGCATGACGCCCGGTCGCGATCCCCTCCCCGGCCGCCTCAAAGCCGGCTAGGCGCACACTATGGTCCTGCAGAAACGCAGTGAAGATCCCCATCGCGTTGGAGCCTCCGCCCACGCAAGCGGCGACCACATCGGGCAGCCGCCCGTAGCGCTGCATGACCTGGGCGCGCGTCTCGTCACCAATGATGCGCTGGAAGTCACGCACCATCATCGGGAAGGGGTGGGGGCCAGCCACCGACCCCAACAGGTAATGGGTGGTCTCCACGTTGGTGACCCAATCACGCATCGCCTCATTGATGGCGTCTTTGAGCGTACGGGTGCCGGCCATGACCGGGATCACCTGGGCGCCCAGCAGGCGCATCCTGGCCACATTGAGGGCCTGGCGCTGGGTGTCTTCTTGACCCATGTAGACCATGCACTCCAGGTCGAGCAAAGCGGCAGCGGTGGCGGTGGCCACCCCATGTTGGCCCGCCCCGGTTTCAGCGATCAGCCGGGTCTTGCCCATACGTTGGGCCAACAAAGCCTGCCCCAGCACGTTGTTGATTTTGTGGGAGCCAGTGTGGTTGAGGTCCTCGCGTTTGAGCAGAACCGTGGCCCCCCCACAAGCCTGCTGCCCGAAGCGCTGGGCCAGAGTGAGCTGACTGGGGCGCCCGCTGTACTCAGTGTTGAGCAGATGCAGTTGCTCCACGAAGGTGGGGTCGCGCTGGGCCTGGTCGTAGGCCTGTTCGAGCTGCTCCAGGGCGGCCATGAGCGCCTCGGGGACGAAGCGACCCCCGTACCGTCCAAAGTGGCCGTGCTCGTTAGGTAGCGGCTGGTCGGGGAGCTGGGGGGTCCCTGCGAGCGCTTGGGTGGTCATCGTCCCCCTCGGTGTAGGGCAGGGTGCGAACCTGCAGCAACCAGGTCCGCTACGGCAGTGCGCGGGTCGGTCTCGGTGACCAGATGCTCACCCACCAGCACAGCCTGGGCTCCCGCCCGAGCGTAGTCGATGACGTCATGGGCGCCACGCACTCCGGATTCCGCCACACACACCACGTGATCGGGCACCTGCTCGATGAGGCTAGCGGCCAGCGCCCGATCCACCTCGAACGTGGAAAGGTTGCGCGCGTTGATCCCCACCACGGTGGCCCCGGCCTCCAGGGCACGGTCGAGCTCGGCTTGGGTGTGACACTCCACCAACGCGGTCATGCCCAGACTGGCGGCGCGTTCCACCAGGCTGACCAGGGCGTTGGGCTCCAAGGCGGCCACAATGAGCAGGACCATGTCAGCCCCATGCGCCCGGGCCTCCCACAGTTGGTAGGAGGTCAGCAGAAAATCCTTGCGTAGCACCGGGATCTCCACCGCATGGCGCACCGCGTCCAGGTCCTCCAAACTGCCGCCGAAGTGGTGGGGTTCGGTGAGCACGCTGATCACCGAGGCTCCACCGGCTTCGTACTGCTGGGCCAGGCTGGCCGGGTCGTTGATCGCCGCTAAATGCCCCTTGGAGGGGCTGGCCCGTTTCACCTCCGCGATCACGGCCACGCCCTCACCTTTCAGGCGTGGCAGCACCGGCAAGGCCTGCGGCATCCGACCTGCTTGAGCTTTGAGTTCATCCAACGGAGTCTGCTGCTGCCGAACCACGAGATCGGCCCGCACCCCGTCGAGAATCTCATCGAGCACACTCACCAGGCTCACCTGCCCCCGGACGTAGGATCACCATCAACTGCCCCCAGCGTATCGGCTGCGGCCATCACCCCCAGCAGGGGCCCAGGCAGGCCAGCGTTAGAAGTTGTTTCCTGCCGAGGCTGCCACCACAACGAACATCACCACGAACAGGATGATGGCCAGCAAGATTGAGACTCCCAACACCACCAAAGAGGCAATGGAGAACAGTTTCGCCTTCGCAGAGGCATCCTGCGCGCCAGCTAGGTCTGCCCGGTTGAACTTATCTTTGACCTGGCTGGAGTAGACCATTCCAACGATGCCCAACGGCAGTGCCACGATGCCTACGCAGAACCCCACCGTTAGCACGCCGCTCAAGATCAAAGCGGTCAGGGATAACAGCAGGTGGTCTGCTGGCTTCTGACTGGGGTTTAGCGCAGTGACGCCACCGTAACTAGCGGGGTAGCTTTCCTCAATTGTTTGGTCTGGTGCAGGGGGGTGGCGGTTCCTTGCCCATCGTAGAACCCAATCTCGGGCTGGGCCGACCGCTGAGGCTGCCCAAATGGGGAGTGATCATTACCTGCCGTTGGGTCAGTTGACCCTGCTGCTCCTTGGTGATTGCAGGAATTAGGGGGCAAGGTAAAAGCCCCATGGTGTATTGCGGACCACAGTGAAAACGGTGAACACCACCCCCAGAGCCGTGGAGGTCCATACCGGGGGTGACCAGAGACGCAGGGGGCGGCCCCTCCACGTCCGTAAGGCCCATTCACCCCAGATCGCCGCCACTAGAGGAACCAGGATCAACATCGTGACAGCGTTGAGACTGATGGCCTGAACCACCTGCCCGTGAGCCAGCGCGTGCAAAGCGCGAAGACTCCCGCAGCCAGGGCACCACCACCCAGTGAGCGCGTGGAAGGGGCACGTGGGGTAGAGACCTGGCTGGTTTGGGTCACGCAACGCCAAGACCGCCAGCACCCCTGCCGTTGCGACCGCAGCCAAACCCGGAGCGGCTTGATGAAGCAGGTTGCGCCTAATAGGCAGCACACGGTGCTGGGGAGGGGCAGTCGACATGGGGGGCGTCCTGATGGGTGGCTTTGGCCTACTAGTCGTTGATGACCACGTCACGAGCCAGTTTGTCATGCCAGCCCTGGCGGCGTCCCGAGGAGTCAAAAAACGGTGACAGGTAGATCAGCAAGGTAAAAAATCCCAGCCCGACCAGCCACAAGCTGTGGCTGACCAACGCTCGTACCAGCGCAGCAGCCAGATTGAGTTTCTGCCCACTCGCCTCATTACACACCCGTAGTCTGAGCACCATCATCCCGGCAGTGCGGCCCAGCACGGCGACGAGAGCCACGTCGTAGATGATCCACACCAGTCCGATTGCTAGTCCTAGCAGCACCACACTGGCGGTCTGTGTCATGGAACGGTCTCCGCGCAGCGCCAGCCCCAACGGAACCGCCACCACACTGACCATCAGCAGGTCCACCATCCGTGCCAACGCCCGTTTGCCCATTGAGGCAGTCGCATCCTGCCCCGCGTAATACCCCGTTGGCACCCCGTAGGCCTCATCCCCCTGGCCATAGGAGGGGTAGCCCAGGTCCTCCTCCGGATTGGGCCCGTAGGAGGGTATGTGGCGATCTCCTTGTCCTTCAGACAAGCGGTGGGGTTGCGGTCGGACACGCCCCTCATCGTGACCGTGTGCATCATCTTGAGACATGTCGTGATCTCCTTTTCAATCCCAACGTAACATCTTAACGACGTTTCATGGATTTCAAGAGTGGCCTTATCATTCGTTTGAGAGATTTTACTCCTTGTTCAATTGTCAGCAGAGTACGTTTACTGCCTGCTAAAAATTGTTCCCAACACATTCATTTGGTGTCCCCGAAAGAAGGTTAAAGATGACACGTAATGACCTCGCTCTCTTTCCCGATAAGACTCCATTTCTATTACCTAGCGGCGGCTGGAAACTGACAGTTACTACCACTACAGAGAAGCAAGTAGTAGTAACCGAACTTGATCCACCGCAAATTTTTACTATTTTCCAACACCTAGGTTTAGACGATAAAAGAGGTCTAATAGATTTAACTATAATTGATGAGGGTCACGTTGTATTAGACATTTCAACTTTGCCGGACAAGTTCTTTAGTGTGCTTGTGCCAGAACTGACAATGAAGCAAGTTCTCGCGCTATCTACAGCAGGCGAGAACTTGCTTGATAAGTTGCATCAACACTTTACGCCAGAACAAGACCTTGCTTTACGATTGATTCTCACAACAAAGGATCCTGGAGGGAAAAGCAGTACAACTAAAGGTGGTGTTCAAAGTCTCAAAGACCAAGATCGCGCAGCTCTTGACTTCGCATTGTCGCTCAATTCCGACTCGCCCATTGGATACCTTAAAATGGGACTAGCTATACTAGCTTTACCTGCAGAAAGAGTTTTTGAGGTACTCGGAATCCAACGTCCTGATTTTCAACGAGAGCTACTTCGAGCGATCGCAGAGCAAAAAGCTTGTCTATCTGCTTGGCTACTCGCCAAATCTTTCTTTAAAGTCAAAAAATTAAAAACTAGATTAAATGAGCCTTTATCCACACACGTTGATTTAAAGATTTCTACCGGTGTGTCATATTTGCCGTCTTCGGGTTTGAGGCCCAAACCATCCGATAGTAAAAACAAATCACTCTGATTCCGATGACCTTCACTGCCAACGCTCGGCTACAGCTTGCCTACGTAATGCGACAGGTCGGTCCGACTGGGGTGACCCTGTTACCGGATTGGAATGTTTGCGATCTTGCCGCTCACGTGGTGGTGCGGGAGCGGCGGGTGGATGTGTTGCCGGGTCTTGGAGGGGTGTACGGACCGTTGGTGCGTCATAGCGAGGCAGTGCGCCAGCGGTACCGACGTTTACCGTGGGAGCAGTTGCTCCGGATGGTAGAACAAGGGCCTCCCCGTTGGGCACCGCAACGATGGATGCATGTAGAGCCAATCAACACGGCCCTCAACCTGTTGGAGTTCACGATCCATACTCAGGATATGGTGCGGGCGCACCCGCATCTGCCCTCCCCTGTGATCACCGAGGAGACAGCACACGCGTTGTGGAAGCAACTTCGCCTGGCCTGCCATCTGCTCTACCGCAGCTGCCCGGTGGGGGTGCGGCTGGTGCGCACCGATTCAGCCCACCCAACCAGCCGCACCCGCGACAGTACCGTCATCAACGCCAAGAAACTTCCTGCGAACCTCTACCAGCGGCCGCACGCTATGAACCATCTGCCTGAACTCCCCCTGGTCAGTGTGCGGGGGCAAGTATTGGAGTTGGTGCTGCACGCTTTTGGGCGCGACCAAGGCAGCAATCATCCTCATCCGAGCCAACTTGTGCAGGTCAGCTACGACGGCTCCCCTGAGGCGCTGAGCGCCTACCGCTCCTACCGGCGCGGGGTCTAACCCGACACAGCGGACAAGGCTTCACGCAGGGTGAAGCGTCCGGCTAACAGCGCCGAGCCGAGGACCACTCCGCACACTGGGGTGGTGGACAGGGCGCGCAGGTCATCCAGGCTGGCGACTCCTCCACTGGCGTAAACCTGTATTTCGGTGGGGGCCAACGCTGCGCACACGTGCCGCATCAGGGCCACGTTGGGTCCGGTCAGCGTCCCATCGGTGTGCACATCGGTGACCACCAGACAACGACACCCCGCCCAAGCCAGCCAGCTCACCGCCTCATCCAGA
>JBDIAW010000016.1:0-46264 GCA_039812585.1 Actinomycetota bacterium | reverse complement strand
TGCCTGTGGGCCTCCCATGAGTTTGGCTGGGCGGAGCTCAACGATGCGTTTTCCACCGGCAGCTCGATCATGCCGCAAAAAAAGAATCCTGACATTGCCGAGTTGGCGCGAGGTAAGGCCGGCCGTCTGATTGGCAACCTGACGGGTCTATTGGCCACACTGAAAGGCCTGCCCTTCGCTTACAACCGTGACCTGCAAGAAGACAAGGAACCCGTGTTCGATGCGGTGGACACCCTGTCGATGGTGCTGCCGGCGATGACTGGCCTGGTGGTCACCACCACCTTCCATCGCGACCGGATGGCTGCTGCAGCCACCTCCGGCCACGCACTGGCCACTGAGATTGCCGAGGAGTTGGTTCGCCGCGAGGTACCCTTCCGCGAAGCCCATGAGCTGGCAGGTCAATGTGTGCGCCTTGCGGAGCGACAAGGCGTCGACGTTAAGGACCTCACGAAGGAGCAGCTGGCGGCGATCTCCCCGCAACTGTTGGGAGGCATCGGTACGGTGCTGTCAGCCCAAGCGGCGCTGAATGCTCGCAGCTCTTTTGGGGGGACGGCCCCCGAGAGGGTCCGCGAACAGTTAGCTCAACTGCGCCGCGACATCACCGACTCCACCTTCGGTGGCTAATCCCTACGATCAGTCGATGCCCAGCGGCGCGGGGAGGCAGCTGTTGGCTGGGCCGGTGTTGACGGTGGCACCGGCGTTGCTGGGGGCTCGGGTGGTCAGTGAGGTGGAGGGCCAGCGCGTGGCGATACGCCTGAGTGAGGTGGAAGCCTACGGAGGCGGCCACGACCCGGGAGCGCATAGTTTTCGTGGCCTGACCTCCCGCACCCAGGTGATGTTCGGCCCGGCGGGCTACTCCTACGTGTACTTCGTGTACGGGATGCATTGGTGTGTCAACGTGGTCTGTGACCGTGATGGAGTGGCAGGGGCGGTGCTGCTGCGCGCCGGTGAGGTGGTCGACGGCGAGCAGGTTGCCCGGGCTCGCCGCCGGGCGCATCGGGCGGCCAGCCCAGCCAGGTTGGCTAGCGGCCCAGCGCGGTTGGCGGCTTGTTTGGGGATCAGACGGGAGCACTACGGTCTGGACCTGTTCGACTCGACCAGCCCCCTGCGGTTGGAGTTACCCACCTTTGCCGCAGACGCCGTGGCCATCCTCACCGGCCCTCGGGTAGGGGTGGCGGGGGAGGGTTCCACCTACCCGTGGCGTTTCTGGCTGGCCGACGACCCCACCGTCAGCCCCTACCGCCCCGCCATACCGCGCCACTCCCGCTAGGGTGAGCAGCATGAGTGAGTCTGAATCCGATCTGACCAGCCTGTGGGACCAGGAGTACCGCCGGCGGGGGATCCCCTCCAGCCGACGAGCGGAACCTTCCGGCAGCCTGCTGTGGTTTCTGGCGAACTGGCCTGTTCTGGCTGCTCAGCCTTTGCGCCACGCGCTGGAATGTGGGGTGCGGCGCGGGGAGGAACAGCCTGGCTTTGGCTCGTCGCGGGGCGCAGGTGGTGGGGGTGGACTCTAGCCGACAGGCCCTGGCTCAGGCGCAGGAAGTCGCTCAACAGTTCGACCTCGCGCCTGGACATGGGTCGGTGCGGTTCGTGCTCCACGACCTGGGCACTGGTCTGCCTGTGGAGGATCACAGTCAGGATGCGGTGGTGGACATGTTCGCCTCGTTTCACCTCACCACCGCCCAGGCGCGCCAACGATTCTTCGCCGACGTGGAGCGCAGCCTCAGTCCGGGGGGCCTTTACTGTGTGAGTCTGGCCACCGACCTGGACGGCTACTACCGCACCTGCCCCCAGGTGGGGCAGATCCCGATGGGGCAGCAGCAGGTGCCCATCGTGCGCGATGAGGCTGCCGGGATCGACAACATCCTGCCCACCGAGCACCAGTTTCTCACCGATGTGGCGCTGCACTCCAGCCTGGAGTTGGCGATGTTCTGGCGCAAACCAGCCCGCAACACCATGCACGGCACCGAGTACCCCCGCCTCACGCTCACCACCGTGTGGCAGGTTGGAGAAAACGGTGTTCCTCGGGAGGTGAAGTCATGAGCCGGGTCGTTATTCTGCATGGGCGCCCTGGGCAGGATGAGTATTTTTCTGACGATTACCCGTCGGCGTCGAATAGCCACTGGCTGCCCTGGTTACAGAAGCAATTGCTCATGGTTGGGCATGACGTGCAGACTCCCGAAATGGTCAATGCTTTTGCGCCCGACTATGCGGTATGGCAAAAGGAGTTTGCACGGCACCTGGTAGACGAACCCATGGCATTGATCGGCCACAGTACCGGGGCCGGATTCCTTGTCCGTTGGCTTTCTGAACACCCCCAGATTCAGGTGGAGTCTTTGGTACTCGTGGCACCCTGGCTTGACCCTTTCAGTGAGTTGGGGAGCGACTTTTTCGACTTCACCAATAAGGGCCATTTCTGTTTCAACGATCTGGGTACCGACCAATTCCCGGAGCTGTTGCAAGTGCTGCAGGATCGGTAGTCTTATTTGCTGGGCAAGCTTAACTCGAGTTCACGTTCATCCCGGATAAGCACCCCATTGCTTCCGTGTTGCCCCCTACGGTGGGTTCTTTGAGTGTGCATTCTAGGTACTAGCCAGTTGTGAAATTATTTCGGTGCTCATTGCAGCAAGAGCAGATTGGGTAGCGGGAGAGACTACCATTGGATGCCACGTCAACCCTGGGTGATATCTTCTCGCATGGCGCAATTCAAAACGGTTCGATCATGGTGCTGTTGGTTGAGTTTGAGGTGACTCAGCTCGAGGCCTCGGTGGTCGCGTTTGCCTCATAGCCACCATTAGGGTGGCGCTGATAATCAGCGTTCCGCCTATCAAAGAGCGCAGGCTGGGATACTCGTGCAGCAATACTATTGCAAACGCGATGCCCCAGACAGGTTCCAAAGAGGCGAAAACGCTGGCTTGCATAGCGCTGATGGTGCGTAGACTGGTGATAAAAATCGTGTGTGCTACGGTTGTGCAGATAATTCCAAGAAATGCCAGCTGGGGCACAACAATCGCACGCCAAGGCTCGTGGTTAATGCCCCAAACAACCAAGGGAATCAGAATGATAGAGGCGGTAGCAAGTTGGTAAAAGCTAATGACTGCGCTGTGGTGGGCTTGCCCTAAATGGCGATTGTAAACCGAAAGAACAGCAAATGTTGCTGCTGAGACTATTCCCCAGAGAACGGCCTGAAATATTTGGCTGCTCAATGACGCCGAAGGCACCAGAATATAGACACCAACGAGGATAATTATGGAGGTGATCACTTCCAGGCGAGTGGGTTTACGTTTGAGAACCAGGGGTTCCACCATGGCGACAAACAAAGGAAACGTGGAGAAAGAAAGCAGGCCGATAGCCACTCCACCGATATTGATAGCCTGGAAAAACGTCACCCAATGGGCAGTCAGAACGACCCCTTGGGCAATCAAGGGAATAGCCTGCGATTTCCCTACCCTAATAGGCCGACGGGTGAGCAGCAGAACTACTAACAGAACTGCTGCACCAAATACGGACCTGCCCCACACAATAGCTGGCGCGGAGAGCCCCGTCGATTTCCCCAGCACGCCAGCCAACCCAAACAGTGCCACCGCCGCATTGACGGTGAAAAGTGCCGCCATATGTCGTTCACGGGCATGAGCCTGTTCCTTTCCGCTATGCCCGTATCGTAGCGGCGATGTTTTCTCTCCCTGTCGGGGTGCTCACGACCTGCCGCATGATTTTTTCCAGACTGCTCCAGACAGTATGAATAACTTCCGGCGTTTACCCGTCCGACTTGACCGTCGGCGCTCAGTCCCTGACGGACGTGGAAATCCTGACTAGTCAAGCACTTACCACCAGGAAGTTGTTGGCAGGCTTGGTGTATTTAAATGTCGAAGTAGAGCTCGAATTCGTGGGGGTGGGGGCGCAGGCGAATGGGGTCGACTTCGTTGGTGCGTTTGTAGGCGATCCAGGTTTCGATCAGGTCGGGAGTGAAAACTCCCCCCTCGGTGAGGAAGGAATGATCAGCCTCGAGCGAGTCCAGCACTGCAGACAAGGAGGCGGGGACCTGGGCAACGTTGCGGTGCTCCTCGGGGGGCAGCTCGTAGAGATCCTTGTCGATAGGTTGAGCGGGCTCAATGCGGTTGCGCACCCCGTCCAAACCGGCCATCAGTTGCGCGGTGAAAGCCAGGTAAGGGTTGGACGAGGGGTCGGGCACACGGAACTCCAGGCGCTTGGCTTTGGGGTTGGAGCCGGTGATGGGGATGCGGATGCAGGCAGAGCGGTTGCGTTGGGAGTACACCAGGTTCACCGGAGCCTCAAACCCAGGCACCAAACGGTGGTAGGAGTTCACTGTTGGGTTGGTGAACGCCAGTAGCGAGGGAGCGTGGCGCAGCAGCCCGCCAATGTAGTGGCGAGCCATGTCCGACAGGCCCGCATAGCCCTGCTCGTCATAGAACAGGGGTTGGCCGTTGCTCCACAAAGACTGGTGGCAGTGCATCCCGGAACCGTTGTCGCCAAAAATGGGCTTAGGCATGAAAGTGGCGGTCTTACCCGCTCTCCAGGCGGTGTTCTTGATGATGTACTTGAACATCATCATCTCGTCGGCGGCGCGCAGCAGCGTGTTGAAACGGTAGTTAATTTCCGCCTGCCCTGCAGTGCCCACCTCGTGGTGGGCGCGCTCCACCTGCAAGCCAACAGCGGTCAGCTCGGCCACCATTTCATCGCGCAGGTCGGCAAAGTGGTCCACCGGCGGTACGGGGAAATACCCACCCTTGTAGCGCACCTTGTAGCCCCGGTTGCCGCCTTCCTCCACCCGGCCGGTGTTCCACGCTCCAGCAATGGAGTCGATGGAATAGTGCGCGCTGTTGGCTTTGGTCTCAAAGCGCACGTCGTCAAAGACGTAAAACTCCGCTTCGGGGGCGAAGAACGCGGTGTCGGCGATGCCCGTGCTGGCCAGGTAGGCCTCGGCCTTGCGCGCAATGTTGCGCGGATCGCGGCTGTAGGGCTCGCCGGTGAGAGGGTCGTGGATGAAGAAGTTCAACGCCAGGGTTTTGTGCTGGCGAAACGGGTCGATGAACGCTGTGGTCACGTCAGGTTTGAGCGCCATATCCGATTCGTGGATCGCCTGAAATCCACGGATCGAAGAGCCGTCGAAGGCTAGGCCTTGATCAAACACATCATCGCCTAAGGCGCTGGCTGGGATGGTGAAGTGCTGCATGACCCCAGGCAGATCACAGAAACGAATGTCGATCACTTCCACGTTGTTGTCGCGGACGTGACGCTCAAGGTCCTCACGGTTGGTGAACATTGAACTCCTCGTGGATTTCAGGTGGGCAGGCCACTGGCAGAATACGCGGTGGGTGGGCGGAGCCGGCTGTGGGGGCAGGACACATGGATAGGAGAAGTGAGTAGCCTACGCATAGTGACCACCCCTATGCAGCCCTCCCGATCGGATGTGGACACACGTAGCGCCTTGGCCTCCTGGCTGGGAGGTCCACGCCTAGCAGGAGTAGATCTAGGCCCCGCAGGGCAACGAATCGGATTACCCCAGCAGGGCCCGGGCAGCGTATGCGGATGGGGGCGGCGCCTGGCGGCCTTCGGGGTGGACTGGCTCTTGTGTGCGGCCATCGCTCATGGCCTGCTGGGCAGCTCCAGCTGGAGCACCCCGGTGTTCGCCGTTCAGGTATGGGTTTTCACCGCCCTCCTAGGAGGCAGCGCTGGGCAGTTGGTACTGGGGGTGCAGGTCCGTCGCCTGAGTCGCCTGCAGACACCTGGTACTGGATGGAAAGCCAGCACTGTGCGCACCCTGCTGCTGTGCTTGTTGATCCCCGCGCTGATCTGGGACCGGGATCGCCGCGGCCTGCACGACCGGGCCAGCGGCACGGTGGTGCTCCGGCGCTGAACTTAGCGGTTGGCCCTGGGGATTTTGGGCATCTTCACGTTGCGGGGCAGCGGGCCTTTGGGGACTCCGACCAGGGAGGTGGCCGGGGTACCCATGGCCGACAGCCGGCGGTCAATCTCCATGACCTGGGCGGGTTTCACTGAGCGGGGGAGCTTGGCCAGGTGGCGTTGCAGCTTCTTCAGGTTGATCTGGCCTGCTTCGGTGCCAACGATCAGGGTGGTGATGGGGATACCCTCCAAACCAATGCGTTGGAGGCGGCGTTTCTCCTGGGTGAACAGCGCGGGGAGGCGGTGGTCGCAACCGCGGGTGCCCTCGCCGACCAGCACCACGCCGCAGCGACCCAGCACCCGGTGCACCACGTCCTGGTTGCGGTTGGCGGCAATTCCGGGGGTGACCGTCCACGCGCCGCGCATGTTGGTCAGCACTGCGGCGGCTGCGCCCGGCTGGCCCTCGATCTGGCCGTAGGCGGCGGACTCAGCTCGCCGGCCAAAGATCAACATGACCACGATGAGACCTACTAACACCCCGATGATGCTCAACGCGATGGGGTGGCCGATGACTACTCCAATCCCTACGAAGGCAGAGAGGATAGCCACAAAAACCAGCGGCAATATCCACACCAGGCGGGGGTCGGATTCTTTGGCTAGCCGCCACGCCTGCTTGAACTGCTCACGGCGCTTGGGTTTGACCGGGGCGGCAGTTGTGGTCGAGCCTTTGCCCGGCTTGCCCTTGGCTGGGCTCTTCGCTGTTGCTGAGGTGGAGGTGGTGTCCCGTTTCTTGGTAGCCATAATCATCCAGCCTATATCGAGGCCGCAGAGGTGGCGCCAACCCCGACTCAAGCGTTGTTGAGTTGACGTTTGTGCGGTTTTAGGCCGCGAAGCGGCTGCTAAAACCGCACAAACGTCAACTCAATGGCCCACCTTGGCGCTCTGGCGTGCTGCCACGGCTTGGGCGTACAGGCGTCCCGCGCGGTAGGAGGAGCGCACCAGCGGTCCGGACATGACCCCGAGGAATCCCAGTGCGAGGGCTGCGTCACGCCAGGCGAGGAACTCGGCCGGCTTGACCCATCGGTCCACCGGATGGTGGCGGGGGGAGGGGCGCAAGTACTGGGTGATGGTCAGCAGGTCGCACCCCGCCGCGCGCAGGTCGGCCAGGGCGGTGGAGATCTCCGCGTCGGTCTCACCCAGACCCAAAATCAGGTTGGACTTGGTGACCAGCCCCGCCTGCTGAGCAGCGGTGACCACCCCCAGGGAGCGGTCGTAGGTGAAGGCAGGCCGGATGCGGCGAAACACACGAGGCACGGTCTCCACATTGTGCGCCAACACCTGAGGACGGGCGGCAAACACTTGATCCAGCAACGGTTTTTTGCCGCTGAAGTCGGGAATCAGCAACTCCACGCCCACGTCCGGGCAGCGCTGGTGAATCTCGCGCACGGTCTGGGCGTAGAGCCAAGCGCCCTCGTCGGGCAGGTCGTCGCGGGTCACGCCGGTCACCGTGGCGTAGCGCAGGCCCATCGTGGCCACACTGTCGGCCACCCGGCGGGGCTCGTCGGCGTCGGGCGGTTGGGGGCGGCCTGTGTCAATCTGGCAGAAGTCGCAGCGGCGGGTGCACACGCTGCCCCCGATCAGAAACGTCGCCTCCCGGTCCTCCCAACATTGGAAGATGTTGGGGCAGCCCGCTTGTTGGCACACGGTGTGCAAGCCCTTCCTGGCCACCAACGCCTGCAGATCGTGGTAGTTGGGGCCCTGCACGGCGCGGGTTTTGATCCAGCTCGGCTTGGTTTCGATGGCGATGGAGCTGTTGCGCACCTCTAGGCGCAGCAGCTTCTTGCCGACGAGGCGCTCCTCGGAGGGGCCGCAGGAGGTAAAAGTCTCAGCAGGCATGGGCAGACTCCTGACGCGAGGGGGTGCTGGGGTAGGCAAGGTGGTGGAGGTGGGCGCGTAGCTGTGCGGTTAACACCGGCAGCACCTGTAAGACCGTGACCGGCTGGCCCACCTCGCGGGAAATGGAGGTGACGCCCGCGTCGGCAATCCCACACGGAATGATGGCTGCGTACGGGCTCAGGTCACAGTTGACGTTGAGAGCGAAGCCGTGCAGGCTCACCCCTTGGGCCACCCGCACTCCAACGGCTGCCACTTTCCGCTGCTGACAGGGATCATCGCCCTGCCCCACCCACACTCCACTGCGACCGGGCACACGGTGGGCGGGGAGTCCCAGGGCCGCGCAGGTGGCGATCAGCAGCTCTTCCAGGGTGCGTACGTACTGCACCACGTCCAACGGTTGGGGCAGCGCCAGGATCGGGTAGCCCACCAGCTGCCCCGGCCCATGCCACGTCAGGCGCCCCCCCCGGTCGACGCGGATCACGGGGCTCGCGTCGGTGGGGTACTCGTGGGGGCTGGTGCGTTTGCCGGCGGTGTAGGTGCTGGGGTGTTCGACCAGGAGCACCGTATCGTCGATGAGCCCCAGCACCCGCTGCTGGTGCAGTTCGCGTTGCTGCTGCCAACACTGAGCAAATGGTTGCAGGGTGAGGCCCACCCCCAGATCGACAATGTTCATCTCCACCAGGCTACGCCCGCTGCGCAGGCTGCCCTCAGCGCTGCCTGTGGATAACTCCCCCAAGCGGCGAAAAATAGGGCAGGCTATCTGTCATGACCATGCCCGATGCCCTCCTGCTCTCTGCTGACTTCGACTTGCCGCTGGCCGGGAGCCCCCTGACGTATGAGGCTGCCTTGCGTCGAGCCGGATATGCCCTGTTGGAGAGTTTGGAACAGGTTGATTTGCCCGATCCGGCCCTGACGGCGGTACATGCCGCCCGCGCCACCGATCTGGCCACCGACGAGGCAGTGCAGGTGGTGATCTTTGCCCAGACAGGGTCCGAATCGGTGCGTCAACGGGCCATCGACGTCGCTGACCGGCTCTACGCCACCCCCAGCCTGCATGTGGTGCGCATCCGGGTGTGGCTGCCACTCGATGATGCCATTGTGGTCGTCACCGATGTGATTCCCAGTCTCAGTGTGCGTCGATTGGTCGCCGAGCGGGGGCCCTTGCCGGTACCGCAGATTCAAACGCTGCTGGTCGGTCTGGCACGCGGGGTGCGCACCGTGCATCAGGCTGACCTGTGGGTCTCAGGGATGAGCGTCGACACGGCGGTTTTGGGTCACCAGAACTGCCCGTTAGTGTCACGGGTGGGTTGGCAGGCGCTACGCCAGCCAACCTCGGAGCCGGCCAGGGTGAGCGAGGGTCAGGCTCAGGACGTGTATGACCTGGCGGTTCTAGGGGTGTGTGCCGCCACAGGGGAGCTGCCCGATCCGCAAGCTCCGCCTGGAGATCGGGCTCACCCGTTGCACCTGCTGCAGCACCATCCGCTCCTGCACCCCAGCCTCGTACCCGCCGCGATGATCGACCTTTGGCAGCAGGCTCTAGCTCCCGAGCAGCACCAGCGGCCCACCGCTCACGATTTCGCTGTTGAGATGGCTCGTCTGGGTCCACCGCAGCCCATTGAGGTGCCAGGGACCAGGGTTGATGCCTTGCCCCGTCCCGCATCGGGGTCTGCGGCGGGAGCAGATACCCTCATCGCCACGCCAGGACACGCTGAGGTGGCACCGCCGCTGGATAAGTCCCTACCCGACCCTGAAGCCTGCGTCGAACCTGCTCCTGAGGTCTGTGCCTCTGCTGCGGCTGTGCCAACCCCACCTGTTCAAGCACACTCCCGCAGGAGCCGCCCGGGCAGGACGCGGCGGCACATCGCCACCCCTCGCCGTAGGTGGGGCCGCACGCTGTTAGTCGCCGTCGTGGTGGTCACCGTGCTGGCGGGTGGCGGCCTGGGACTGTGGTGGTGGCTCAGCCGCGTCGAATCGACGCCAGCTGCACCCACCAGCGCCGCACTGGCATCGCCCTCCAACGTCTCTGCTGCGCCCAGTGGTCCTGCGCCTGAAGTGGGCCCGGCGGAATGGGTGCAGGTGTTGGACATACTTTCTGCTCGGCGGGAACGGCTGCTGGCCACCGGCGACCTAACGCTGTTGGAGGCGATGGACGTGAAAAACTCTCCCTCCTACCGGGGAGACTTAGCCACGGTACGGGCCTTGAACGCCAACCAGCGGCGCGTGGTGGGCGCCCACGAAACCCTGCTGAAGGTGGCCGTAGTAGCGCCTCTTTCAGGTCTGGATCGGGCCAGTCAGGTGCAGTTGGAGGTCACCGACACCATGCCTGAACTGATGGTGACCGACCTGGCGGGAAGGCCCCTGTCGAGCGTGCCGGCGCGTGAGGCGCGCACGTGGCGCGTCACCCTGCGCAAAGTCGGGGGAGCGTGGCGAAGCTTCGACGCCACCCGATGGGACCCGGCCACCAACCGCAGTTGGTACATCGATCATCCCCAAGACAGACCACGCCCGCTGCCAGAGCCCACTGCCTCTAGTGTGGTGAGTCGTTAATTCGTCACCTTATTACACCCTGTGGCCGCGTCCATGACTTCGTTCTCCTGGAGTTGAGAGAGGAACCGCTCTCCCGCCTTCGTCGGCCTTGTCCTGCACACGCCCACAGGGCGCACTAACGCAACGCCTTAACGACTCACCACACGAGCTCGGCCCAACCCACCACCACACCACCAAGCTCAGCCCAGGCCAGCCCAGCGAGATCCGGCTCGGGACGTTAGAGGGTTGTTAGCCCCAACTCGCTTTCAAAGGCGCCTTCCTCCAAGCGAGTCTTCATCGCGGTGAGGAAGCGGGCGGCGTCTGCTCCATCGACTAGGCGGTGGTCATACGACAACGCCAAGTACATCATCGAACGGATAGCGATCTGGTCGCCATCGGAGCTGCTCACTACCACGGGGCGTTTCACCAGCGCGCCGGTGCCCAAGATGGCCACCTGCGGTTGATTGATGATCGGGGTGTCAAACAGGGCTCCCCTGCTGCCGGTGTTGGTCAGGGTGAACGTCCCCCCTGACAGCTCATCGGGGGTCACCTTGTTGGTGCGGGTGCGCTCGGCTAGATCGGCAATACGCCGGGCTAAGTCGGCGATAGTCAGCTGGCCAGCGTTTTTGATCACTGGTACCAGTAGGCCTCGATCGGTGTCCACGGCGATGGCCAGATTCTCCGTGTCGTGGTAGATGATCTGCTCGCCCTCAATGCTGGCGTTCACACTGGCATGCGCCTTGAGGGTTTCGATAGCTGTTTTGGCTAGGAAAGGCAGGAAGGACAGGTTGACTCCCTCACGGGCCTGGAACGTTTGCTTAGCTCGGGCCCGCAGGGCCGCCACACGGGTGAGGTCCACTTCGACCACGGTGGTGAGCTGAGCGGAGGTTTGCAGCGACTCCACCATGCGCGCGGCGATCACCTTGCGCAGGCGCGACATGGGCACCCGAGTACCGCGCAGCGGGGAGGGTTGCACCGGGGTTGCCGGCGAGGGTGCGGGAGAGCCGGCAGCAGCAGGTGAGGAGGATGAAGCTTGGGCCGCTTGCGCCGCATCGAGCACGTCCTGCTTGCGGATGCGTCCCCCCACCCCGGTGCCGCGCAAACTCTGCACATCGACACCCTCTTGGGCTGCCAGTTTGCGGACCAGGGGCGTGAGGTAGACGCTGGGCGTGGAATCGCCATTGGTGCTAGAAGTAGAGGCAGAGGGAGGGCTCGATGAAGCTCGAGGTGTTGGCTCTGCCTGAGGGACAGGGTGAGGAGCAGCTGCCTGAGCCTCTGATTGAGGCTCAGGATCGGGTTGCCGCTCCGGGTCGGGTTGAGGCTTAAGTTCTGGGTGGGCCTGAGGAGGAGGGGCAGCAGCAGCCTCCTCACCGATGAGGGCCAGTTGCGTGCCGACGGTGACGGTTTCGTCCACGTTGACGGCGATGCTGGTCAAGACTCCAGAGGCGGGGCTGGGGATTTCGGTGTCAACCTTGTCAGTGGAAACCTCCAGGAGGGGTTCGTCGGCTTCCACCGTGTCTCCCACGTTTTTCAACCAACGAGTCACCGTGCCTTCTGCCACGCTCTCCCCGAGGGCGGGCATCAGCACGGCGGTGTGACCGGCCTGCGGTACTACCGGCTTCTCGGTGGGGGAGGGTGACGCAGGCTCGGGTGAAGGAGCAGGCTGCACCTGCGGGATGGGCGAGGAGGCCACCTGTTCCCCCTCCTCACCAATGAGGGCCAGTTGCGTGCCGACGGTGACGGTTTCGTCCACGTTGACGGCGATGCTGGTCAAGACTCCAGAGGCGGGGCTGGGGATTTCGGTGTCAACCTTGTCAGTGGAAACCTCCAGGAGGGGTTCGTCGGCTTCCACCGTGTCTCCGATGTTTTTCAACCAGCGAGTCACCGTGCCTTCGGTGACACTTTCGCCCAACGCAGGCATGGTGACCGCAGTAGCCATCGAGGTTCTCCTTGAGTGGGATGGTGATGTCAGAAAGATTAGCCGTGCGCGTGTAGCGGCTTGCCCGCCAATGCCAGGTGAGCCTCACCGAGGGCTTCGGACTGGGTGGGGTGGGGGTGGATCAACGCGGCGACCTCGGCGGGCAGCGCCTGCCAGTTGGTGATCAGTTGGCCTTCGGCGATCAATTCACTGACCCGCGAGCCGATCATGTGCACGCCCACTACGGGGCCATCCACCACGCGGACTAGCTTGATGAATCCGCTGGTCTTTAGGATGGTGGACTTGCCGTTGCCTGCCAGGTCATAGGTCAGTGTGGAGATCGCCTGTTCACCGTACTGAGCCCGAGCTTTAGCTTCGGTCAAGCCCACGCAGGCCACCTCCGGCTCGCAGTAGGTGACCCGCGGTACCGCGTCGTAGTCGATGGGTACCACCGCCAGCCCCGCGCTGTGCTCGGCGACCAGGATTCCCTCGGCAAAACCGACATGCGCCAACTGCAACGTGGGGATCAAATCGCCCACCGCGTACACCCCGGGCACGCTGGTGCGGCAGTACTCATCCACGGTGACATAGCCGCGCTCCATCGCTACGCCGACCTGCTCGTAGCCCAAATCCGCGCTGACCGGGCCACGCCCCACCGCCACGAGCAGCAGTTGCGCCTCCAGGGTTTTCCCGTTCTGCAGGTGGACGCGCACCCCCGTGTCGGTCTGCTCCACCCCAGTGAAGGGGCTGCCCAACTCGTAGGAGATGCCCCGCTTGCGGTAGGCCCGCTCCAACTGCTTGCTGATGTCCTCATCCTCCAGCGCTACCAGGTGTGGCAGGGCCTCCACGACGCTGACCTGCGCGCCGAAGGAGCGCCACGCGCTGGCGAACTCCACGCCGATCACCCCACCACCAAGCACCACCACCGACTCAGGGACGTAGTCCAGCCGCAGCGCATGGTCGCTGGTGATCACGCGTTGGCCATCTATCTCCAGGCCGGGCAGCGTTTTAGGCACCGAGCCAGTGGCCAGCACCACGGTGGTGCCGCTGTAGCGCGAGGTGGTGCCATCGCTGGCGGTGACCTCCACGGTGTGCGCGTCCACCAGACGCCCCTGTCCAGCCACCAAGGTGATGCCGCGCTGCTTGACCAGCCCTTGCAGGCCCCGGTACAGCTTGGCGGTGACGCCGTTCTTGTATTCCTGCAGCGCGGGCATGTCAATGCCCTCCAGGTGGGTGCGCACCCCGAACTGGTGACCCTCCCGGGCACTATCGGCCACTTCCCCGGCGTGCAGCAACGCTTTGGTGGGAATGCAGCCCCGATGCAGGCAGGTGCCTCCCAGAAGATCTTGCTCGATGAGCACCACGGAGCGGCCCAATTGGGCCGCTCGCAGGGCGCAGGCGTAGCCTCCGCTGCCTCCGCCGAGGATGACCAGGTCGCTAGTGTCGGTGTGGCTCACAGTGGGCTCTCCTCGGTTCGTTGCATGGTCCGTGGTGATGCCCACCACCTTAGTGGGGCAGCGTGAGAGCACCGCAGCTGTTGGGGTTGCGGGCAGATTTCAGCGCGGGTTGAGAGTCACGCTTGCACTTCACCACCCGTGACAGAACTTCACCACCCGTAACAGAGGGGGGCCGGCCCCGTGACCGGCCCCCCTCTGTTACGGGTGGGGTACTGACCAGGGTGATCGGGTGGGTGAGCACCTGCTGGAAAGCCTCCCCATCATGACACGCGGCGTGGATCACTTTCTGGTCGGGTCCAGCGCTGGGTAGGGCCCTGACAGTGGCAACCCTTGGCGCCGCCGTTGCGGTCTGGCGCTGTGGCTAAGCGGGCAGGTCGATGCCCGCAGCGGCAAGGGCCTCACGGTTGGCTTGCCACACGTGGTGGTAGGCCTGGGTTTCGGCGGGAAACTCTTGCTTTTGACTGAGGGGCATCGGGGGGTGGGTGTTGGTCTCCAACAGGGAACGGTCGAACCGTGCAGCAAAGGTCCACGTAGCGTTACCCTCTAAGTAAGGCTGAGCTTTGGCCCAATCCGAGGTATCACCCAGCCCGTCGAGCCAACTCGCCGAGATCCCACCGCTGTTACGCAGCGTGACGCGGCGGTGGGGAGCAACTACGCCCAAGCGGGAGGCGACGCTGCGACTGGCCACGTTGCCCGAGCCGCAGGAGGGGGTCAACCCGCAGCCGCGTTCGTAGGTGCGGACAAACAACTCATCCTCGGCAATGGGCTGCACGAACGAGAGGTTGATGCCTTCCGGGAACTCAGGAACCCCAGATGCTAGGCGTTGCCCCAACTGCACGAGTAGCTGCTCGTCGTAGGACTCGACCAGGGCAATCAGATGCGGGTTGGGCACCGCTAGGGCTGTGAAGCGCAGGGTGGGGTGCAGCCCAGGCAGGCGCTGATCGATGAACTCCTCACGTTCGGTCACCATCGGGATAGCAGCGGGGGAGAAGCTGATGGGCGGCAGGGCGAGGGCCACTGCCGGAACCTCTGGGGCAAGCTCGCCGGCTCGCCGTCCCAAATAGGTCGAGTGGCCCACCTGAACCTGGGCACGATCGGTACCATGTCGGTCCATGAGCAGGCGCATCACGGCGCGCATGCCGTTGCCACACAACGAAGCGGAGGAGCCGTCGGCGTTGAAGAACTGCGCCAGAGGCAAAGCAGAGCCGCCGGGAGGCGCATCTTGGATGAGGTAAATGCCATCCCCGCCCCCGGCTGGGCCGGCAGGGTCGTTGAGGGTGCGCACCTGGCGCTGCCAGCTCTCGCCTTGGGCGGGATCATCCAGTGCTGCTACATCGGCGTGTTCTGCAAGGAAAATAGCGTTGAGGCTGCCATGTGCCAGCAGAACAGCTAACTCTTCGGGACCGGTAGTCAGGCTGGAGAGAGGGTCGTTCACTGCTCATCCTTGGAGCGTGCGGGCAGAGTAAGGCGGCCATGTGCGAGCTGTTCGGCAATCTCCACTAACGTACGGGTGGCTACTCCAGTGGCCTGCGTGGGGGTGCACCCCCACGCAGGTCCGGTGTTGAATGCAGGGCCGGCTATGTCCAGGTGGGCCCACGGTTGTCCCTGGGTGACGAACTCCTGCAGGAAAATACCCGCTGTCAACATGCCTCCAAACCGATCACCCATATTGGAGATATCGGCTACTGCTGAGTCCAAAGACTTACGCAACTGTGCGGGCAGTGGCATGGGCCACATCTGTTCACCGGCGCCCTGCGCGGCCTGGGTGATGGCCTCCCGCGTGGTGTCATCACTGGCCATGATGGCACTGATGCGGTTACCCAGCGCCACCTGCTGGGCGCCAGTCAGGGTGGCCACATCCACCACCAGCTCCGGTTGCAACGCGCAGGCATCGGCCAAAGCATCAGCCAGCACCAACCGACCCTCAGCGTCGGTGTTGAGCACCTCCACTGTGGTGCCGTTACGGGTGGTGAGCACATCGGAGGGACGTTGGGCCGTCGCCGAGGGCAGGTTTTCTGCTAGTGCGGCAATGCCGGTCACCCGTACTGGAAGGTGCAAGCGTGCCACTGCCCCCACTGCAGCGATCACTGCTGCCGCACCGGCCATGTCCAGTTTCATGGTTTCCATGGCCTGAGGAGGTTTCAATGACAGACCGCCGGAGTCAAAGGTGATGCCCTTACCAACGAACACCACGTGGGGGAGGTCTTCGCCGCCGGAAGGTTGGTAGCGCATGGTGACTAGCCGGGGTGGGTGTGCCGAACCTTGACCAACGCCCAGAATCCCGCCGTAACCGCCATCGCGCAGAGCGTTCTCATCCAGCACCTCCACCGCCACGTCGACCTCGCGGCCTACGTGCTCAGCCGCCTCTGCCAGCTCCTGAGGATGCAGGTGGGAGGGGGGAGTGTTCACCAAGTCGCGGGTCAGGTGCACGGCCTGAGTGACCACCGCTGCTCGGTCCAACACCGTCTGGTAGCGGCCTGGGTCTGCCTCGACCAGCAGGGTGATCTCGCGCACCGGCTCCCGTCGGGTCGTGTCGGCCTCGTCGGTGGTGTGAGCCGCGCGGAATGTGTCGAAGCTGTAGGCAGCCAGCAGTGCCCCCTCCGCGATGGCCCGTATGCCTGCCTCATCGGCCTGGGAGGGGATCAGCAGGCCCACCCGGGCGGTGCCAGCCAGCAGACGCACCGCTGCTCCGAACGTTTGCGCCCAGCCAGCGGCAGCCTCAGTGGTGGAGGTATCGTCGGTGAGTTTGCCCACCCCTACCGTGGCCACCACTGCTGCGGGTAGACGCCCCAGGGTGGGGATGCGGGTCAGTTCCTCCGCCTCGCCGCGTGCTCCCAGGCTGGTAGCCACGTGCACCAGGCTGGAGCCTTCAAACAGCTCCTCCAGCGCTGCCTGCCCCGCGGTGGGCACCACCTCCACCGCACCGTTATGGCGGCATATCGGCACGACCAGTGCATCCACCTCTAGCTGATCAACCGGACCGGCCGTCACCGTCACTTGAGCCACTACGCCCCTCCTTCACGCCTGTGAACCGACTCGCCCAGCCTAGAGCCATCCACCGACACATCGCCGAGGCAGGGTTGCGCCCGCCCCCACACAGCCAGCTAGGCGCGGGGGTTAGGGGAGAGGGTAAGGCTGGGGTCGGTTTGAGCAACCGGAGCTAGGATCTGGTCAATCTGCTGTTTCAGGGAGGGGTCGAGGGTGACCTCAACCGCCTTGACGTTTTCCACGACCTGCTCCGGGCGGGAGGCCCCGATGATCGCGCAAGCCACATTGTCGTTAGCCAGCACCCAGGCCACCGCCATCTGAGCCATCGTCAGGCCTGCCTGGTCGGCCAGCGGGCGCAATTGCTGCACTCGAGTCAGTACTTCGTCAGTGAGTAGCCGCTGAATAAACCCCTTGCCCCCATGGAGATTGTCAGTGGCGCGGCTACCTGCCGGAGGGTGTCCTCCGGGCTGGTATTTGCCGGTGAGCACCCCTTGAGCCACGGGAGACCACACGAGCTGGCTCATCCCTAACTGGGCACAGGTGGGAATGACCTGGGCTTCGATGACCCGCCACAGCGCAGAGTATTGCGGCTGGTTACTCACCAGCGCTACCCCCAACTCATCGGCCAGGGCCGCAGCGGCCTGGATCTGCTGGGCGGTCCACTCCGACACTCCGATGTAGAGAGCTTTGCCGCTTCGCACCACATCGGCGAAGGCCAGCATGGTCTCCTCCAGTGGAGTTTCAACGTCGAACCGATGGGCTTGGTACAGGTCGACGTAGTCAGTGTTGAGCCGGCGCAGCGACCCTTCGATGGAGCGCAGAATGTGTTTGCGCGAGAGCCCACGATCGTTGGGGCCATCTCCGGTGGGCCAGTACACCTTGGTGAAAATCTCTACTCCATCGCGGCGTTGCCGGCTCAAACCCCGGCCCAGCACCTCCTCGGCGCGCCCGGCAGCGTACACGTCAGCGGTGTCGAACGTGGTCACCCCGGCGTCAAGAGCAGCGGTAATACAAGCCTGAGCGGCGTCCTCGGCCACCTGACCACCGTGGGTGAGCCAGTTACCGTAGGCAATCGCGCTGATCTTCATTCCGCTGGTGCCAAGGCGTCGAAACTGCACGGGAACTCCTTATGGTGTCTGGGGGGGAGGCCAAGATGTGGTGGGTTCAACCAACCACGTCCAGGCGCGCCTGGCAAGTGTGGCTCACGTGTCGGCGGGCGCGGCTGGAGTGCTGCCCTTGCCTCGACGCCGTAGGAGCGGTAGGCGGGGCAGCTTCCACTGTGGAGCGTCACCAACGGGGGGAGGAAAGCGCATCCGCCGCATTTGGGTGCTGCGCATGAGGGCGTACAGCACCGCCCCCCGTCGATCCTGTTGGGGGAAGCGCTGAGCCAGCTCGCGCCGCAACCGTCGGGAGAGGCCCCAGCAGTCGATGACGGTCACTGCAAGCAGAAGGAAGATCCCCACCAAACTCAGGGTGTGCGTCAGGGGACTGACCCGGGTAAAACCCAGCCCCAGCACCATGAGCGAGCCGACTAGCAGTAACTCGCCGGGGGAGTGACGCGAATCGACGTAGCGGCGGGTAAAACCACGCACCGGGCCTCGATCCCGAGCCCCCATGGCGCGTTCCTTGCCAGCGGCTAGATCAATTTGACGCTGCTCGCGTTCACGCCGTTTCTGCCGGCGCACGATATCTCCCGACTGGTTGGAGACCCGGTTGACCTGCTGGGCTCGTCGCTGTTGCAACGCTTGTCGGCGACTGCGGGTGGGTTGGCCCTTGCCTATCGGGCCCACCGAGGAGGGCGAGGGGTCAACATCTGAGGGTCCAGAGCGGTGACGTAGTAGTCGATCCAACATGAGTCTTGAGTCTATGACCCAGCGCTGATAGTGGTGTCGTCCACGATTGAGGCTCCGAGGTGGCTGGGGGCAGCTAGGCTGGGGGGCGGATCGTTGCGCCACGATGATCTCCCACCCCACGGCAGAAGGACGCCTCCGATGAGTGTGATGAAACGCATCGCCATGATCTTTGGTGCCAAGGCCAATAAGGCTTTGGATCGCGCTGAGGATCCTCGCGAAACCCTGGACTACTCCTACCAGAAGCAGCTGGAGCTTTTGCAGAAGGTTCGTCGCGGTGTCGCTGATGTTTCCACCTCCCGCAAGCGCTTGGAGTTGCAGATTGGGCAGCTCAACCAGCAGTCGGACAAGCTGCAGGCGCAGGCCCGTCAGGCCCTTGAGGGCGGTCGGGAGGACCTAGCGCGGGAGGCGTTAACCCGCAGTTCTGGTGTGCAATCCCAGATTCAGGATCTCACTGCCCAACTGGGCAACCTTCAGGCTGAGGAAGAAAAACTGACGTTGGCCTCCCGGCGCCTGCAGGCCAAAGTGGATGCTTTCCGCACGAAGAAAGAGACGATCAAAGCCACCTATACCGCTGCCGAGGCCCAGACCCGTATTGGGGAAGCCGTTTCCGGGATCTCCGAAGAGATGGGCGATGTCGGCCTGGCAGTCCAGCGCGCCGAAGACAAGACCGCAGCAATGCAGGCTCGCGCGGGGGCCATCGACGAGTTGCTGGCCTCTGGAGCCCTTGACGATGTGACTGGTACGGGCAATGACGACATTGCCCGCGAGTTGGAGCAGATGAGCAGCCAGGGTTCAGTGGAGCGCCAACTGGAGCAGATGCGGGCCCAGATGGGCTTGGAGAAGGGCAACAGCACCTCCACGCCTGCCCTGGAGCAGGGTGCCGCCAGCCAGAATCCATCGGCCAGCCAGACCCAGGCCACCCCCGTCACCAAGGAGAACCCGTTATGATCGTGCGTATTTTGGGTGAGGGTCAGTACGAGGTGGCTGACGAGTCCATGACCATGCTTCAAGAGCTGGATTTGGCCCTTGAACAGGCCATTGAAACCAACGATGAATACCGTTTTCGTCCGGCTTTGAGCGCTTTGTTGGAGTTTGTTCGCACCCGAGGCAAGCCAGCTGACGCTGATATCCTCCAACCCTCCGATGCCATTCTTCCCCCCGTTGATGCCGCCATGCACGAAGTATCCGAGCTGCTCGGTGAGTCAGGCGAAGGCATCATCCCCGGGATGTGACCTCCCCGCTGTCACGGAATACCCCTGCCTGCCTATCAGGTTAAGATGGAGAAGTTAGCCCATCCTTACCTCCCCTTCCTCACCCCAGCAAGGAGATCGCATGACTGCCGATACCACCCCCACCACGACTCCCTCGTCCGGCGGCGGGTGTTGCGGTGGCCACAGCCACAACCACGACTCCACACCGCAGGCCCCTGCTGAGCCCGCACATGGCCACGCCGGCGGAGGATGTGGCGGCGGAGGGTGCGGTGGTGGCCACGCGACCCAAGCTCTAGCCGCGCAGGAGGTGACAAACGGGCCTACGCTCACCGACGCTGCGGCGGAGAAAGCCGGGCAACTACTGCTGCAGGAGGGACGCGACGACCTGGTGCTGCGCATTGCGGTGGCTCCCGGTGGGTGCTCTGGCCTGCGCTACCAGCTGGTGTTCGATGACCAGGTCAACGACGATGATGTGGTCAGCGACTTTGGTGGTATCAGTTTGGTGGTGGATAAGATGAGCGCACCCTACTTAAGTACCGCCACCATCGATTTTGCTGACACCTTGGAGAAATCCGGTTTCACCATCGACAACCCAGCAGCCCAGGGCTCCTGCGCGTGCGGGGACTCGTTCCACTAGCCTCACCCGTCTGATGATCGGAACCCTCCATGGCAGTGATTGTGGCCGGATCCATAGCAGTGGATCACCTCATGAACTTTCCAGGCCGCTTCGCCGACAGCTTGGTCAGTGACAAGCTGTCCAATGTTTCCTTATCTTTCTTGGTGGAGGATCTAACCATCCGCAGAGGAGGGGTGGGAGCCAACATTTGTTTTGGCTTGGGCTTACTAGGGCTGCAACCAACTCTGATCGCGGCTGCGGGCAGCGACTTTGCCGATTACCGCTTACATCTGCAACGTCACGGAGTGCGCTGTGACTGGGTAGTCATCGACGAGCATGAGCACACGGCCCGCTTTATCTGTACCACCGACCGGGATCAGAATCAGATTGCGGTGTTCTACCCCGGGGCGATGCGCCAGGCGCGTTTCACCACTCTGGAACCTGCAGTGCAGGCGCTCAGCGGGCCAGAGCACGGGGAGCCCTTAGTGGTGATCAGCCCGGATGACCCCGACGCCATGCTCAGCCATACACGGGAGTGCCGTCGGAAGGGCTACCGTTTCGTCGCCGATCCCTCCCAGCAGTTGGCTCGCATGAACGGCACGCAGATCCGTGAGTTGATCACCGGGGCGCATCTGGTGTTCACCAACGACTATGAGGCTGCACTGCTGGAGCAGAAAACCGGTTGGTCGCCCACGGAGGTGCTGGGTCAGGTCGGCACTTGGGTGCGCACCACCGGTGCGCAGGGCGTCACGATCTTGCAAAAAGACCAGCAACCCCAACAGGTGCCGGCTGTACAAGCGGGCACGATTGTGGATCCGACCGGGGTGGGGGATGGGTTTCGCGCCGGGTTCCTCGCCGGCCTGCAGTGGTCAGTTCCGCTGTTGCAGTGCGCCCAGCTGGGTGCGCTCATGGGCACGGTGGTGTTGGAGTCGCTGGGCCCGCAGGCCTACCACCTGGACGTGGCGTTATGGCTCAGCCGCCTCAGCGCCCAGTACGGCCCTCAGGCTGCCCAAGTGCTCCAGGAGCATTTGGGGGCGATCTCCGTTCGGTGACTCCCCCCTCACCCCCACACCCAGCTTGGCTTCCTCCCGTGCCAGAGGACTTCGCGCAGGACCTGATCACCCTGGGAGGCGACCTACGTCCTGCCACGTTGGAGCTGGCCTACTGCCAGGGGATGTTCCCCATGCCGGTACCCATCAGCAACCACGAGGTAGACCAAGGCTGCCCTCATCCGCCCGAAGGAACCCAGGACCACGTGCTGGGGTGGTGGTCACCTCTACACCGAGGAGTTCTGCCGCTGGTTAACCACACGGTGAGCCGTTCGCTACGGCGTTCGTTACGCCGTTACCGCTGCACGGTCGATGCAGCTTTTGATCAGGTGGTGGCTGGCTGTGCCGACCCCCGCCGCCCCCACGGGTGGATCACCCAGGAGATTGCGCTGGCATATCACCACCTGCACCAGCAGGGTTTGGCGCACAGCGTGGAGTGTTGGGATGAGCACGATCATCTTGCAGGGGGTCTCTACGGGGTGGCTCTTGCGGGCTTGTTTGCGGGGGAGTCGATGTTTTCCCTCCAATCCGATGCCTCCAAGGTGGCCCTGGCGCACCTGGTGAGACTGCTCAGCGATGATCATGCGCCGCAGCGACTACTGGATGTGCAGTGGGTGACCCCCCATTTAGCAAGCCTCGGGTGCGTGGAGATCTCGCGCGCTGAGTACCTACTCCGCCTGCGGCAGGCACTCACTCTGCCGTTACCTTCGGCTTTTGCCCGGAGCTAGGGGTGGCAGGCGTTGGTCGAGTAAGGTGTGCCTAGTTCGACGGCCGGTTAGCAGTAAGCCTGTATCAAGGAGGCGTGGTGAACGCACAGTGGCGAAGGCACGCCAGCGTGGTGATCGCTGTCGTTGGGGTCCTGCTCACCCTGTCAGGATGCTCATCGGACTGGGCCCGTGGAGGGCTACCCGAGGGTGCCACTGACCAATCGCAGTCGGTGCAAAACCTCTGGATGGGGGCCTGGATCGCCGCGCTGATCGTGGGTGTGGGCGTGTGGGGGATGATCCTCTGGGCGTGTGTGGCCTACCGTCGCAAGCGCCACGACGCCCCGTTGCCGCCGCAGGTGCGCTACAACGTGCCCATCGAAGCTCTCTACAGTGTGTTGCCTTTCATCATCATCGCGGTGATGTTCACCTTTGTGGCCCGCGACCAGTCGCAGATGACCAAGCTTTCTGACCATCCTGATCAGGTCATCACTGTCATTGGGCGGCAGTGGAGCTGGGACTTTGCCTATACCACGGCCAATACCTATGAGTCGGGCACACCTGACCAGCCTCCCACGCTTTACCTGCCCAAGGGCCAGAAAGTGCGGTTCAAGCTTGAGGCAATGGATGTCATTCACTCCTTTTGGGTTCCGGAGTTTTTGTTCAAGCGGGATGTAATCCCCGGGCGTACCAACGAATTTGAGGTAACTCCTCAACGGCTGGGTACGTTTGCGGGTAAGTGCGCTGAGTTGTGCGGCCAGGATCATGCTCGCATGCTCTTTCAAGTGAGGGTGGTAGAGCCGGATGAGTATCAGGCTCACCTAGAGGCGTTGAAAGCCCAGGGCCATGTGGGGATGCTTCCCGTGGAGCAATTGGGCCCGGCCCAGCCAGGGGTTCGCGACAGCCAAGGGAGCCAGCAATGAGAGCCGAAACCAAGATTTTCGCTTTTGGAGTGGTGTTTTTCCTGGCCGTGGCCGGCCTCTACGCCTGGTGGTCGGCGCAGCCCAACCCTGAACCAGTGGGCACAACCGCCTTGGTCTTCACTGCCGGGTTATCGGTTTTGGTGGCGTTCTACCTGCATCTGTCTCTGCGTCGCACGGGTCCCCGCCCAGAGGATCGCGGTGACGCCGAGATTGCTGAAGGGGCGGGGGAGTTGGGCTTTTACAGTCCCCACAGTGTCTGGCCCCTGTTCGTCGGCCTGGGAGCAGCCACGGTTGCCTTGGGGTTGGCCCTAGGGCTATGGCTGGTGGCCATCGGAGCCATCGCCACTTTCACCGCCTCCATCGGTTGGGTTTTTGAGTACTACCGAGGCGAGCACGCCCAATAAACCGCGTCAGTTAAACGCTCGCCAAGCCGAGCCAGACCTAGGCTTTCGTGGACGGTTGGGGGTTGTCCCCGACAGGCAGAGGTGTGGGCTCGTCGTGGTGGTGGACAACAGCGGCAACCTCGGCTGGAGTGGCCGGGGTGAGAGCGTCGGCGAAGTAGAAATGGCTCAGACGCGCGCGCAGGCGCGCTAGAGCGCGTGAGCCCGGACGGCGCACTCCGCGGGGGTCTTGTGCAGCAGGTAGCTCGAGGGGGGCGGGGCTGTCGTGGGAAGCCAGGGCGAACGCCCGCTGCGGGGTGGTGGGGGTGTGAATCTCCACGAACTCGCCGCTGGGTGTCTGGATGATCGTGCCGCTTTCGCTGCCGCGCAGGACAGTCTCCCGATCCCGGCGTTGCAGCCCCAAACACAGGCGGCGGGTCAGCCAAAAGGCAAAGACTGGCACCACAAACACCAATACCCGCAAAGTTTGAGTCATGGCGTTGATCGACAGGTGGAACAGGGTGGCCAGCACATCATTACCCCCAGCGATCATCAACAGGGCGTAGAGGGTGATTCCTGCCACTCCAAGCCCGGTGCGGGTGGGCTGGTTGCGGGGGCGGTCAGCCAGGTGATGCTCCCGGCGGTCACCTGAAATCCACGCTTCAATGAAGGGGTAGAACATCAAAGCGGTGAACAGAATCCCTGGAAACACAGCGGCGGGGACGAAAACGTTCCACGAGATGGTCCAGCCAAAGAGGTGAGTTTCCCAGCCGGGCATCAGACGCAGCGCCCCATCCAGGAAGGCCATGTACCAGTCCGGCTGAGACCCGGCGCTGACCGGGGAGGGATGGTAAGGCCCGTAATTCCAGATCGGGTTGATGCTGACAAAGGCCCCCAGCAGGGCCAGCACTCCGAAGACCAGGAAAAAGAAACCGCCGGCTTTGGCAAGGTAAACCGGCATCAGCGGGTAGCCGACCACATTGCTGTTGGTGCGCCCTGGGCCGGGGTATTGGGTGTGCTTGTGGAAGACCACCATGATGAGGTGGGCAGTGATCAGGGCGAGGATCACTCCTGGGATCAGCAGGACGTGCACGATGTAGAGGCGGGGGATGAAGTCGCTGCCGGGAAACTCCCCGCCGAACAGCAGGAATGAGGCGTAGCTGCCGATGACGGGGATGCTGCGGGTGATGCCCTCTGCAATACGCAGACCGTTTCCAGAGAGCAGATCATCGGGCAGGGAGTAACCGGCGAAGCCCTCCAAGATTCCCAGGATGAACAGATTGACCCCGATGATCCAGTTGAACTCGCGAGGTTTGCGAAATGCCCCGGTGAAAAACACCCGCATCATGTGCACAGCAATGGCAGCCAGGAACATCAAGGCAGCCCAGTGGTGAATCTGGCGCATGAGCAAGCCCCCGCGCACATCGAAGGAGATGTTCATGGTGGAGTTCATCGCCTCAGACATGGGTATGCCCTTCAAAGGCACATACGAGCCGTTGTACACCACTTCAGTCATGGAGGGGTTGAAGAAGAACGTCAGGAACGTCCCGGTGATGAGCAGCACCACGAAGCTGTACAGGGCTATCTCACCCAGCATGAACGACCAGTGATCGGGGAACACTTTGCGCAACGCCACTTTGGCTAGGCGGGCCACTCCCAAACGGGCATCGACGTAACGTCCGGCAGCACTAGCCGGTGTGCGGGTGGTGGTCATCCTCGCTCCGGAAAACTCGGGCCGACTGGTTCGGTGAAGTCGGACTGGGCGATCAGGTAACCCTGCGCATCCACCGTGATGGGTAGCTGCGGCAAGGGCCGGTTAGCCGGGCCGAACACCACCTTGCACTGGTCGGCGGCGTCAAAAGTGGACTGATGACAGGGGCACAGTAGGTGGCTGGTGGTTTTCTCATACAACGCAATGGGGCAACCCACATGAGTACAGATCTTGGAGTAGGCCACGATGCCTTCGACCGACCAATTTTTGCGTTCAGCCGGTTCCTTGAGATCCCCTGGTGGGATACGCATGAGCAGGACTACAGCTTTAGCCAGCTCGTTGAGGGTCAACTCGTGGTGGGAGTTGACTGCGTTGGCGTCCACATCGGGGCGCAGGTGGCCCTGCGCGGTGGTGACTTGGGGGATGACGTGCACCACTTCGTGCAGACTCAGATCGGAAGGCTTGATGGGGGTCTTGTCCGCCTCCTTGAGTAGCCGCATTCCGCTGCGCCACACGGTGTGGCTCAACGCCTGGGCAGGGGTTTGGTTACGGTTGTGGGTTTTCAGACCCCACAGCGGCACTGCGCCTACCACCGGCAAGGTGGCCAGCGCCCCCACCAACGACCCCCACAGCAGTTTGCGACGGGGCAGGCCCACCTCCACCGCACCTTGGCTGAGGATCTGCCCGGCCTGCTGCTGCTCTAGCGGTGTGGAAGCGACGCGGTGACGCTGCTCGATCTGCTCATGATCGGGCATGAGCTGTTTGGCCCAATGCACCGCGCCGAAGCCAATACACAGCAGCATCACCGCTAAGGCCAGCCCGGTGAACTGGGTGGAGCGGATGGCTGAGGTGGGGTCGGTGATGCGGATGGCAAAGTAGGCCACCACGAAGCCAACGCCGGCCAGCATGGCCAGCCCGAACAGCAGGCTCACCGTGCGTTCGGCGCGTTTGGCTGCCCGAGGGTCGGTGTCGGTGCGGCGCAGGCGGTGCTCCGGTAGCCCCGGGTCTTCGAAACGCGCGGGAACCGCCGGCACCAGCTGGCTATCGGACCCGGGCCCCGTGGTAGAGGCCAGGGCCGCATCTGCTTCAGGCTGCGTTGGCGGTGGTGGTGTGGCCATGAGGTGGGGCTCCTAGCGGTTGAGGTTCGTGGGGTGTGGGGCAGTCATCGGGCCTTGGCTCCCAACCACACGGCAATGCCGATGAGTGCGCTCAACCCGACTCCCCACAGGAAGGCTCCTTCGCTGACTGGGCCAAGTTGGCCCAGGGTCAGGCCCGGGTTGGGGTTATCCTCCATGGTTTTCAGGTAGGCAATAACGGCCACCTTGTTCTCCGGAGTCAAGGTGGAATCGCTGAACACGGGCATGGATTGGGGGCCAGTCACCATCGCCTCGTACATGGAGACAGCATCCACCCCACGCAGGTTGGGGGCGTACTTACCTTGGGTCAACGCTCCGCCAGAGCCGGCAGCACTGTGGCACATGGCACAGTTGGTGCGAAAAATCTGCCCACCTATAGCGATCTGCTCATCGCTAAGGCCGGAGTAGTCCAGCTGTTGGGCGCTGGGTACCTGAGGGCCGGGGCCCAGGCTGCCCACATAGGCAGTCATCTGGCGAATCTGCTCCTCGGTGTAGGACACCGGACCTCGAGGAGCCTGTGGACCACTGGCTCGAAGGGGCATCCTGCCGGTGCTGAGCTGGAAATGCGCAGAGGCGGCACCGACTCCATACAGCGAGGGGGCGGTGCCGGAGCCCTGAGCGTTCATGCCGTGACAGGTGCTGCAGTTAGCCACGAACAGCTGCCGACCCGCCTGCACATCAGCAGGTGTGGGGGTGGCGTAGGCGGCCAGGTCCGGGCCTTGGCGGTCGGTGGAGGCGGCCGCGACTGCTCCGGTGCAGGCCAGCAGCCCCGCCAGCAGGGCAACCGCCGCCCAGCGGGAGCGCCGCCCTCGACGGGGCAGGGGGATCGACCGTTTCACGCCATCTCCTTGATTGTTTTCGGTGGTGCAGGAGTTACTTGAGCAGGTAGATCGTTGAGAACAGCACCACCCACACCACGTCGACAAAGTGCCAGTAGTAGCTGACCACAATCGCGCTGGTGGCCTGTTGGTGGGTGAATCGTTTGCTCACCCACACCCGGCCCAGGACCAGCAGGAAGGCCACCAAACCCCCGGTGACGTGCAGGCCGTGGATCCCTGTGGCCAGGTAGAAGATCGAGCTGTAGGCGTTGGTATCCAGCGCTAATCCCTCGTGGACCAGTTGGATGTACTCATAGATTTGCCCGCCAACAAAAACCGTTCCCATGAGCAGGGTCAAGGTGAACCACTCCACCAACCCCCAGCGGCTCACGTTGGCAATGCCCTGGGTGCGCCGGGTTTGCCCGCGTTCGGCGGCGAACACCCCTAGCTGACAGGTCAGCGAAGAGAGCACCAAGATCGTGGTGTTCGCGGCGGCAAAGGGCAAGTTGAGCAGGCCGGGGCCTTCAACCCCCTCGGCTTGGCTCCATAACTCCGGAGCGCTGGAGCGCAGGGTGAAGTAGATCGCAAACAGAGCAGAGAAGAACATCAACTCCGAGGACAGCCACACGATCGTGCCTACCGCCACAGTGTTGGGTCGGTTACTTGCCGGGCGCGTGGTCAGGGGCGCCTCAAGGGCGGGGGAAGCAACGGTCACGCAGACATTATTGCCGATCCCCGCCAACCTGCACAGCCACTCCCACCCAAGGTCAGCGTTGTGTCGCGGAAAGGGCAGCTAACGCTGGCTTCGCAAGGTGGCGGCACGCCAGGCTGCCCGTCCAAGGGCGTAGCTGCCTTCCCGAAGCACTTCCTGCCCGATATGTCGAGGAAGCCCCCCGCAGAAAGTTTTTCCGGCGGCTATGAAGCGATTGGTTGCCCCCTGTGAGCTGGTCTCCACGGGACCTGCTTCTTGATGGGGAGTGGGGGCCTGCTTGAGTTCCCAGCGCTTCTGCTGGGGGTCAACAGGAGCCAGGGGAAGAGAAATATCAGTAGGATCCGTGGGGCGGGAAAAGATTCTCGGGGTGGGCATTGCTGAAACTGCGTTGACAGTGGTCTTTCCCGTTACTTGATGGGACGGCGTGTGTCCGGGATTCCTTGTGCCTGACTGTATTTCAGCCCATGCGTTGATCAATGTTTGGGCGAAAAGAAAAGCACCCCACCGAGCCTCACGATTGGCAGCGGTATTCAACTGATCCAAGCCCGCTGCTGCGGCTTTTTGTCCCTGTTGGAAAACCGCTTGGCCTTTGCGTGCGGCATTGCTGCAGTGGCGCTGCCCATGCTTCCGCGCCGTTCGCCCATAGTCAGCTGCCTGATGACCTAGGTGAACCAACCGCCGCCGCATTCGAGCCGCCGCTAACTTGATCATTGCGGAGCAGGCCTGGTAGAGATATCGAACGACAGTTCTGAGCGGCGAGGTCAGTCTTTGCATAACAGCGTATAGGCGCCGTATCCATTTTCTTCTGGTTGCTGCTCGCCTTATTTGCCCAGGCGTTTTTCCTTTTTGTCGATAGGGATGCAGGGCTAAATTAATCCCGACGGTCAATAAAACCAGAGACAAGAGCGACAGACCTGTATACACGCTAAAAGTGGTTGCTATAGTTGTGACGGTGCTAAGAATGGTGTTGAGTTTTCCTATAGCAGGAAGAGTCTGATACCCCACGCCAATTAAAAGACTAAGGGAGCCTACGGCTCCGATGATGAGACCACGCCCTAGGCCATCCACCGTTGGCGAATACGAAATCCGCTGATGTTCCGGCTCAAAGGTGGCGAAAAGACGCTCTGCGATTTCACTCTCCCTTGGGTCTGGAGCTGCTAACCCCGCGTGGTCTTTGACGAGATCGGCAAAGGAGACCCGCCTGGTCGGGGGATCATCCAGTCCGGTAGGTAAGGGCATCTCCGCTGTGGCTGCTGGCTCAGGCTCGCGAACGATCGTGGGATCGGCGACTAACGGCGTCATGGGGAACAGGCATCCTCTCGTCTGGGGCTTCGCCTGGTGTGCTGGCAACTTAGCCTGCCAGATCCGTTACTGGAGTGCACAAGATTCACACGATCTTTTGCTTGGGGATGGGAAGTGTCGAGGTCAAACGAGGGGGTGACGGGCGAAGGATTGGGATCGCCTGCTGTGTTTCGCCCTCCTGGAGGGCGCGGGCCTGATAGCCTGGTGCTCCATGGTTGCAGCTGCGGATATCCTCCACAAAAATGCCGTGACACGCCACATTTTCGTCACCGGGGGGGTTGCCTCCTCGCTCGGCAAGGGCTTGACCGCTTCCAGTTTGGGCCATCTTCTGGTAGCCCGAGGCTTGTCAGTCACCATGCAGAAGCTAGACCCTTACCTCAACGTGGATCCGGGCACGATGAACCCGTTCCAGCACGGAGAGGTGTTCGTCACCGAAGACGGTGCCGAGACTGACCTGGATGTGGGCCACTATGAGCGGTTCCTGGACAAAAACCTCGACGCCAGCGCGAATGTGACCACCGGGCAGGTGTACTCCTCCGTGATCACCAAGGAGCGGCGGGGAGATTATCTCGGCGACACCGTGCAAGTCATTCCTCATATCACCAACGAAATCAAGGAACGCATCCTGGCGATGGACGCCCCCGATCCGCGTACCGGGCAGGCACCCGATGTGGTGATCACCGAGGTGGGGGGCACGGTGGGTGATATTGAGTCTCTGCCGTTTTTGGAGGCTGCTCGCCAGGTGCGCCACGATGTGGGCCGTGACAACGTGCTGTTCGTCCACGTCTCGTTGGTGCCCTACTTGGCCCCCTCGGAGGAATTGAAGACCAAGCCCACCCAGCACTCCGTGGCAGCATTGCGCTCTATCGGGATCCAGCCGGATGCGATTGTGTGTCGGGCCGATCGGGAGATCCCCGACAAACTCAAGCGCAAAATCTCGCTGATGTGCGATGTGGATGCCCAAGCGGTTGTGGCTGCGGTGGATGCCCCCTCGATCTATGACATTCCCAAGGTGCTGCATCGCGAGGGTTTGGATGCCTACATTGTGCGCCGGCTCAACCTGCCTTTCCATGACGTGGAGTGGCAGCAGTGGAATCAGCTCTTGCGTCGTGCCCATCACCCCACCCATGAGGTCACGGTGGCCCTGGTGGGCAAGTACATCGACCTGCCCGATGCCTACCTCTCGGTGACCGAAGCGCTACGGGCTGGTGGGTTTGCTGCCGATGCTCGTGTCACCGTGCAGTGGGTGAGCTCCGACGACTGCCAAACCCCACAAGGGGCGGCGGCTGCTTTGGCGCAGGCGGATGCGATCTGTGTTCCCGGAGGGTTCGGTATCCGAGGCATCGAAGGCAAAATCGGGGCGTTGACGCATGCGCGCACCCACCGCCTGCCCACGTTGGGGCTGTGTCTGGGGTTGCAGTGCATGGTCATCGAGGCTGCCCGCAATGTGGCCGGGTTGACCGGCGCTGGCTCCACGGAGTTTGACACCACCCCGGCGCATCCGGTGATCTCCACCATGGCGGACCAGGTGCAGGCCGTCTCTGGCGAGGCTGACCTGGGGGGCACGATGCGCCTGGGGGCCTACCCCGCCTCTCTCCGCCCTGGCACCGTGGTCGCTAAAGCCTATGGGACGACCACCGTCAGTGAGCGGCATCGCCATCGTTATGAGGTGAATAACTCCTACCGTAGCCAACTGGAGCAGGCAGGGCTGGTCTTCAGTGGTACCTCCCCCGACGGGCGCCTGGTGGAGTTCGTGGAGCTCCCCCCGGAGGTGCACCCGTACTATGTGGCTACGCAGGCTCATCCCGAGTTCAAGTCCCGCCCCACCCGCCCCCACCCGCTGTTTGCCGGCCTGATCGAGGCTGCCCTGCAGTTCCGCCGGCAGCGTAGCGATGCTCCCCAGGGAGCGGGGGATGCTCCCCAAGCGGATCAGCAGCAGCCAGTGATCATCCACCTGCCCGGCACCGAAGGGGCGGCATCGCCTCCTGCGGGGGAAGCGGGCCAGTCGCCCAGCTCCCCGCGTGACCAGTTGGTGGGAGTTATGCAGTGACCCTCCTCAGGCCGCAGGAGGTGGTTGACAATGCTGCCGCCCGCCCCGTGGTGCAACGTCGCTGCCACTACACCGGCAAAGTCATTGATTTGTGGACCGATCACGTTGATCTAGGCGATGGTCAGGTGGTGGTGCGCGACTACATCCACCATCCCGGGGCGGTGGCGATTGTGGCCCTGGACACCCACGAGCCACACCAGCCGAAAGTGTTGCTGGTGCACCAATACCGCCATCCGGTGGCCAGCCTGCTTTGGGAGATCCCTGCGGGTCTGCTCGATGTCGAAGGTGAGCCACCGCTGGCCGCCGCCCAACGGGAGCTCTATGAAGAAGCGGGGATGCGCGCCGAAACGTGGCACACCCTCACCGATTTCTACAACACGCCAGGATGCAGCGATGAGAAGGTGCGCATCTTTTTGGCCCGCGACCTGCAGGAGGTGCCCGCCGACCAGCGCCACGTCGGGGTAGGTGAGGAGCGAGACATGCCCACCGGATGGCTTCCACTGGCCGATGCGGTGACCGCAGTCACCACCGGGGCGGTGCACAACCCAGCGGCAGTCATTGGAGTGCTGGCCGCGCACCTGGCCTGGCAGTCGCAGTGGGCCACCCTGATGCCGGCAGATCAACCCTGGGACCAGCCAGGGCATCACTGGCACACCCACTGGCAGCAACGCAACGCCTGGCAGGGGTCGACATAGCGGTGAGCACGCTGCCGCTGCCTGCCGGGTTGAGCCAGCCGCTCCAGGCGTATCTGGATGTCCTGCGTGTCGAGCGGGGTTTGGCGCCTAACACTGTGCTGTCCTACCGGCGCGATCTCAACCGCTGCTGCCACTACCTGACAGTCAGAGGTATGACGCAGGTCCAGGCGGTGGACTCGGCGGCGTTAGAGGCTTGGGTGCAGGCGTTGCATACCGGTGACGCTGAACATCCACCTCTGTCAGCGGCGTCGGTGTGCCGGGCGGTGGCGGCGGCGCGGGGGTGGTTCTCCTTCCTGTTGCGGGAGGGGCTGGTGCTCACCGACCCGTCGGCCACGGTGAAGTCTGCCGGTGTCGCCTTGCGCCTTCCCAAGGCGATCAGCGTGGATTCGGCGTTGGCGTTGATGGCCACTGCGGCTGCTCAGCCAGCCCCGCTCGGGCTGCGAGACTCTGCCCTGGTGGAGTTGCTTTACGGCACTGGGGCGCGTATCAGCGAAGTGGTCGGCCTGGATGTTGATGAGTGCGACCTGACCGTCGCCACCGTGCGCCTGCTGGGCAAGGGTAACAAGCAAAGGGTGGTGCCCCTGGGCCGCTACGCCGTGCAGGCGGTGCAGACCTATCTGCACAAAGCTCGCCCTGTGCTGTTGGCGCGTAGCCGCAAACAAGCAGGAGCCGGTGCCCCCTTGCTGCTCAATGCACGCGGCACCCGCTTAACTCGGCAAGGGGCCTGGGAGATCATCATTGGCTTGGCCGCACGAGCAGGTATCGCGCAGCCGCTTTCACCCCACAGCTTGCGCCACAGCTTTGCCACCCATCTGCTCGATGGGGGCGCCGATGTCCGGGTGGTACAAGAGTTGCTGGGCCATGCCAACGTCTCCACGACCCAGCTGTACACGTTGGTCACCCTCGATAAGCTGCGTGAGGTTTACGCCACCACCCACCCCCGCGCGGTGTAGCTGTAGCCGTCCGTTGGTTGTCTACCGCATCTCACCAGCAGGGAATGGGGGGCTAGTGGTGGATCTAAAAGTGTCCAGCGCGGGGTTGATGTCCGCTCATGGGGTGGTTCATGTGTCGGCTCCACGGTTTCTGTGGACCTTCCAAGCAGCGCCCTAGGGTTTTCAGGCCCTCTTCGATTTTTACGCTCAATGTGTATAAAGAGTTAACCACTTTGACTATCATTAAACCTTCATCTGGACGCGTAGACATGCATATCTCCTTCATTCAATGAAGCTGTTGTTTCGTAGGTCTTCGATTGTGTTTGCTACTTATCAAGCTAGTGACCTACTCTACGCGGTGTTTCACCGCTGGGTCGGCGTATTCGCCCTGAACCTCTGGTGGTACGTCGAGGTTGAGCGCACGGGGGAGTGTTGGTTGTACGGCGTGAGCGCTTGACTGGAGGGGTGCTACCTCCGGCTATGGGTCCCATAATAGCTTCGAAACTGGAATGGGGCTTGGGCCCACCATAATCACAGGATTTCACGACGTCGACAATTCGAGCGCGACTCCATTGCAGTGCTGTGACCTGATCGAAGGTCGTGGCGTAATGAGATTGGTCGATATGCACTCCGAGCATTCGTGCCAGGGCGGGGGAGAGTCTGGTCTGATGGGACAATAAACACTGGTCAATGTGCGTTTTTTCATCCACCTGGGCCTCGCGTAGATCTACCCCACTTAAATCAAGGGTGTCAAATGTTAATCCCCCTAGATTAGCTCCCGGCACATAGAGATGATGAGATGCACCACACACAGTATGAATGTCAAGGAGTTGTTTGATGACCTCGGCTGGATAGCTAGATACGGTTTCATAAATCGCATTCATCGTAGGGCTATCTAGCGTGAGCTCTGGCGGGAAAGTTAACGCCTGATAAAGAGCATCAATATCGGCAGGTGTGAGTTTTTGCATCCCCTGGTTCATCATGGCGCCCTAGATTTCTGTGCTGTTTGACTCTTGACACTGGTTTAACCGTAGCCCAGTCCACGTCTCATTGCCGGAGAAAAAGCACCATGTGGTCCCATGAAGGGCAATGGCAAACGCCTTGCCAGCTCGCCCTGGACCCACCGCTCCACCAGGGAAGTCACATGATCACAATCAGTCACACCGCCTGAGAAATCTCCACATCACTGTTAGAGATCATGAGCGCTACTTCATCCCCGCAAACAGTTGATTGGCGGCATTGGTGTCCCAGATCACGCGATAGCCGTTCGAGACGCTGCCCGGGTCGGCAATGGGCACTGTGGTCGTTGTGCCTTTGCCGTTGGAGATCGAGCGCAACGCCCGACCAGCTTGGGCCAACGTCAAGGGGTTGGCGCCTTGATCCACCCGTAGGGACCCGGTCACCGCATTGCTGACCCGCCAAGCACGCCAGGGCTGAAGCAGAGTGCTGGGGCTGGCAGCTTTATTGATCAGCGCCTTGATAAGCACCTGCTGTTGTTGCACGCGCCCTAAGTCTTGCATCGGATTGGAGTGACGATCGCGCACGAATGCTAACGCCTGCTGGCCGTTGAGCACCCGATACCCTTTGGAGAAGTTGCTTCCCGAGTCCTTATCGTGCATGGGGTAGGGAATGGTAACTCCCACCCCACCCACGGCGTCGGTGAGCTCCACAATGCCGAGAAACCCCACCTCCACATAGTGATCAATGTGCACGCCGGTGGCTTGCTCCACGGTTTGGACTAACAGCGAGGGCCCGCCTTCGTTATAGACGGAGTTGATCCTGGTCTTGGTGGCAGCGATGTGTCGGCCATCCTTGACGTGGGCCGGTTGGGTCACCCAGGAGTCACGCGGCAGGCTGACCAGAGTGGGGGAGCCGGTGAGGGGTTTGCTCAGCAGCAGGATCGTGTCAGTGCGCAGGCCTTCGGTGCCTCCGGTGGAGTATTGCCTACGTTGCGCGGCGGTCATGTTGGCTCGGCTGTCTGAGCCGACGAACAGCCAGGTCTGAGCCATGGTGTTGCCCGGTCGGCCAGGGTAATCACTAAAAACATCAATGGTGTTTAAACGGCTGTAGGTCCATACCCCCAGGACCACATAGAAGATCAGGTAGAGCAGGGGCAGCAGCAGAATCAGCTTGATCAACCGTCGGGTGCGCCGGATGGGTTTGAGCCGGGGTGCGCGCACGCGACGAGCTACTGTCTTGGCCACCGCTGCGCTGCGGGTCACGGCGGGTGAAGGCGGAGGGGCGGCCTGCCCCGGTTGGCGAAACTGAGCCGGAGTGTGAGGTGGGCGCGGGGGGCGCATCCCTGCCACTGGCGAGGCGCTAGGGGTGAAGGCGGGGAAAGGCTGCCACGTGCGCGGCGGGTTGCCGGCCACCGGGGTGGGCGAGGCCGCCGGAGCCGCCACCCACCCTCGCGCAGGAACAGGGGAGTCCGGGCCGACCAACGGCATCACCCGCGTGGAGCTGACAGCCTGATCGTCGTCGGTGTCGGTGGAGGTGGAGGATAAGTGGGCCCAGGGGTCGTCGGTGCTGGATCTGGGTTCGGGGGTATCGGGCTCACGGCGAAACCAGTCCTGACTCATCCCTCGACCATAGCTGGCCCTAGGGACTGGCTCCTGGGGAACCAGTAACTTTTCGTAGGCAAACATAAGCAATCGTTAACCAATTCCCAGCCAGCGCTAGGCGTGCGCCGGACAGGTACGGTGGTCTCACTATGTCTGAATCTCGATCCGCATCCCTGTCTGACTCGGGTGACTGGCCGCCTGTGTCAGTGATCATGCCGGTGCTCAACGAGGGGCCCCATCTGCGCGATGCCGTGGAGGCGATCCTCGCGCAGGGCTACCCTGGCCAGCTGGAAGTAGTGCTTGCGTTGGGACCCTCCCGGGACGACACCACGCTGATCGCGCAGGATTTGGCCATCCTTCACCCCTGTGTGGTGTGTGTGGACAACCCCAGCGGGCGCACTCCTAGTGCCCTCAACGCTGCCATTGCCGCCGCCAGTCATGAGATTCTGGCGCGGGTCGATGGCCATGCCCTGCTGCCCGAGGGGTACCTGGCCACTGCGGTGCGTGCCCTGCGCACCACCGGCGCGGACAACGTGGGTGGGCGGATGGCAGCGGTGGGAGTGACACCCTTCGAGCAGGCAGTGGCCTGTGCCATGACCAGCCCGCTAGGAGTAGGTAGCGTGCGCTACCACACGGGTGGCCAGGAGGGACCGGCCAACTCGGTGTATCTCGGGGTGTTCCGCCGCGAGGCCTTAGCTCGGGTGGGAGGTTTCGATGAGGCGTTTGTCCGCGCTCAGGACTGGGAGCTGAACTACCGCCTGCGTGCCAGCGGGGGCGTGGTGTGGTTCGTGCCGCAGCTGGATGTCACCTACCGTCCACGGCCCAGCTACCGGGCGTTGGCCAGGCAGTATGCCGACTACGGCAGTTGGCGCCGGGTGGTGATGCGTCGCTACCCCGAGACGGTCAGCCCCCGCTACCTGGCCGCCCCCGTGGCTGTGGTGGGGGTGGTCGGGGGTGCGGCGGTGGGTGCGGTGGGTCTGGTCACCGGCTTGACCCGGGGCTGGTGGTGGCCCACATTAGGTTGGGTCGGGCCCTTGGGTTACGGAGCACTGATTACTTTGGGCGCGGCCGTGGAAGGCCGACATTTGCCGCTGTCAGCCCGCCTGCGCCTGCCGGCAGTGTTGGCTACCATGCACCTGGCCTGGGGCACCGGCTTCCTGGCCCGCAGCACCCGCCGCCGGGCAAGGCCTTAGAGGTGCACGCCACGGTTGATCCGTGGAAGGACAGGTCCGCCACCAGGGTTGCTGGTCCAGGACAAAAACGGCTGCGCTAAGTATGTCAGCGCCGGGACGAACCGGTGTGTGGGCGGGGGCCAGGCGGGGCTAGCGCCCTAGACCACGGAAGTTCCATCCTGCGGCGCGGTAGGCGGCAGCGTCCAAACAGTTGCGTCCGTCAATGATGGTGGGAGTGCGTACCCAACTGCGCATCGTGGTGGGCTCGATAGCGCGAAACTCCTGCCATTCGGTCAGGTGCAGCACCAGGTCAGCATCACGACAGGCCTGCTCAGCTGACTGCGCGTAATTCAACGTGGGGAACAATGTGCGGGCATTATCGTTGGCCTTGGGGTCAAACACGGTAATGGCCCCCCCGGACAGGGAAATCTGCCCGGCAATGTTCAGCGCCGGGGAGTCACGCACGTCGTCGGAGTCAGGCTTAAACGCCGCACCTAACACGGCGATGCGTTTGCCGATGAAGGAGCCGTCCAGCATCTCCTTAGCCACGTTGACTACATGAGAGCGTCGGCGCATGTTAATCGAGTCGACCTCCCGCAGGAAGCCCAGCGCTTGGTCCACCCCCAGCTCACCGGCGCGGGCCATGAACGCACGGATGTCTTTGGGTAGGCAGCCCCCGCCAAAACCCACCCCCGCGTTGAGGAAGCGCCGGCCGATGCGGGTGTCATATCCGATGGCATCGGCCAAGGCACTGACATCGGCGCCCGTGGCCTCGCACAGCTCGGCCATGGCGTTGATAAAGGAGATTTTCGTGGCCAAGAAGGAGTTCGCCGCCACCTTGACCAACTCGGCGGTTTCAAAGTTGGTGACCAGAAATGGGGTGGAGTTGGCGATGGGTTTGGCATAAATCTCGCGCAGGATCTGCTCGGCGCGCTCGCTGTGAACTCCGGCAACGAGGCGATCGGGGTGCAGCGTGTCCTCCACGGCAAAACCCTCCCGCAAGAACTCCGGGTTCCACGCTAGCTGCGCCTGGTCCCCGACTGGCGCCAGTTGCGCGATACGAGCCTCCAGCTGGGCAGCGGTACCCACCGGGACGGTCGACTTTCCCACCACCAAGCACGGACGGTTCAGGTGTGGGGCCAGCCCCTCCACTACGGCGTGGACGTAGCGCAGGTCGGCGGCGTACTCCCCGGGGCGTTGAGGAGTCCCGACGCAGAGGAAGTGCACGTCGCCGAAAGCGGCCACCTCCTCGTAAGAGGTGGTGAAGCGCAGACGTCCACTATCGACTTGGGTCTTGAGTAGCTCCTCCAGGCCAGGTTCGTAGAAGGGGACCTTGCCCTGGACGAGCAGGTCAATTTTGGCTTGATCGACGTCCATGCCCAGCACGTCGAAGCCCAATTCGGCCATGCAGGCCGCGTGGGTTGCACCGAGGTAACCAGTTCCCAAAACAGTCAGCTTCATGCCCCCCAAAGTAGTGGCGCGAGCCGGTCAGTCCCACGGTGGGTCGGCAAACACCACGCAAAGTAACCGCCTTGTAACTTTCATATCCGTTACCTGGCGTTGAGCTACGCGGATGATGTGTTGCCCACAGAGGGTTAGCGGCTCAATCTTTGACCGAGCAGGGCCGACACAGAACATGCGTCGGGGTCTACCCACGGTGGATCACCATCCTGCAACGCCGCCCGGTTGGGCACGCCCCGACGCCAACCACCCCCTGTTTGGCCCCCTGCCTCGTCTCGCCCGGAAGGTCCGCCTCATGCGAACCCTGCACCGTCTCGTGGGGGCGCTGGCCCTGGCTCTGGCTTTAGTGGTGCCTCTGGTTGGAGCTCCTGCCGCGCACGCGATCGGTGGCACTGTCGTGACCAGCACCACCATCACTGCCCCCGGTGGTTGCGCCCTTCCTTTAAGTGTGGCCTGGGGTGATCGGCTGGCTAACCTGGCTGTCCATCCTCGAGTGGTCTTTGGAGCAGCAGATCGGCAGCGCCTTTACGAACGTGCGATTGACCCCACCACCAAGCCTTTTTTCGGCAACTACGTGTCATGGGGCAACAGTGTCCTGTCTACGTCACTGCCCTCCTACAGCACCGGGTCATTGGCCAGTGTGAGCTCCACAGCCATCGGGCACATTCAGGCGTTGGGGTTTCGCTTTATGGGCTACGAGTCGGTGGGGTTGCCCAACTACCCCCGCACAGACGTTGAGGCTGTGCAAGATGCCATGGCTGAACGCATCAAACAGGAGATTTTCGCCCTTGCGAGCTTTCCCGAGTGGAACCAAAACGTGCACTTCATGGAGACCTCCGGGATTGCCTTGGCCGTGTCGATGGGCTACAGCCTGATCCACGATCGACTCACACCCAGCGAGCGCACCACCATCGTCACCGCGCTGGTGAGCAAAGCTTTGGCTCCGGCGACCTGCCTGTGGCAGCAGAACCACCGCTGGGTGTACTCCGTTGATAACTGGGCAGTGATCACTAATGCCAGCATGATTGCCACCGCCCTTGCTGTGGCCGATGAGGAGCCCCTCTTGGCGGCAGCCGCCCTTGCTGCTGCCCAACCGCGTATGAATCGGGCCCTGAAAGTCCTCTCCTCTGACGGAGGCAGCCCCGAAGGGCCCAGCTACGTGGCCTTTCAGGGCAACTACGCCACCTTCGCCCTGGCGAGCCTCTGGAACAGCCTGCCAGAGGGTGACCGAACGATTCAGACGGTGCCGGCGGCGGCCCGATGGTCAGCAGCGATTTATGGCCCCACGGGGCAACCCTTCAACTTCGCCGACTCCGACACTGCCCTGGGCAAGGAATTGCTGCCGGTGTGGAACGCCTTCCGAGGCGGCGATCGGCTGGGCTCTTGGTTAGCTAACCGACGCATGGCTGATGGCCAGGGCGCTTTGTTCTACTTGCTCTGGTACACCTCCGGTGGGGTCAATCCCTCCACGGCTTTGGGGCGTACCCCCCTGTTCCCCCGCACTGGAGTGGTAACGCTGCGCAACGGGTACGGAAGTGGCGACAGTTGGATCGCCGTGAAAGGAGGCTCCAACGCGGGTGGGCACTCGCACCGGGAGTTGGGCAGCTACGTGCTGGACATGCGCGGCGTGCGTTGGGTCAGCGACTATGGAAAGGATGACTACGCGCTCTACAAATACTTTGTGGAGAAGACCCGCGAAACGTATTTCCGTGCCAACAATGAGTCTGCCTCCACAGTGGGAGTGGCCGGGCGGATCCAACCCAGCGCCGCCAGCGCCCCCATCGCTACCCCGTGGGTGGACAGCGCTGGCGTGGCCCGCACCTGGCTGGACATGCACCAAGCAGTGGGGGTGAGTGCCGCGCGGCGCAACGTGGCGGTCAGTTCATCCGGGTCAGTCTCGGTGGGTGACACCGTACGCAGCAACGGCTCGGTCACCCTGAGGTGGATGATCCACACGCAAGCCTCGGTCGGCATTGCCGCCGATGGGCGTTCAGCCCTGCTCTCGCGTCGGGATGCCTCCGGGACGCTGCGACAGGTGCGGTTGAGTATCAGCGGAACTCGGGGCTTGCTGCGCCAAGCTAGCGCTCCGGCCACGCGTGATCTGTACGGCCACTATGGATACTCCAATGCGGGGTTCACCCGGGTGTATCTGAGCGCGGCGACTGGAGTGCCCCCCGGCTCCACGCAAGGTACTGCCGCGATCACGGCGACCTATACCGTGGTGCGGTAGCTCGGTGGCAGGCTGGTCATTTTAGGTATTCACCCCCATGTTGCTGACCGACCCGAGCTAAGCTGGGCAGGTTCATTCGTGATCGTGCTGCGATCATTCCGTTACCAGCTCATGGTGAGGTTCCCGTGTCCCAACCCCCCTACCCCCAGCCCGATCAGCCCCAGCCTTACGGTCAAGGGGGATGGCAACAGTCACAGCAGCCGGCTTATGGCCAACAGCAGCCGCCCACTGGGTATGGGCAGCAGTACACCCCTGGCCAGCAGGCGGCTCCCTCGGCCAGCTATGGCGCTTACGGCGCGACCAGTTACACCACCCCCTCGTACGGTGCAGCGGGTGGCACCTCCACAGCGAACCTTGCGTCCTGGGGTCAGCGTGTCGGGGCGTATCTGCTGGACATGGTGATCACTGGCGTGCCCACGGCGGTCATCTACGCGATCGGGTTCGGGATAGTGATGGCCGGGGCACCGAAGACGGACCGTTATGGCTACGCCGTAGAAGGCACGGGCAACGGTGGGCTGGCCGCGCTAGGTGGCCTGGTGATTTTTGTGGGCTGGTTGATCGGCCTGGGCTTGGCGATCTGGAACCGGTGGATCAACGGCGGCAAAGGTCAATCGTGGGGCAAGAAAAAGATGGGGCTATGGCTGGTGAAAGCCGACACCGGTCAACCCATCGGTGCAGGCATGGCCTTCGTGCGTGATTTAGCGCACATGCTCGACAGCTTTGCCTGCTCCATAGGCTGGTTGTTCCCCTTATGGGATGAGAAACGTCAGACCTTCTCCGACAAAGTGGTGGGGACTCTGGTGACGACGACTGCACCCCACACAGGGGCAGCCGCCACCTATGGGCAGCAGAATGACGGACAGCAGGCCAGTTATGGTCAGCAGCAGTATGGGCAGCAGCAGTACGGGCAGGCGCCCGGCCAGTATGGCCAATACCCGGGTCAGGGGCGCTAATCCTGTTGCGTTGAGGAGCTGGAAGCGCGCTGGTCTTCTCGGGTGCGTTCCCGGGTGCGTTGGCGGACCAGGGAGATCGCCCGGGTGCGCCAACGCTGGCGGGGCAACTCATCGCGGGCAGCCCACTGCTCCAACGTCGTGACGAAGGCTTTGGCTCCCGCTTTCCAGGAAAAGTGGCGCACCGCCGCCTGGTAACCGTTGGCGGCCAAGCGGTGGCGTAACTGCTGGTCATCGAGCAGTCGGCGCACCGCCTGTGCGGCTGCCGGAGCATCGTTGAAGGGAACCACAATCCCGGTCTCGTAGCGTTCCAGCGCGTCCTGAACCAAGGGCAGGGGAGTGGCCACAATGGGCACGCCGTGGGCCATGTACTCCACAATCTTGGTGATCATTGAGTGTCGGTAGTTAGGCTCGTCGTGCAGCAGACACAGCCCGGCGGTGGCTCCTTCCACCAACGCTAGAGCCTGCTCGTTGGGCAAAAAACCGTGCCAAATCAACAGGTTTTCTTGGTTGGCTCGTTGCAATGCTGCGGTGGCGTAAGGGTCGCCATGGCCAATGACATGGACCTCAGCCTGCTGGCCTAATAGCCGGGCCAATGCGATGATCTCATCCACTCCACGTGCCTTGGAGTTGTGGCCCACATAGACCACCCGGCGCTGGTCAGGAGGCGGCGGAGGCTGTTCTGCCACGGGAGTGGTGTTGGGGATGAACGGGTGCTGCTGATGGAACCGCTGCTGATAGGCGGCTTCGGCAAACATGAGGTGATAACGCTTTTCGGCATAACGTTCGGCAGCCAAAACCGCCTTAGCCACGGGTGGGCGCAAAGGCACCGGCAGCCAGGGTTTGAGGGAGACCGCCGCAGCGGTGTCCTCGTGGATGTCCCACACGATAGGAGCCAGGTGGGACTGGCCTGCCACGGCGGCAAGCAACTCTGGGTCGTGCAGGATGATGAGATCCACCTTGCTCCCCCAGGCGCGCAGCACCCTGCGGGCGGCCTTGAGGGCGGCGACCCGGTGCAGGCGATGCGCCCGAGGCAGGTTCAGCGCCACCACTGCCTCCGGGGGGTCGACGTCGTAGTCGAGGAAGGGGGCGGCATACACCACCTGATGCCCCGCCTGCGTCAGGGCTCGGATCTGCCGGGCGGCAATGCGGGCATCTCCAGGGTGGTGGACAACGGTGGCGACGAGAACACGCATGGGCAACAACCATCCCCACTTCGCAGGAGCAATGGACGGGACACACACTACGTGATCGAAAAATAACTGCTGGTAGTTATCAGGAGCTAGTTCACACTGTCTTTGTAGGCTCTGAGCACATCGTGGACCTCCCCATCATGTTTAATGACGCCCTGCTCCAGCCAAATAGCCCGGTTGCAGTTGCTCTCCACATCGGCTAAGGCATGACTGACGATGATGACGGCGGCGGCCTTGTCCCGCAGCTCCTTGATTTTTGCCTTGCTGGTCTTCTGAAACGCCGCGTCACCGGTAGCCAGTGCCTCGTCGATGAGCAGGATGTCAGGCATGGTGCTCGCAGCAATGGCAAAGCGCAATTTGGCCGCCATCCCCGAAGAGTAGGTGCTCATCGGCAACTCCAAAAAGTCGCCCTTCTTGGGGTCGCGAAGGGTCGACAGTTGAGCAATCTCGTCCATATGCGTCTCGACCTGACGCCGAGTCATTCCCATCGCCAGACAGCCCAGGGTGATGTTGCGATAGCCGGAGAGATCGCCAATGAGGGCGGCGTTGACTCCCAGCAGTGTGGGCTGGCCGTTGGCGTAGATGGCTCCTTGCGTGGCGGGAACCAAGCCGGCAATGCCGCGCAGCAGGGTGGATTTACCTGAGCCATTGCTGCCGATAATGCCCACCACGTCTCCATGGTTGACCGTGAAGGAGATCCCCCGAATGGCCTTGACGTCGCGGTAGTGGCGGGTGCGCAGCTTACGTCGACGCAGGAAGCGCTGCATGACGTTGAGAGGTTCCTCCATCTGTGTGGCAGTAGCGGCACCACTAGCCGCGCCCGGTTTGCCGGTGGTAGCTCCCACGAGGACCCGGAAGGTCACATGCAAATCATCGACGATGATCACGGGTTTGCCGGTGTGGGTGGCGGCTTCTCCTGAGGGTGCAGGTGGAGGAGTTTCAGCAGGCTTATCCACGTCCGTAGGTCTCCTCTCCGCGCCAAAAATACAAGGCGCCCGCGACGAACAAACCACATGACCACGCCACTAAGGCAATCCACTGGTGAGTGTTAATGTGATAATGACCCATTAATGCACCGCGATAAGCCGTGACAATAATATAGCCGGGATTGTACTCCATGACGATTTTTGCCCACAGATCCCAATCTTTGGATCTGTTTTCGATGCTGTAGAAAATCCCCGATAAATACATCCATAGGCGGATCAGGAAAGGGAGGAGTTGAGAGACATCACGGATGCGGGAGGTGAGCCGGGCAAACACCATGGCTAACCCCACGTTAAACATGGTTTGCAGCAGCAGCAACGGAAGCAGCAAAAGCCACGACCAACTTGGGCGCTCATGATTAACCAAAGTCAGCCCCAGCATGACTCCGATCACTGGAAAGGTTGAAATCAACTCATCTAAAGTAGTGGCTAAGGGAAGAACGGCTCGGGGGAAATGAAGTGCGCGGACTAAAGTAAGATTTCCCGTAATCGCTTTAGCCCCGGATTGGAGACTGCTTTGGGTATAGGTGAACATAAAGACGCCAATAGCCAGATAGGTGACGAAGTTGTTAATCCCTTTCCCAGTTTTTAATATTTTGTCAAAAACAATCCAGTAAACCAAGGCGGTTAGCACTGGACGCAAAATGTTCCACAGCGCGCCGAGAATATCGCCTTCCGAACGGGCAGCTACGCGCGAACGTGCCAACATCCAGGCGAAGTGGCGCCTGGACCACACCTGCGCGATGTAGGGGAAAAACCCGGTGCCAATACCCACCCGAGCCAACCCGGCCGCCGCAGCACGTTGAGCGGATTGACTGGGAGGCCCGGAAGGTCTGCGAGAGATGGCCACTGTCATGGCCCCGATGCTAACCGAAGCCGCCAGTCGAGCAGGGCCGTGACAGGCAGTCGTTACCGCACCGCCGTCGAGCCGCCAAGGCCAATAGCGAGGACCATCGAGGCGGAGTCGCTGCTTGGCTAGGCCGCAGAACAATAGGTGGAGTAGGCCCGAGCCTGCGCAGGCCACGCCGGAGTCTGCTCCACAGCTGTGGGAAACAGCCGGCGTAGGTGGTCCTCCAAGCTGAATAAGGCATTGGGCACCGCCAGGTGGGGGTGTGCTTCGGCTCCCACTGCAATGACAGCGGGGGCTAGCGTGCTGGTGGCATCAGAGCTTCGACCGATGGTGGGAAGCTGCTCGGGCCAATCCCAACCACACGCCAGAACCACCGCCTCGGCACTGATTTCTCCATCAGGAGAGTGCATGAGGTACCCCGAGCCCTGCGGTTGCACCGGCCCGCTGTGGACGATGCGGATGGAGCCCTCACGCAGGTGGGGAATGAGAGCCCGTGCGGTAGGTGCGTTAATGGCGTTGATATAGCGGCGTAAGCGTGGGTGCTCTAAGTCGCGGCGAAACACCTCGGTCAGTTCAGGACGGGTATTCATTGCTCTACACCAGGGAGCCACCAGATGCGACCAGTGGGAGGGGGTGGCGCAGGAGTCCAAACTGGCCTGGAGGTCATCGGCCACGGCGTCGCCCTGCTGGCCCACAGGGGAGGCGTCAGGGAACCCGTACCCCCATTGGCTACTGTGCCTGGACAGGTAAGCAGCAAAACCGCCCTGCTGGGGATGATAGGAGGCCACTGCGTGCTGAGCGAGCGTGAGCAGATCATCGCGATCGCTCAGGTGGGTGCGTACGCTGGGCACAGTGGCAGATCGAGACGCCATGACCACCTGCGATCCTGTGGCGGCCAACATGAGGGCAGTCTCCACCGCGCTGAGGTTGGTCCCGATAATCACCACTCGACGCCCAGCGAACAGAGTGCGAATCCGGCGTAGCGGATAGGGAGAGCTGGCCACTGTCGGACGACCGACCAGCTCGGAGTACAGGCTGGGGATCAGAGGCCGTGACAGCCCGCGACACAGATAAACCTGGTCGTAGCCGGGAAAGGTCCAGGTGCCAGCTTGAACACTCCAGGTGGATCCAGTTGAGCTCTCACTGAGCGTCAGGCGGGTCGCCGAAAGGTCCACATCGACCAGACGAACTCCCAGCAGTGAGCGCAGGCTGTTAGCGCTGGCATGCAGGGCAGCACCCAAGTGGTGGCGAGGGGAAAAATGCCCATCATCACTGCGTGGCGCTTGCCCGGGTTGGGAGGGCAGCCCTTGGAAGTAGCCCAAGTTGGAGCCGTCGGAGGTGTTGCACGTTCCGTGCAGATCGGTGTTGTCGAAAGCCAGACTCGACCCTAAGGGGTAGCGGTCAAACACATGGATTTCAGCGTTGCTCGAACGCGCCAGACGGGCACAGACGCCTACGGCGGCTGCCCCGGAGCCCAGGACGGCTACCCGAGAGGCGCAAGCAGAAGCAAAGGAAGTGGGGGTCATGTGGTGATCAGCTCTTTCCGATTGGGCCTGACCGCAGGCAGGTAGGTGGATTGCGTGGCAGTACACAGATGAGTAGGAAGGGCGAAGGTTTGTAGCGCCGCCTGACGCCACACGAGTCGTTGTTTTTCTTGGCGTCGTTGCACTATTGGCTGCCCCAGTCCGAGCAGACTGGCTGAAATGACCAAGGCAACTGGACCCAGAAAGTTGAGGTTGGCGCGGCTAAACAGCACCACATCTGCCCCGTACACCACCGCCGGCAGCAGGGCCATCACCGTGGCAGTGGTGATCACCGGGGCGCGGGCGATCCCAAACTGCAAGATGATGATCGGGATTGCTACGCACACCACCGCGAGGCCGGCCACCTGTACCGTTTGGGCCCATCCCGAGGGCCAGGCCGTAGGTCGTAGTGCCACCACCACGCCAGCTGCTATCCAGCAACCGTGGAAGCGGATTGCCGTAATGCGCCGAGTGGCGCACCCGGCGTGAGTCAGTTGCTTCATGCTGACGAGCAAGCCCACGATGAACAACCCTGCTATCCCCGATAGCCCCACTCCCCACCATGCCGTTGAGGAGGGCGGGCGTTGCGCGCCGCTAGG
>JBDIAW010000015.1:0-47206 GCA_039812585.1 Actinomycetota bacterium | reverse complement strand
GCAGAGATCACACACAGCGGCTCGTAGGAGGCGTTGAGCAGCAACACCCTCGGTGAGTTGCTGCTCATCGGCGCACCTCCTTCACCGTGCTTACCAGCGCAAAGACCGCTCACAGTGTCACCGTTATCAGGGTGAATACGCCAGCGATTTTGCCGACACCAGGACGATAAGGGGTCGCAATTCCCCCCTGTGGGTCTGGCTGCTAGCGTGATCTGCGACCCTTGACAATTCGACCAGTGAGTACTTACCCCATGGTTGCCTTTCCCGCCCGGATCGACCTCAGCCTGATCGCCTCCCAGACTGGCGAGCAAGACCTCAGTTGGATCGAGAAACACCCGTGGGTGCCGTTGACCATTGTGCTGGTCCTCATGGCGGCCCTGATCCTGCGGTGGGTGGCCAGCCGCATCATCACTGTGGTGATTGAGCGGGCGACTCGTGTGCAGCTGCATCCCACCTTGGCACGAACCCGCTCAGGCAGGTTGCTCCTAGGCAGTGCTCCCCTGTTGCACGAGCGGCGCAACCAAAGGCTGAAAACCCTGGGAAGTGCCCTGACCAGTTTCAGCTCCTTCCTCATCGCCGTGATAGCGCTGGTGGTGATCGTTCGACTGCTCGACCTGCCTCCCTTGCAGGCCTGGGCCAGTGCGGGAGTCATCACAGCCATCCTTGCCTTCGGGGCGCAGACGTTGATCCGCGACTTCCTCACCGGCGGTTTCCTCATTGTGGAGGATCAATATGGCGTAGGTGACACCATCGACATTGGCAGCGTTAGCGGAACGGTGGAGGCCGTGGGGCTGCGTTTGACCCAGATCCGCGACGATGCCGGGGTGCTTTGGCATGTGCGCAACGGAGAAATCGTGCGCGTGGGTAACAAAAGCCAAGGGTGGAGCACCACCACCGTCGACATCCCCGTGGACCCTGAGGCCGACCTGTCCACCACATTGACAATCGTCACTGAGGCGGTGACCAACCTGACCAATCAAGACGAATGGGCCGAGATCGTGCTGGCCAAGCCAGAAGTCACCGGGCCGGAGTCACTGTGTGCCCAAGCCATGGTGGTGCGCATCAGCGTCAAAACGGCGTTTGGCCAAGGGGTGGGACTGGCCGCGCAACTACGCGCCACTGTCCACGACGCGCTGCGAAGCAACCGCATCAGCCTTGGCATTCTTGCGCCCTCGCCGAGTGCGGGTAGCAGTAGCTGACCTGCCCTGCAGGTACTCCGTGGACTGGGTGACAGGTTCAGGTAGTGGCTCCTCCCGCAGTTCAGACTCGGGCTGGGCACATCTGGGCCGGATGAACTCCACCGGCTCAACGGTGGCCAGACGCGGGTAGGTCTGCGGCTCGATGTTGACTTCGGGGGCGAGCGTGGGGCGGGCTTCGGCGGTGGCAGCCTGCTCGTGCAGCGGTCGGTCCCACCACTGGCGAACTTCAGCACGCGCCCACTGCCACACCTGACGACTCTGGCCGCTCCACGTGGCGTAGCGACTCCACCCCCGCACACTGGTGGGTAACTCATCGCGGACCTGCCCCGGTGCGGGGCTGGGCTGTTCGAAGTTGTCCCGCTGGGTGGCTGCAGGCACGGTGTGCCGGCCCTGCGCCCCCGCAGCAGGCATCCCCATGATCGTCCGCACCAGACTCGCTGCACCCGCCTGCACCGTATGGGGGGCAGGCATCTGGCGCGTGGAGCTCATGGCCAGGTCTTCGACCCACTGCTGCACCCATTCGGGCACTCGCTGCGGCAGGCCACACTGCACCGCTGTGTGGCGCATCTGGGCCAGGGCCGCGCGCAGGGTGGGGGTGAGCCAGGAGGTGGCGATGGCCGCCGCCGCCCGACCTCCGACGATCACCTGTCTACGGGGGGACAGTGCAGCCTGGACCATAGCGTGGGCCACCACCTCGGGGTGGTACATCTGAGCCGGGATCTGCGGCTGGCCGTGGCCCCGGCGTCGGGCGTGCCGATACAGCGGGGTGCTCACCGCGTCGGGGTGGATCATCACCACTGCGACTGGGTCACCCGTGGCAGCCAACTCTTCTTGCAAGCTGAGGTAGAACCCGCGCAGGGCAAATTTGCTGGCGGCGTAGCCGGCGTTGGCGTGAGGGCTAGCAGCAAATCCAGCTAAGCCCACCACACCCATGATCACGGGGTTGCTGGAGTGTCGCAGCGTCGGCAGCACCGCACAGGTTCCATACACTTGACCGAGGTAGTTGATCAGAACCAGTCGTTCATAGTCGTCGGTGAGCAGATCCTCCACGCCCCCATAGGCCATAACCCCAGCGTTGTTGATCCACACATCGATCCCTCCATAGGCGGCCACACTGGCTTGCACCAGCGTGGCCACACTGCTGGGATCACTGACATCGGTGGGCACTGCCCGGGCCGAACCTCCCTCGGCGATGATCTGCTCGGTCAGCTCCACCAGCGACACCCGCCCCCGGGCCGCGCACACCACGTGCGCCCCCTGGCGGGCAAAGGCCAGTGCAGCCGCCCGCCCGATCCCGCTGCTAGCTCCGGTGATCACTACCACCTTGCCCATTAGCTGCTGGGGTTGCTCACTCATGCGTCCCTCATCGGCGCCGGGTGCTCAAGGGTAAGGACATTAGTGGCATCCTGGAGGTGATGGAACCTGCCCCGCTGTCGATCAGCCCAGCCTCCAACCCCTCCGCCCAACAGTTTGAGCAGATGGGTGGACAGGCAATGTTTGAGCGGCTGGTCAGCAGCTTTTACGCACGAGTGGCCACCGATGAGGTGCTTCGCCCTATGTATCCCGAGCAGGATCTACAAGGGGCAGCGCAACGGTTGAGTTTATTTCTGCAGCAGTATTGGGGTGGGCCGAAAACATACGGACAGATGCGCGGACATCCCCGCCTGCGGCTGCGCCACCATCGCTTCCCCATCGACGAGCAGGCGCGTGACCGGTGGCTGTCCCACATGCGCGCAGCCCTGGATGACGTGGGTTTGCATCCAGACCATGACGCGCTGCTCTGGGACTACCTCACTCGCGCCGCGCACAGCCTGGTCAACCAACCCGATCCAGCCGCCCAGCGCTGCGAGCTGCCATGAGAAAGTCCGCTACTGGGCACTGTGACACCGTGCACCTCATCACCTCTCTGGGAGCTGGTGAACCGGGAGTGCCACCAGTGAGCAGCCACGACCAGCGCCTCCGTCGCTACGTGCTGTCGATGTCACTGCGCACGGCGTGTTTCGTGGCAGCCATCTTCATGCACGGGTGGATACGCGTGGCCCTGGTACTCGCTGCCGTGGTGGTGCCCTACTTCGCAGTGCTGCTGGCCAACTCCGACACGCGGACTCACGGCATTGCTTCCCAGGTTCGGTGGTGATGGTGCACTATTTGCCTAGACGTTGTGCTGCTGCACTTGAGCCCCATCGGCCCGGCCACAACGCGACTGATGCGAGGCCGGGCGACTTCCCCCGTGGTTGCCCGGCCTCGTTTCATGTCCCCTTTTGGCGACAATCTGACCGCCATGACTGAGCGCCCGCGTGTCCACCTCCCGAACTGGCGAGTAGGGGTGGGGTTTGCCCTGGTCAGCCTGGTGGTCTCGTTGACGTGCTGGCGTCTGGGGCTGTGGCAGTACCACCGCTACATTGACCACCGCAGCGCCAATACCACGATGCAGCAGCACCTCGACCAGCCCGCCGTGGAACCGCACCTGCTGGTCCCTCTGGGTATGACCGCCACCCAGACCAGGCTGGACCCGAGCTTGCAATGGCGGGCCGTGCGCCTGCAGGGCACCTGGGTCCCTGGCAGCGTCGTGCTCTGGCGTAACCGCACCCATCAAGGCAGGCCTGGCGTTGACGTGCTCAGCGCCCTGCGCACCTCCAGCGGGCAGGTGTGGCTGGTCGATCGGGGATGGCAGCCACGCGACCAGGTGCTGCCCCACCTCCCCCAGGATCCGGTGCAGGTGCAGGGATGGCTGCGCAATGACGAGGGGGCTCAAGGTGAGCATGAGCTCGGTTGGGCCACGGCGGGAGATACGGGGGCCGGCGCTGCCTCCCTAGCCCGGTTGGAGGTGGCCGCCGTGGCCACCAAGCTGAATCTGCCGTTGGCTCCCGGGCTCGTCCAAGCCGAGGGTGGCCAGGGGCCGCAGCCTTTAAGCACCACCCGCCACATCACCTACGCCTGGCAGTGGTGGCTGTTCGCCCTGATGGCTCCGGTGGGATTTGTTCTGCTCGCCCGCCGTCACGCTGAGGATCATCACTGTTCGTAATCAGCAGAGCAGTTCATGGCGCTACCTGCGAGATCATGGAGGCTTTCGACGCCGTTCTAGCACACTCGGTGAGACCAAATCCTGCCCTCCACAGCCTGGGTCGCTACCATGAGGGGCAATTCGCGCGCAGATGACGTCGGGCACAACTGCCCTGCCCACCTGGCGATCACATGGCATTGACGACAACACAGCACTGAACCGGGAACAGGGGTGAGCAGCGTGGGTAGGGATGAGCGCAGCCACCCTGATCGTCCCGAGGTCTGGGCCCGTCCTGACGCCCGGGAACAGGGCCATCGTTTCCCGGGATCCCCTCCCCTGCCGTCGCAACCCCCGCCTGCGGGCAGGCTGTACCAGGCTGGGCAGAGCGCACCTAGCCGAGGTCGTCGGGTTAAGCGCCAGCGCTCTCGGCTACAGGTTGCAGCAATCGTGCTGCTGGTCCTGCTCGTGCTGGCAGCTGGAGGCTTGTGGATCCTCAAAAAGGACATGCTCAATTTTCACCGCACCTCTTATGGAGATGTGGGAAATCGCCCCGACTCCACCAATAATGCGTTGAACATTCTGCTCATTGGCTCAGATAATCGCGAAGGGTCTAACGCCAAATACGGCAAGGATATCCCTGGACAGCGTGGAGATGTCACCATCCTGCTGCACATCAACGGTAACCGTAACTCCGCCACTCTGGTTGGAATCCCCCGGGATTCTTACGTGCTGATCCCAGAATGCACAAACTCCAATAACGTCAAAGTCCCCGCCGAAAACAACCTGTTCAACTCCGCCTTTGCCCGTGGGGGGATTTCCTGCACGGTGAAAACGTTTGAATCACTCACCCGCATCCGCGTTAACCATTTCGTCATTGTGGATTTCACCGGCTTCAAACGCATGGTCGACGCTTTGGGCACCGTCAATATTTGCCTGCCACAAGCGGTCAACGACCCAGATTCCGGTTTGACCATGAGCGCCGGGCGCCACGAGGTGGGCGGTGAACAAGCCCTGGCTTATGTGCGGGTGCGTGAGAACATTGGCGATGGCAGCGACCTAGGCCGTATGAAACGCCAACAGGCCTTCCTGGCCGCAGTGGCCCAAAAGGCCACCTCGACGGGAGTGCTGACTAATCCGCTGAAATTGCGTAACTTCATCAAGGCGGCCTCTTCTGCGGCCACGGTGGACGAAGACTTCAGCGACACCGAAATGCTGTCGCTGGGTCATTCTCTGCGCGGTATCGGACTGAACGCCATTAACTTCGCCACCCTGCCGGTGCTAGCCTCCCCCGTCAACGACAATTGGGTGGAGTGGGGACCCTCCGCCTACGCCCTGTGGGACCAGTTACGCAACGACACCTATCAACCCAGCCAAGCCAGCGTGGCCACCGCCCAGTCAGTGCCTCATACCGGCAACCGCCCCAGCGTCAAGCTCCCCCAGCAGTTCACTCAACCAGAGTGGTCTTCACTCAACGGCCAACCAGTGGTGGCTATCGCCCCCCAGTCGATTCACCTGAGCGTGGCTAACGGCACGGGTCAGGCCGGTCTGGCCGCTACCGTCGCTGGGCAGCTAGGGGGCTTGGGCTTCAAGGTGGACTCCATCGCCAACGCCGAAGGCAGCTACCCAGTCACCGTGGTGCGCCACGGTGAGCAGAGTAGTCAAATTGCTGCCGCCTCTACCGTGTTGGCCTCTATCCCTGGGGCTGCCCATCAGACCGTGACGGGTATGGGCGATCAAATCCAGGTGATCTTGGGCACGAACTTCACCAAAACGCAGGCGGTTATCGTGCAAGGTTCCACTGCCAACGTCAAAGTGCGCAAAGCTGCCGACGACGTGTGCTCCTGACGTTAGCCTGGAAGCTCCGGTCCCTCTCACCTCAAGGAGCCCCCATGCGCAGTTCCCTGTTCACCGACGAGAACCTCGAGACCATGAGTCAGGAGAGCATGGTCCTGCAAAACCCCCGCATGCTCAAAGTGCTGCTCAACGGGGAGATCATGGCCAGGCAAGGCAGCATGGTGGCCTACCAGGGAGAGATGGACTTTGCCTACCAGGGCGGGGGCATCGGTCGCTTCCTCAAGAAAGCCATCACAGGGGAGGGCCTGCCGCTGATGCGCGTCACCGGACGGGGGGATCTGTTCCTGGCCGACAATGCCGACGAGATCCACCTGGTCAATTTGGAGGGCGACAGCCTGACCATCAACGGGGCTAATGTGCTGGCCTTTGAGCCCACTCTGGACTGGGACATCCGGGCTGTCAGCGGCATGGGCATGATGGCCGGCGGGCTTTTTCAGACCATCTTCACCGGCCACGGGCAGTTGGCGCTGACCGCGCATGGAACTCCCGTCCTGCTGGAGGTTGACGCTCCGACCTTTGTCGACGTCAACGCTGCAGTGGCCTGGTCCTCCAGCCTGAGCACTGGGCTGCACCGCAGCGTGAAGATGGGAGCACTCATTGGCCGGGGTAGCGGAGAGGCCTTCCAGCTCGCTTTCGAGGGCCAGGGCTTCGTCATCGTCCAGGCCAGCGAGGGTCTGACGGTGCCCCCGCACTCCCATGGCTCTGGCGGCGGGGTGGAGTAGAAAACCCCACCCCTGCTGCAATTACTCTGCGTAGCCGTGCAGGATAGAGGCATGGACCTCGACCTGCGTGAGCGCGTCTACATCATCACGGGTGGCAGCCGTGGCCTGGGCCTGGCTACAGCCCAGGTGTTGGTGGCTGAAGGCGCCAAGGTGGTGTTGGGTGGGCGCGATGAGCAGACCGCTTCCCACGCCGCCGCCGCTTTAGGCACCCACGAGGTGGCTCTGGAGGTAGCCGGCGATCTGCGCGAGGAGGCCACCGCTGAGCGGCTGGTGGCTACTGCTCTGGCCACCTACGGGCGTATCGATGGAGCATTGCTCTCTGTCGGAGGCCCTGCAGCAGGCGATACAGATGACCTGGACGATGAGGCTTGGCGCGAAGGGTTCGAGACAGTGTTTCTGGGCCCGGTACGCCTGGCTCAAGCCTTGCGTGCTCACCTGCAACCAGGCTCGTGCTTGGCCTTTGTGCTGTCTACCTCGGTGCATCAGCCCTTGCCCCAACTTGCCCTGTCCAACGGTCTGCGACCCGGGCTGGCGATGTATGCCAAGACCCTAGCCGATGAGTTGGCTCCGCAGGGCATTCGTGTCAACGGCCTGCTACCTGGTCGCATCGATACCGAGCGACTTCGGGATCTCGATGAGATGGCACAGGACCCTGGCCAGGCGCGCCGCCAAGCTGAGAGCATGATCCCTCTGCAACGCTATGGCAGCCCTGAGGAGTTCGCCCGCGTGGCAGCGTTTGTGCTTTCCCCTGCTGCTTCCTATCTCACCGGAGCGATGGTCCCGGTTGATGGAGGCCTCTCGCGCGGCTTGTAAAACCGCCGAGTCACCCCTTTGGCGCCCTGGGTTTGTCCCACCCAGGGCGCCAATTTTCCCCACTCACATACTCGGTATGCCCCGGGTGCTACGGTGGGGTTCTTCGCAGCGCACAGGGGGTGTCAGTGTCGGTTCGGATGGGTTTGTTGGCCCTGCTGAGCGAGCAGCCGATGTACGGTGCCCAGTTGAAACACCAATTCGAGACCCGCACCGGGGGCACCGTGGAGCTCAACATCGGGCAGGTCTATACCACCCTGGCTCGGCTGGAACGTGACGGCCTGGTACAACCCGGCGCCCAGCCCGACGCCCAGGGCCGTATCGCCTACGCATTGACCGAGGCGGGGCACACCGAAGTGCAGACCTGGTGGAGCACCCCGGTGCAGCGCAGTTGCATCAGCCGCGACGAGTTGGAGATCAAACTGGCTCTGGCTTTGGCCAACCAGCCCCGCGAGGCGATGGGGCACCTGCTGGATGCCCAACGCGGAGCGTGCATGACCCACCTGCAAAATCTGCACGCTGCGTCACGGCAATGTCGCGCCGGGGCGTCTGAAACGTCACTAGGGGGCGACTTGGCCGACCCCGTCTCCCGACGCGCTCTGCTGTTGACCCTGGACCACATGATCTTTTCTGCCGAAGCTGAGGTCAAATGGATTGACCACGTGCAGACTCAGCTGAGGACCCCACCTGCCCTCACCGCCGAAACCACCCCCGCAGCCCAACCCGAGGTCACCCGATGAGTCAGTCCAATCCCTGCACCCCACCTGCTCGCCAACCTGAGCTGGTTATGACCCACGTCAGCAAGGCATTTGGCCACGACGCCACCATGGTGCGCGCTGTGGATGAGGTGAGCCTAGCTGTGTTCTCCGGGGAGATGGTGGCCGTCATGGGCGCCTCCGGCTCGGGTAAGTCAACTCTGCTCAACCTAGCCGGGGGGCTGGAGCGGCCCGACCGGGGCACGATCAGCGTGCACGGCCAACGCATCGACACCGCCAAACCAGCCCAATTGGCCGCCTTACGCCGCACCCAGGTGGGCTATGTGTTCCAGTACTACAACCTGATCCCCTCGCTGAGCGCCCAAGAAAACGTGGCCCTGCCCTTGGAGTTGGCCGGAACCAGGGGCCGCACCGCCCGTCTGCATGCGGCGGAGATGCTGCGCCTGGTGGGCATGGACCAGCACTGTGCCCGTTTTCCCGACGAGCTGTCCGGAGGTCAACAACAGCGGGTGGCCATCGCCCGCGCCCTGGTGGGACCGCGCACTCTGCTGCTGGCCGATGAGCCCACCGCCGCGCTGGACTCTCACATTGGGCAAGAGATTCTGGAGTTGATTCGCCAGCGTTGCGACCAGGGTGCCGCTGCACTGGTGGTGACCCATGAGCCCCGCAACGCTGCCTGGGCAGACCGGGTGATCTTCCTGCGTGACGGCGCGGTGACCGACTCCTCCACGGCCTCGGCGGATCTGGAGTCGTTGCTGGCCAGCATCCGCAGCGGCGGCGGGGACTCCTCGTCGGGCACGTCGGGCACGTCGGAACCAACCGCTGCTGGAGCAGGTGAGCCCGCATGAGCGCGATGGTTTCCTGGCTGCGTCGCTACCGCACCAGTTGGGTGTTGGCCCTACGGCTGAGCCGGCGTGAAATCTGGCGTAACAAGGTGCGCAGCGTGTGGGTGTGCCTAACGATTGGGCTGCCGGTGGCGGTGCTGACCGGGGCCGTGTGGTTCGCCCTCACCGTGCCGGTGACCACCACTGCAGGGCTGGAACAGATCATGGGTGCCTCCCAGGCCCGGCTCAGCCTGACTTCCTATCCGCACTATCGGCAGTATCCCGACGGCTCCCAGAACTACGCGAGTGGTGAACCGGTGGAGTTGGGTAGGGCGGACCTGGCTGGACAGAGCCCCCGGTCCACCTCCACCCCCCTGGAGCAGTTGAGCCAACTGATCCGTGACCGGCTGGATCCCCAGGCCCGGCTCATACCGGGGCGAGTCTTTTCGGTGTCGGCTGCGACCAACCCCGCTGCGTACGGCAGTCTGCGCATGCTGACCCTCGACGCACGCGACCCCGCCACTGCAGGGATGATGTCCCTGCGTAGTGGCCGCTGGCCCAGCGCGGCCCATGAGGTGCTGGTATCCACTTCCGCAGTGAGCCAACGACACCTGCCCGACCACGGGCCGTTCCTGCTACGCACGAACTCACGCACTGACTCCGCCCCCACCCCAGTCACGGTGGTCGGCACAGTCGAGGTGGCCGACTTCAAGCCCGTCGAGCTGATGGGGTTTGCCGCAGGGCTAACCGGTGGTGAGTACGCCGTGGACGTGGTGGGGTTGCCCACCAGCGCCCTGGCGCCCTCCTCCATGGTGAGGGAGACAGACTACGGCTCCACCGACCAGATCTTTTTCCTGGTCGACTCCCCCACCCCCCTGACCTGGCAGCAGGTGCAACCACTGAACCAGCTGGGGTGGGCAGTGCAGTCACGGGCTGTCTTCAACGACCCTCCCCACCTTCCCAGCCGGCAGATGAGTCAACTGCGGGGGGGCTGGGCCTACTTCAGCCTGGCCTTTGATGGTTGGGATCCGACGCTGATCGGGGTGGCGCTGGTCGCCCTGTTCATCCTGGCCTTGGAGATTGGGCTGCTCACCGCCCCGGCGTTTGCCATCGGCAGCCGCACCCACCGCCGCTGGCTGGCCCAAGCCGCGACCCAGGGGTCTGATCGACGCCAGATCACCCGCTTGATGACCGGCCAGGCACTCCTGCTGGGAGCCATCAGCGCCGGGTTGGGGGTAGGCCTGGGCGCGCTGGGTGGCAGCGTGCTGGCGCATGTGCGTGCCGGTTCACAGGCGGTGGTACGCCTGCTCTACCCGCAGGTGGTGCTGATCTCCAGCCTGGTGATCGCGGTTATGGCCCTACTGTGTGCTGGGGTCACCGCGTGGTTGCTGGCCAGGCCGGTGAGCCGCCTATCTCCCGTCCACATGCTGCGCCCACCGCCACCGTCCCGGCGTCGTCGTCGCGCCGCCACGGCGCTGGCCGGGGCACTGCTGGTGGCTAGCTGCGTGAGCCTGGTGCTGTTCTCCGAGACCGTCATGGGGCAGCTATCCACCGGGGACCCCAGCCCGGCACTGCTGCTGGTGTGGCTGGCTCTGACCGCAGCTGCCTTGGTGTTCGCGTTCATCCGGCTCACCCCCGCCCTTTTGGGGCTGGCCTGCCGCCTAGTGCGTCGCCGGGGCAGCCTGTCAGCACGGATGGGGATGCGCGATGCCTCCCGTAACTCCAGCCGGACCGTGCCGGCCATCGCAGGCATCACCGCCGCCACGATGCTACTGGTGGCTGCCCTGACCGGCGCCACCACCATGGCGCACTACTACGACAACGCCGGTTCGCCACTGCCCGCCCAGTGGGCGGTCGTACAACTCGACGCCAATGATCATGTTCTGACCACGCGGCGGATTGCCGCAGCACTGCCCAGTGCTCACCTGGAAACGGTGTGGCAGGCCTACTTTCCGGCAACCCTGACCGACGAGGGCAGCCCCTCCTCACCCCTGCCGTGGGATTCGTGGATATCGGCGCAGGTGATGTCCATCACCCCCAGCAGGTGCCTATCCCCTGCCACCGGGCTGGGGGAGGTGGTGAACCGCCAACATTCCCAGCCCGGTTGTTCCACCACCGACCCCGCCACCTTATCGGTGTCGGTGGTGGCGATGGGGCCTGATGTCGCAGGGCGCAGCTTTGGCCTGGATGCCCGCGCCCAGGCTGGTTTGCGCTCAGGCCAGGCTGTGGTGTTGCTGCCCTATCTCGGCAGGTCCGATCGTGAACCAGAAACCCTGGACAGCCAGCGCCAGCAGCAGGTGAACCAGACGTGGAACGCAACGCCGCCTGTCGGCCCGGTGGCACTCCTGCGCGGGGCGAACGCCACCACAGACTCAACACCAGCGTGGCAGGTGGTCAGCGCCTCCACCACTGCGACGCCCGTGCCCTTGGGTGATCAGCAGGACCAGGTGCAGGAGGTGCTGCTTCCCTCCGGCAGTCGGGTCGTGCAGACCACCAACTCGACGGATGAGTTTGCTGGACATGCGACCCTTCTGATCTCACCCGAGCAGGCCCAGCGTTGGGGGATGCGTCTGCTTCCCAGCACCCTGATTGTGCAGCTACCCCAAGCCTTCCAGGCCACCACCACCCAACAACTGCGCGACGCAGTGGGGCCCCAGGCGGTGATCCTGGCCCCCACATTCATCCTTCACGCTTTGCGCACCCTGTTGTGGGGGCTGGTGGTGGTGACCGCGTTACTGGTGGTGGTCTCGACCCTGACGGTGACTGCCATGTCCAGCCAACAGAGCCAGCACGATGCGGCCACGCTAGGTGCCTGTGGAGCCAACCCCCGGATGGCTGCCCAGGTGGCGGCGTGGCGGGCCTGGTTATGCGCCACATGGGGCACCATCATGGGCAGCGCGGTGGGGATTGCGCTGACCGGCGCGTTGTTGCCGATGCTGTTGGTGCTGTTCATGGTCGGGATATGGACCACCAACTCTGTCCTGACCCATGCCGTCCAGATCCCGCGCTATAACCTGTGGGATTCGCAACCGGAAGATTTCCAATGGATGGGTCTGCAGATTCTGCGCAACCTGTCGCTGCCCTGGTGGCAGTTGGGTGTCATTCTGGTGGTCACTCCCCTAGTGGCCGCTGGATGTTCAGCCTTATTTGGCCGCCTTCGTTTGACCTCAGAGCGGCATGGCGAGTAAGAGCGGTTCAGCCACGCTGGCCACCCACGAGCGCCCGTGTCCTGAGCACACCACACAACACGGCTGGGGTCCCACCCTCTGCGAAGGTGGGACCCCAGCCGTGTTGTGGTCAGTGTGCCGCTGGCGCCCTAGCTAGCGCTGTCTGTGGCCTTGTTCTGGCTGGACATCATTTTGTCCTTGCCGCCACGCGTGGCCCCGCCTCGGCTGCGCAGCTGGGCGCCGGACTCGGTGAGAATACGGTGGATGAACCCGTAGGAACGCCCCGTCTTCTCTGCCAGAGCACGAATGCTGGCCCCGGATTTGTACTCGGAGACCAGTTCGTTGGCTAACTGGCTACGGTCGTTACCCGTAATACGGGCGCCCTTTTTAATCTGTCCTTCGGTCATTACAGCCACCGTGTTTCCTCCTTGCCTGGGGTGAGGCCTGCGTTGGAGCATCACCATTGGATCGACATGACAGTGGTCCCCTCAGGGTGTTCCCAAGGATGAGACTACGCAGAGTCTCACCACAGTGCACGTTGCGTGCCGAACGCGCTGCGTTCGATAACGCAGTGTGCCGTAAAAGAGACTCTCCGCGCACATTTTTCGATCACCATTCGGCGTGTTGATTTTTCGGGCGTGTCGTTTTGAAGCAAATCCCCTTGTGATCAAAGGACTTTGGTCTGCGTTGACCTTGAGCACCACTTCAGAGTAGAACTGCTAGCGATCATGCTCCATCGGCCAAAGGTCCCCAGGTGTCACTTTTTACGCCAAACTGACCAAATCGAGGTAGGAGTCATTCCATAAATCCTCGGCCGCGTCAGGCAGCAGCAGAACCCGTTGCGGGTTGAGGGCCTGCACCGCCGCCTCGTCGTGGGTGACCAGCACGACCGCCCCAGCATAGGAGCGTAAGGCACCCAGGACTTCGTCACGGCTAGCCGGATCCAAGTTGTTGGTCGGCTCATCCAGAAGCAAAACGTTGGCCCGGCTGACCACCAGCCGCGCCAACGCCAGCCGGGTCTTCTCCCCCCCGGAAAGCACCCGGGCAGGCTTATCCACATCCTCGCCGGAGAACAGAAACGACCCCAACACTGAGCGAGCCTGCAGATCTGTCAACTCAGGAGCACTGGCCCGCATGTTGTCAACCACGCTGGCCGCTGGGTCCAGCGTCTCGTGCTCCTGGGCGTAATAGCCCAGCAGCAGCCCGTGGCCCTGGTCCACCGTGCCGGTATCGGGGCTCTCCACTCCAGCTAGCAGGCGCAGCAGGGTCGTTTTTCCGGCTCCATTAAGGCCTAAAACCACCACCCGACTGCCTTTGTCGATGGCCAAATCCACGTCTGTAAACACCTCCTGGCTGCCGTAGGTTTTCGACAAACCTGTAGCCATCAAAGGAGTTTTCCCACACGGGGCAGGGTCGGGGAAGCGCAGCTTGGCCACTTTATCCTTGGCCCGCACCTGCTCGGCGCCAGCTAGCAGCCGCTCCGCTCGGCGAAACATGTCTTGAGCCGCTTTGGCTTTGGTCGCCTTGGCGCGCATTTTCTCTGCCTGAGTCTGCAACACAGCGGCCTGTTTTTCGGCATTGGCCCGTTCGCGTTTGCGGCGGCGCTCATCCTGTTCGCGCACCTGCACATAGCGGGCCCAGTCAACGTTGTACTGGTCCAAGGCCGCACGGTTGGCATCCAGGTGGAAGACCCGATTGACCACCTCCCCCAACAGGTTAACGTCGTGGCTGATCACCACCAACCCGCCGGAGAATACCTTGAGGTAGTCGCGCAGCCAGGCGATAGAGTCCGCATCCAGATGGTTAGTCGGCTCGTCGAGCAGCAGCGTCCCATCAGGGGCAGCCGCGCTGGAGAACAACAACCGGGCCAGCTCGACACGGCGACGCTGGCCCCCCGAGAGGGTGCCCAAAGGTTGATGGAGCACCCTTTCAGCCAACCCCAAGTTGGCGGCAATGCTGGCTGCCTGCGACTGCGCGGCATAGCCTCCCCCGGCCAGAAACTCCGCCTCCAGGCGGGGATAGCGATTCATGGCTTTCTCAGCTCGGGCCGCGTCGGGGCTGGACATCTCCTGCTCACAGGTTCGCAGCCGACGCACGATCTGGTCCAAATCACGCGCGGCCAGGATGCGCTCCTGGGCAGTCACAGTGAGGTCCCCCGTGCGCGGATCCTGGGGTAGGTAGCCAACGCTGCCGCTGTGGGTGATCGTCCCTGCTGCGGGTTGGGTTTCCCCCGCCAGACAACGGGTCAAGGTGGTCTTACCGGCGCCGTTACGCCCCACCAAGCCGACTCGCTCCCCCGCGCCCACCCGAAAACTGGCCTGCTCCAGCAACAATCGGGCCCCTGCCCGCAGTTCAATCCCCTGTGCCGTAATCACCTCGTAAGCCTATGTGCACCACGATCAGCCCTGACCACGCATAATGGAGGGCAGCCGCGTTGGCATTCCCACCGAAAAGAGATCCCTCATGCGTTTTGACAGTGACTCGATAGACCTGTCCACTGTGGACACCTCCAGCGGGGGTGGCGGGATGGGCATCGGTTTGCCCGGCGGTTTGGCCATGGGCGGTGGAGGCATGGGCATTGTGGGTCTACTGATCTGGGCGCTAGTCAGCGGTGCCTTCGGGTCAGGGATGCCTGCCGCGACCACCGGTGCCGGAGCAGCCCAACCGGTCGACATGAGCCACTGCACCTCGCGCAAAGCTCAGGAGACCCAAACGGAATGCCGCCTGATCAAGGTGTACACCATCGCCGATCGAGTATGGAAAGAGGAGTTTTCCCGTCGCGGTGCTAACTACACCACGCCCCGACTGCGGTTATTCCCCTCCCAGTCGGTCAGTACTGCCTGCGGCAACGCCAGCATCCAAGTCGGGCCGTTCTACTGCCCTGGCGATAGCACCATCTACTTTTCGGTGAGCTTTTTGGAACGCTTACAGGAGCAGATTGGCGCCCAAGGTGATTTCGCGCAGGCCTACATCATGGCGCACGAGTTTGGCCACCATCTGCAAAACATTTTGGGCACCGAACGTAAGGTGCGTCGCGCCCAGACAGCTCTGTCCTCGCAGGGGCAGAAGAACCAGTACTCCGTGGGCATGGAATTACAGGCCGACTGCTATGCCGGAGTGTGGGCCACGCTGGCCGACCGCAGCCAAGACGGGATCTCCCTGGATGAGGGTGACTTGGCCGAGGGTCTGCAGGCCGCTGAGGCCGTGGGCGATGACAAGCTACAAAAAGAGGCCACCGGCCAAGTGCAACCCGACAATTTCACCCACGGCACCAGTGAACAACGGAGGCAGTGGTTAGAGAAAGGCATGCAAACTGCCGACCCCACCCAATGCACCACCTTCGAAACCCTCGGGTTGCCGTTGTAGCTACCAGGTGCCGAGGGTGCGTGTGGGCGGGTTCACGGGCAAGTTTGCGGGCACTGGTTGGGCGATGCTGGCTTGTTGGGTTTTCCACGCAGGCGTGAGTTGGCCTCCTGCCGTCAACGCGCTGCTGCCCACCTGGGCACGGCTGGAGCGCTCCTGGCCAGTGGCAGTCACGAAGTCCTTCAAGCGGGTGTACACGAAGGGGTCGGTGCCCTGGCCAGTCCACACCGCCACCCAGCGTGGCCGTCCGCTGATGGGTTGGCTGTAGAGATTGCCGTTGGTGGTGATGCGCATCTGGCTGGCGTTCATCGTTTGCTCGTAATCCTCCACGGCGAAAATACTGTCCGCTTTCACCCCCGCTTCCATCACATTGTTGCCCACCGAGATATCGGTGGATAGCCAGGTCATGTCCGGGTCATGAGGATACCGAGAATCAAGATCATATTGGTTGCCCGGGTTGGAAGGCCGTCGAGGATCCTGAATAATGTCCACAGCGCGCAAGGCGCTGACCACAGTGTTATTCCACACCTGCACCTGGGAAGCGTTCTGGATTTTCACCCCCTCGGCGCCGCTGCCGCGAATGCTATTGCCCGCCACCACTGCTTGTGCGCTGAGCTCAAAGTGAACCCCAATTCCTGCATTGCGGTTGATCTGATTACGCACAATGGTCACTCCCAGGCAGGATTGATCAAACCAAACCCCGACAGTAAAATTATCGACCACTGCGCTGTCCCGCACCAAAACCTGCCGGGATTGAGTCAGTTTCATCCCACCAGAATTAGGGGCGAAGTTAAAATGCTCATCATTACTTTTGGTGATGAGCAGGGATTTCATCACCGCGTTGTCAGCTCGATGACCCTGAATCCCCATCAGACCATTCCCCGTGAAGGTGGAGCGAGTCACAGTAATTCCGGTGTCATACATCCCTAACCCCACCGTGGCATTGTCCGCGAACCACGCATTGTCCACGCTGACCTGCGGCGAATACAGCCTGACCGCACCGAACTTAGGGATGGGCGTGGCGAAGCGACGAATCCCGATCCCTTGAATACGTGTGCCTGGGGCGCGGACCACAGTCAGCGCATACTCCAGATCGGAGGCCTCCACCAAAGCGCCGGTAGGGTTGGTACCCACCACCAACCGATGGGCAGTGGTGTCGACGAAGAATGTGCCCGCCTTGACCTGCGCCCGGCTGCCCACCTGCCGCTGCTCCACGCCATTGATCCACACCATGTCGGGATGGGCAGCCATCGGGTGGCTGGGGTTGAGCCACTGCCACCCCGGCGCGGTCCCATCCGGCTGCCCCGAGGTGTGTCCAGGGGTGGAGTCCAACACCAAGCTCCACGGGACACTCCACGCGCCGCCATCGGGGCGAAACCCAGAGACGGGGCGCGCGCCGTCCAGCCACACCTTCTCGCCGGGGTAGGGCTGGATAGTCAGCGACTTGCCCTCTGGAATGTCCACCGACTCGTGGTAGGCGCCTGCACGTAGCACGATGGCCTGACCGCTGCGAGCGCGGGTCACCGCCGCCTTCAGGGTACGTAGCGGCGCCTGCACGCTACCCGCCGCAGTGTCCGCGCCCTGCAGCGACACCACCACCGCCCCCGTGGGGACCGCTTCGGTGAAGCTACCCAACGGCTGGGCACCCACAGTGGAGGCCCCCGGCGTGGCTGCGGCCTGCCCCGGATCAGCTACCAGCTCCCCCAGCGTGGAGGGGGGTTGTATCCCGCCGGGCTGGGTTGGCCCCAGAGACAGGCTGGGGTTTGGGAAGGTGGTGGTGAGGTGTGAACACGCGGGGGGCTGGCAATCAGTGCTGGCCTGCACCTGCCCCGCCTCGCGACGCAGCAGTAGAGCGACTCCAACCCCGGCAACGAGCCCTACCGCTGCTACCAAGGCCACAACCACAGCCCACGGTGACTGCAATCCTCGATGGGATGTGCGGGAGATCATCGGTGCACCTTGCCTTTCTGGAAAAGGACGATCACCTCACGGTAGGCACGTCCAGCGTAGAACGCACCGCCTGTGACCTGGGGGTTGGTCAATAGCCCAACCGTCTCAGCCTTCACAGTGAGAGCTGCTCACCACGTAGAGGTCAGCGCTGAGTGAGCTTTGGCCCACGCTCTGATCTTCTCGTCCATGGCGACCAGGGGCACATGGAGGGTCAGGGCGGTAGCAACGAGAAAGCGGTCCGCTGGGTCACCGTGGAAGTCAGGCAACTGTGCCGACTCAACTGCCACGTCGGCGGCCAGGGCTGCCAGTTCCACCCTGCCCGTGCCCAGCAGGTCGTTGGCCCACGCCTGCAGGGGGCGATCCATTTCGACGTGCCCTTTGTCGACCAGCATGGCAACCTCCCACAAGCTGATGGGGCTGACCCACACCTTTGCGCCTGCTTGATCACCGTGCTTGCTTTGCGACTCAGCGAGGAGGTGCGGCCAATCCACCACACCAATGCATGGGTATCGAGCAAAACTCTAGTCACAGTCCCACTTTTCTCCCGTGCTGAACAACAGGCTCTCATCATCGGTCAGCACCCGCAGGGACCCCTCGATCGGGGCGGGATCGTTGTCAGGCACCAGCTTTGCCACTGGTTTGCCATGCTTGGTCACCACATAAGTCGCCCATGGCTGGCGATTCCGTCCAGCAAAGACAGACAGGTGGCCTTGAACTGACTGGCCTGAGTCGTTTGCGTCACTTCTCTATTTTGTCTCTCTATTTGTCCATAGTCGGTGGCCATAGCCAACTAGCTCCCCGGTGGGGTTATCGGGCGCCGCTGCCCACCCTCGCACCTGGTCGGTCATAGCCGCGACAGTGCCATGTGGTGAATCACCCGGCTGCCTACGACCGACTGAGGCGGAAGCCACGATATGGTATCCGAACTAGTCGAAATAATGTCCCCCGGCGAGTTCTTCGGCTAACTTCCAATGCTCCGGCATATGTTGGCGTGCAGCGGGTGGGTGTTCAGGGTAAACCTTTCCAGGAACATAAAGAGGCCTACCATTGACATATTCTGGAATTATTTCATCATCCCATAGTCGGTACGCCTCTCGAAAAGGGTCAGGATGAGGGGTATGTAAACCACCCTCATGCCAATCGTAACCACCCGCCAACAAAGTATCCGTTATCCTATCCAACAAACCACCAAAACTAGAATAGTTCACTATAAACTCCCAAGCACCGTATCCCCACTCAAATATTCGGCCCCCTGGATCAACCCCGGGAACACCTAACTCGATGAGATAATGTTGATGACTCTCCTCGCAGACAGGAAAAAGGATCTTAGGGTAAAATGGATTGTCCTCGTTCTGACACATGAGGCGCCCATCAGCACAATCCTCGATAGCATTAAAATATATTATAGGCTGACACACTAACGCACTAATATCGATAGTATTGTGAAAATACAAGAACTCCTCAGGAAAAACCAACGGCTCCACCAGTGGCTTATACCGTGACTCTACCTCAGGCACAGCCTTCAACGGGCTCGGATAACGATGATCCTCCAACGCTTGCAGTAACCGATTAGTACTCTCATACGGTGTTTTCATCATGGCACACACATCCATGTCGTTTGAGGAAACAAGGATAAGGCAGTCGGTTTATCCAGATCCTTCACCACTAGGGGAACAACAAAATATTCATTCGACTCATCTCTTTGCCCAAAGTAGTCCTGCGGAAGAAAATGACAATCAGACACCCCGCAAGGCAGAAGGTGATCGCAAGGGATTCATGCCACTTGCTGAGCAGCAATGGTTTCACATCAGACTGTGGGCTGATCTAACTACCCACCCGGTGGTGAGCTCCCACATCGCACGGTCTGCAACCAAACCAACCCAGCTAGATGGAAAACCCAAGTGCTCGGAGTTGCTCTCGGCCATCTTCAGTGATTTTTTCCACTCCCCAAGGGGGCATCCACACCCAGTTGAGACGGAAATCAGCCACTAAGCCGGTTAAGGAGCCACGGATCTGGTCCTCAATCACATCGGTCAGGGGGCAAGCCGCTGAGGTCAGGGTCATATCGATGACCGCCACGTTGTCTGCATCTACCGTGAGACCGTAAACCAAGCCCAGGTCAACGATGTTGATGCCCAGCTCGGGGTCAACCACATCGCGCAGAGCCTCCTCCACATCGGCTACTTCAACAGGAGTTGCCAGGCTGACCGATGAGGGAACCGGAGGGTAGTCATGCGTGGTCAGGGGCTCAGGCGGGGACGTTGACATAACGCTCATACCCTTCTGCTTCCAGGCGCTCGGCAAGCTCCGGGCCACCAGAGTCGGCAATGCGGCCATCAACAAACACGTGCACAAAATCCGGGGCTACATAACGCAAAATCCGCGTGTAATGGGTAATCAACAGCACCCCGACCTCGCCGCTGGCACGGACCCGGTTGATCCCCTCACTGACCACCCTCAATGCATCCACATCCAAGCCCGAGTCGGTCTCATCGAGGATAGCTAAGCGTGGCTTGAGCAGTTCCATCTGCAAGATTTCGTGGCGTTTCTTCTCCCCGCCGGAGAACCCCTCATTGACGTTACGCTCGGCGAAAGCCGCATCCATGGACAGGTCTTTCATGGCCTGACGGACCTCCCCCAACCACGTGCGCACCTTAGGAGCCTCTCCACGTATGGCGGTGGCAGCGGTACGGAGGAAATTGGCCACCGACACGCCGGGGATCTCCACGGGGTATTGCATGGCCAGGAACATCCCGGCGCGCGCACGCTCATCCACACTCATCGCCAGCACATCCTGCCCATCGAGGGTGACACTGCCGGCGGTGACCTCGTACTTGGGATGGCCGGCCAGTGCGTAAGCCAGGGTCGATTTACCGGACCCATTGGGGCCCATGATGGCGTGGGTTTGACCGGAACTCACCGTCAAGTCAACGCCACGTAGAATCTGCTTGCCGCAGCTATCCCCTTCCTCGGGGCGCACCTGGACGTGCAAGTCGTGGATTTCCAGAGTCGACATGGGGTTCTCCTTCAGGGTTGATCAGGCTATGGTGGAGGGTTGGTTAATGTTGACGTACACCTGACCCTCATGGACCAGGGTGGGGTAGGTGGCCACCGGCTCGGTGGCGGGTAGCGAAGTGGGCTTGCCGGTGCGCAGGTCAAAGCAGGAGCCGTGCAGCCAGCACTCCAATGTCGCATCCTGAACCTCCCCCTCCGACAGGGCAACGGCGGTGTGGGAACATTGGTCGCGCAAAGCGAAAAACTCCCCCTGCTGGTGGACCAGGGCAATGGACACACCTTCGAGGGTGAGACCAACCACGCTGCCGGGTGCGAGCTGGTCGGCAGGGTAGGCCGGCAGGAATCCTGAGGGCGGGGTGCTCATGAAGCCTGCTCCATACTGTCCAAGGCTGGATGGAGTTTGCCTTCCACCTGCTGCATGAGCTGCTCGGCCAGTTGCGGCACCCCGAACTGCGCCACCACATCGGCAAAAAATCCGCGCACTACCAGACGCCGGGCCTGCGCTCGATCGATGCCGCGAGCCATAAGGTAGAACAGCTGCTCATCGTCGAACCTGCCTGTGGCGCTGGCATGGCCAGCACCAGCAATCTCGCCGGTCTCGATCTCCAGGTTAGGCACCGAATCCGCCTGCGCACCGGGGGTCAACAGCAAGTTACGGTTGAGTTCGTAGGTGTCAGTGCCCTCCGCAGCCGCCCGGATCAGCACATCGCCGACCCACACCGTGCGAGCACCCTGACCCTGCAACGCACCCTTATATTCCACCCGGCTCTTGCAGTGGGGCTGGCTGTGGTCGAGGAATAAGCGATGCTCCAAGTGCTGATCAGCCTGCGCGACGTAGAGGCCTACCATCGTGGCATCCCCTCCCGTGGCGGCGAAGTCCACGCTGGTGTGCAGACGCACCACAGCTCCCCCCAGACTCACCACACCGTGGCGCACCCGGGCATTGGCCTGCAGCCGCACACTGTGGCTGCCCACCTGCACACTTGCCGGCTCCCAGTCCAACACACTCAGCAGCGTCAAGCTGGAGTCAGCGCCGACCCGAACCTCCACATTGTTAGCCACCGTTGCCTGGCCTTGGCCGTGGAGCACCACGGTGGCGTGAGTACCCGCATCGACGTCGAGCACCAAGTGCCCGGTGACCACCTCGGTACCGGAGCCGGTCAGGTACAGGTGGATGGGTTGGTCAGCCACAGCGTCGCAGCTGATGTGCAGCACGTGAGCCGTGCGGCTGGCCTGCCACGTTTGGGCAGCCACGTAGTCCACAGGCCCGGGTAATTGCCCCACCCTCGGGTCACTACAGGGCACCTGCTCCAGCCGGGCACCAGGCGCTGCGGCCTCTAGTTGCACGCTCAGCTGCCCGATCTCCCCCTGTTGCCACGGGAGGGCAGTCGCCAGACCCTCCAGGCGCTGCAAGGGGGTGAAGCGCCACTGCTCCTCGCGCCCGGTGGGCGGGGGAAAAGGCAGCTCGCCGCTAGTGGCGAAACGCAACTGTCCACGCTGGGGGCTGGGTGTAGACGTGTCGCCATGGCTGTGCGCCAGTATGGGAGGTTGGTCGGTCAGGGTGCTCATCAGTCCATCCAGCAGGTCGGTAGCGGGCAATGCGGTCTGGGGCAGGGTTGTCGCATTGACCCGGGTGAAACGGCCTTGTGGACCCGGGTCAGTGCGACAACCCTGCATGTGCGAGGGAGGGAAGCGGTGACGGTTTTCATCCCACCGCACCTTCCATCTGCAGCTCGATGAGACGGTTCAGTTCCAGGGCATACTCCATAGGGAGCTCCCGGGCAATGGGCTCGATAAACCCGCGCACAATCATGGCCATGGCTTCTTCCTCAGTCAGGCCTCTGCTTTGCAGATAAAACAGCTGAGCGTCACTGACTTTAGAGACGGTGGCCTCGTGCCCCATCTGTACGTCATCCTCACGCACATCCACGTAGGGATAGGTGTCGCTGCGACTGATCGTGTCCACCAGCAGCGCATCACAACGCACGGTCGATTTGGACTGATCAGCCCCCTGCTCCACCTTGATCAAACCCCGGTAGGAGGTGCGCCCTCCACCACGAGCTACCGACTTGGAGACGATGGTGGAGCTGGTCTGCGGTGCCGCGTGGACCATCTTGGCCCCCGCATCTTGGTGCTGGCCCTGCCCCGCAAAAGCCACCGACAACGTTTCCCCTTTGGCGTGCCGACCCAGCAGATACACCGCCGGATACTTCATAGTGATCTTAGAACCGATGTTGCCGTCAATCCACTCCATCGTGGCACCCTGATGGGCAGCCGCACGTTTGGTGACCAAGTTATAGACGTTGTTGCTCCAGTTCTGGATAGTGGTGTAGCGCACCCGGGCGTCCTTTTTCACGATGATTTCCACCACTGCCGAATGCAGAGAATCGCTGGAGTAAATGGGAGCGGTACAGCCTTCGACGTAGTGCACGTAACTGCCCTCATCGGCGATGATCAGGGTGCGCTCAAACTGACCCATGTTTTCGGTGTTGATACGGAAGTAGGCCTGCAAAGGAATGTCCACATGAACACCCGGAGGGACATAGATGAATGACCCTCCCGACCAGACCGCCGTATTAAGCGCGGCGAATTTGTTATCTCCTACGGGAATGACTGAGGTGAAATAATCCTTAAACAAATCCTCGTGTTCTTTTAAGGCGGTATCAGTATCGAGAAATATGACCCCTTTTTGTTGCAAATCGTCGCGAATCTGATGGTACACAACTTCAGATTCATATTGAGCAGCCACACCTGCAATTAATCGTTGCTTCTCAGCTTCAGGTATACCCAAGCGATCGTAGGTGTTTTTAATATCAGCAGGTAGTTCATCCCAAGAGGTGGCCTGCTTTTCGGTTGAGCGAACAAAGTACTTGATGTTATCGAAATCAATACCGCTCAAATCTGCACCCCACGCAGGCATGGGCTTCTTTCCGAACAGACGCAGACCTTTCAACCGCAGGTCCAGCATCCACTGCGGCTCGTTCTTCAGTCGAGAGATATCACGCACCACCTCTTCAGACAACCCCCGTCGAGCGCTAGCCCCGGCGGCATCCGAGTCAGACCAGCCGTAACGATAGGTACCCAAGGCCTCCAACTCATCGGGGATGACGGGAGTCAGATCAGTCGAGGTAGTCATGAGCGGGTCTCCTGCGCAGTCGTGGTCGAGGTATCAATGTGGGTGATGCAACCGGGAGCTCCAGCGGCAATCGTGGCGGTGCGGGTGACTGGCATCCCCAGCAGGCGAGAGAACATGGCCGTTTCCTCTTCGCACAGTTCAGGGAAATCTCCCGCCACGCCACTGACCGGACAGTGATGCTGGCATACCACTGATGGCGAGTCGGGCGTGGCCGACTCTGGCTGCCCTGCAGCGTAGTACCCATCCGCAGTGAGCATCTGGGCTAAAACCTGCACGCGCTGTTGGGGGCCGACCTGGTGGAGCGCTTGGGCGTAACGCTGCTGCATGCCTTGCGCGCGGGCATGGGCGAATTGCCGTACCCCTTCGCGTCCCACAGCCTGGGCCAAAAACTGCAGCGCCTCTGTCGCCAGATGGTCGTAGTCCGAACCCAGGTGCGCACGCCCCGCTGCACTGAGACGGTAGGCCCGGGCAGGTCTGCCTCGGCCTCGCTGCGCAGCTGCGGCCTGCTCCCCCGCGACTAAGCCCTCCTGCTCCAACAGGTCCAGATGCCGCCGCACCGCTGGAACCGTCAACCCCAAGCGCTGCGCCAACTGCGGTACCGTCAAGAGCCCTTGCTGGGCCAGCAGGGTAATCACCCGACGGCGGGTAGGCTCCTCACCTGACTCCTGACTGTTCGGCAGGCCAGACGAGGGGATCGGGTATTTCACAACATGTATCTTTCCAAATTCCCAGCCCTGATGCAAACAGACCCAGCACTACATCCCCGCGTCAGGGTCGCGTGAGGTTGATATGGGAGTAAACAGCTGATCTGGAATAATCAGGGGCGGACCCGGAGTCCACTCCCTCGTGGATCCCCAAATCTATCTCCACACCATTCCAGTTGTCTGGCATCAGGTTGGGTCGGGTGTCCCCGTCAATCACGGTCTGGCCGTTGATCACCAACGTCGTGCTTGCCTGCCCCTCATAGGCCGACATGGTCATATCCAACACCATGCGCCACGCTTGGCCATCGCTGTAGGGCATCAGTTGGGGTAATACCCACACGTTGCCGTTGTTCCAGTTACCTGCAATGAACATCCAGTATCCGTTGCGGATCTCCACGGTCCAAGCCGCGTGAGGCCACACCGGGTTGGCCTCAGTACCGCCCATCCCCCATCCTTGAGCGGCAATAAACCAACCATTGTCATCGTTGACAGAATCGCCCAAGTTCATGGTGACGGTGTACTCCAGGTGCATCCGTTGCCCTTCGCGGTAATGCCCGTCATCGCCTACAGCGTGCAGGCGCCCTCCCGACATGCTGGTGGACGCAGGAGGTTGACTCGGTTGGAATCCGGTGGTCAACACTCCATCGGACATCACCGGCTGGATTCCATCTCCGTAAAAACCGGTATCCACCATTTCCACATTGCTAGCCGCAGGCCCCACTGGAGGTTCAGCGGGAGGTACCGTCCGCCCAGGCCGTGGCTTTACGGGTCGCTTGGGAGTCGTGGGAGAAGAGGGTTGGCTAGTGCCCTGCGAGGACGGGGAATCGATCGGTGTGTGAGAACTCGGCGAGGGCGCCGATGAGCCTGAAGTGGACCCTGAAGGAAGCTGGGCAGGCAGAGTGCCTGGTTGCGCGGCAGGACGAATCTGAGAGTATCCCGAATGCTCGTTGCTGGGTTGCTTGGAGGACACCTGCTCTGCTGAGGGTGCTGACGACTGCGGGGTGACAGAGTCGGAAGCCACCTCGACCGCCACAACCGCAGGGTGACGTGGCTGAGAAGGACGCTGCACCTGTTTAAGCACCACCAAGCTCCCCAGCAGCAACACCACAACCAGCCCCGCCAAAACCCCATGCCCTCGACGAAAGCCTTTGCCGTCCCGACGGCGGGAGCTGCGCGGCGGCTCCGGCAGGGCACTGAGCGCTCTGGAGCCGCTAGCGCGTCCAGCGCTGCCCAGCGTCCGCGCCTGGCGGATGTCACTGGAACCGTAGCGTGCTGGAGGTCCAGCAGGGCCACGTTGGTAGCTCATACCCTCCGCCTCTCTGTGCGACATGAACCACGAATCATTGCTGCTCAGGCCAGCGTGATACCCATTGGGCCTGCGGCTAGAGCAACGGCCGCAAACGACGTGTTTGTTGTTAGATTCCACCGTCTAGACCTAAGCGGTCAGTCAGATGGAAAGACCCGTCCACACCCTTTGCCAATCCATGGGAAAAATAGGCCGGAAGGGGTGATGGAGAACCTCAGTTGGCCTATGACATCAACGGTTGTTGACTCGCACACGCGGGTAGGTGGAGTTGATCAAAACGGGAGCTCGCTGCAGCTCTGAGGCGAGGGAACGCAGAGGACCTCAGAGGGGAGAATAGCCAGCCGACCCTTGCCACATGGGCAGGTACGGTTGCTTTCTGACCTTGCGGCAAGACGTGGGGAGCATTCGATTCGTTAAGCTGATCGTGATAAGGCGGGATGTGCCATACGTTGCCCGCGCGCAGACCCAAGCCAGGGTGGGATTCCACGTGCCAGCTCACGTTGGCTGGTCCTCAGATCAGGCCAGCCCTTCCCTGGAGTCATATCGGTGAAGAATGCCGCCCATTGGGCATATCCACCGGTTGGATTAGTTGCGGGACTGGTTACCTTTCCAGTGGTGGTATTGATGGGTACCACTGGCGCTCCGCATACCTGTATGTTTGGATGACCCCACAGGCGACCATAAGCGTCAACAACACTTCTTTTCATGTCATTACCCATGGGGGCCCCTCCTGCGATATGGGCCGTGACAGTTAAAGGGGTATTTCCCCTTTTCTTGAGGATAAAGAGATTTGCTAGCGTTCCGTGTAACTGACCACCACTAGCATCCGCTAAGGTTTTGGCCATTGCCAGCACCACAGCCCGGTGATCAGTATGACCGGGAGCCACAGGAATTCTCACCAGCCTACCTTCAGCATTACGGGTAATGCGCGATTCTCCATCTTCGCCCATTGTCATGAGAATTAATTTGCGTTTCGACCACTGAGGATCTACACACGATTGGAGTATATTTCTTATTACTCCACACAGGACCTTGATTGTTTTGTAATTCCATCCCAGTCGCATCGGATCAAGAGGACCAATAATGAATCTGAGGGGATCAAACAAGCGAGACCCAAAGTTGACAATTTCTAATCGTGCATTAGCGTCACCATTTTTGGTCTCTAGGACTAGTGGGATTGCAACCCCGGTCGTCATATCGTGGTTTTTTGTGCCGGGAGGCATAAACTTCTCTGGCCGAACTCCAGTAATACCAAAAAATTCTTCATGGTTACTAATGACTCCATGACCAACTGGCAATGTAGGGCTCAGAAATCCATCTTCTTGCATCTTTAAGAGTAAATCTATTGTTCCATTCTCTGTCGTACCCGCCCCCGCTGCTAAGATAAGCTTTTTCACCCTAACCAAACCTATGACTTTGCCTCGTGGATGGCGCGGATCCACAATGTCCAGCATGTAGGTACCATCGGGATTTTGGGATATTCGCCGTACCATTCCGCGGCGCTGCTGGACACCAGCCCATTCCGCTAATCTATTATAAACGTCCATGCCTGTTTTACTATCCGTAGGACAGCCTGTCATGCAATTGCCACATGCATTACATGTAGCTCTCGAACCGAGTAATCCATCTGCCAAAGGGTCTGCAATGATATCTCCAGGTTTTTGTCCTTTTTTTTCGTCGGCCTGGATAATGGATAACAGCGGTCGTCGGACCCTAACCGTGTCACTATCAGCAAAGGCGGCATCAGCAAGATACGTTGCTGGGGAATGATAGCGATTAACTTGAGCGCCTATTGTTGCCGCAACCCTACCAAAGTAAGGTCGGAGCATTTCTTCAAGATCTACCCCTCGCGGAGACCGGGTGTCGCGAGGATGCCAAAAATTCATCGACGCTGGAGACAAAGGCTCCAAAACTGCAGCCCACACCGAACGGCCAGAAGCACCGCCCCCACCGCTAGGGTTTACTCCACGCAAAACAAATTCACCGTTTTCATGCCTCACAATAAATGGACCGTTGCCAAATCTCTGAGGAAGGAACCTCGTCATCGAGGGTGGTAAACGAAAAAGGCGCACATCTGTTAAGCCGCGAGGAACAGACTTAGTCCCAGAGCTAAAGCTTGGATCAATAATAAGAACGCTGTCACCTTTGGTGCGCCTATCATAGGCGCCGATAGCTCCCACTCCAGACCCGATGACTACGGTGTCCCACACACGCGAAAAGTCTTTATCGGTAAAATGATATTTATCTCGCAACCGGGTCGGTGTCTGTCCCGTGGTACGGCTAAGCAAAAAAGGAAGGACCGCGCTGGCTTTCATGCTTTCCCCGTTTTCTTGATGGCTTGTAGTACTGCAAGATGCGCCTGAGCATGGGGCTTGTTGGAGAGGTGGTGTCGACCAACCAGCTCACCAGAGGGCGCAGACGTTGAGTGGCGATGGTCTGGGTGAAGCAATGAGTGCCCTAGACGTCTTGGCGCCGACCCAGTCCGGGATCTCTCCTACCTCCCATCGGGGCATCTCGACTGCCAAAAGACGCCCCAAACGTCTCGTTGATCGTAACTGCACTGCGCTGAATACAGCCAGCCATCGTTTGTGCATGCAACAAATCGAGGGGCTAAATAGAGGCTTGTAGCCCGAACCTGCCGAAATTAGCCATCTGAATTGCCTCACCTTGGTCACTGAATGTACTCAAGGTGTGGACAGGATCAAACGTTTCTTCTTACTCGCAGAGGGCATTCTTAGCGTCTGCCCTTCAGAACCGTGGGTTGGTGGGAGGAAGAGTCACGATCTAGACGAGCACGGCCTTTGGCCTGGGCGGCGCCCACACCTATCTGGGTCATTGGGCATGAATGCGGTCATCGAGCTACCGCATATGGCGACGCACATCTCTGGCTCCATGCGGCAAATGTGCTGACCGAACCTTATTCTTCCAGACAAAGGTCAGATGATCTGACCTGCCATTCTTGCCCTGCGTAATAGTGAAGCCATAAGTGCTGCTGCGTTTATTTTTACGACCAAAGGTCAGATTAAGTAATAATCTGGGGGGATCTCCCTTCCCCCAGGAAATTAATGTGGCCTGTGCAGCAATGATTTTCTCTGGTTTGAATCGTTTCGGTATATCACTTCCTTCTTCAATTTGTGCTAAAAGATCTCGAGCAACATCGAGGGGGATTCTCACCGTACCAGGAGAATTATTCATGATTATCGGCTCGCTAAGCTATGGGGGTGTGTCAATTATCTCACCAAGCGAGCCGTCAAAAATCAACACCTGACACCACACAATCCCTGCTGAACCTGTGTCTATGGTAGAAAGTCAACTTATAGCGGGAACAAGGACAAAGTGGAGGTGGTGGGAATCGAACCCACGTCCTCGAGCTATGACACAGGGCTTCTCCGAGCGCAGCCTGCGTAACGTTTTTATTGGTCCCAGCGCTTATCCAGGCAACGCGCTGACGGGCCTAGCCACCTGGATGTCCCGCCGTGGGCGGTGGCCCACCTCGGCGGTGGAGTTCCCTAGCTGACGCCAGGATCCGGGTCGGGAACACCCCCGCACCTGACGGACTTCAGGCTTGCTTAGGCAGCAAGGGCGAAGTCAGTCTGCTTAGCATTGGCAGATATGTGTTTCCAGGGTGTGGTTAACGAGATCGTCCCTGGCTTCCTCGGCTCGCTTCCCCTGGGTCAACAACCCCAGTCGAAACCGTTCACCCCCCTGTGGAATTGTCAAACTTCTTCATCAGTGTAACCCGACAGTGGGGTTAGCCTTGCCCCATGCCCCTGAGCCCCTCCTCCACGCTGCGCGCGATGGGGATGTTGGGGCGGGCGGGGTTTCGCCGTTACAGCACCTACCGGGCCGCCATCGTGGGGGGCATCGTCACCAACCTGACCTTCGGTTTGCTGCGCATGAGCGTGCTTGCCGCTGTGGTGGTTCACGCTGGAGGAAACGTCAACGGCTACCAGCGCGGGCAGATCGTCGCCTACGTGGTGTGGACTCAAGCGTTGATCTCCGCACTGAACCTCTTTGGAGATGAGATCCTCGCCCCTCGCATCAAAACCGGGGAGATCGCTGTGGACTTCGTTCGTCCCATTCACCCGTTACTGGCCTATCTGGCCGCCGACTATGGGCGTGCTGGTCTGCTCCTGCTTGCCCGAGGAGTACCCACCTTCACCGTCGGGGCACTGGTGATGGGGACGGCCTGGCCTGGCAGCCTGACCGCAGCTGTGCTGGCGCCGGTGAGCATCGCGGTGGCGGTCACCGTCTCCTTCGGGTTGGTCTACGCCCGGGACATGATTGGCCTGTGGGTCGTGGAGGTTCGGGGTTTACGCATGGTCTACATCCCGATCAGCGGTTTTCTGGCCGGAACATACGTCCCGGTAGCCTGGTTCCCTGATTGGCTGCAGCGCTTGGCGTATGCCACTCCTTTTCCGTCCATGTTGCAAACCCCGCTGGATCTGCTGTGTGGGCGTCTGGTTTCTCCCGGTGCTGCAGCTGCGGCGGTGGGGCAGCAACTGCTGTGGATGGCCGGGGTGCTGGCCGTGGCAGCCTGGATCACCCACGCGGGCCGCCGGCACTTAGAGGTGCAAGGTGGTTAGCGGGTTGACCTGCAGGGAGCATCTGCGCGCCTATCGGCTCATCCTGATCGGAAGGATGCGCGCCCAGACTTCCTACCGGACCTCGTTTGCGCTGGATGCGCTGGGATCGCTGTGCTTCACCCTGGTCTCCTTCGCCGAGATTTGGGTGATCTTCCAGAATGTGCGGGTGCTGGGAGGGTTGAACTTCTCAGGGTTGATGGTGGTTTTTGGCCTGTCGGGGATGGCGTATTCGTTAGCGGACACACTGTTTGGCCACCTGATGACCCTGTCGGATTACCTGCGCTTGGGCACGATCGACGTGTGGTATTTGCGGCCCTTGTCGCTACTGGGCCAGGCCATCACCGCAGATTTGACCCTGCGCCGTTTTGTGCGTCTGGCGATTGGCGCGGTGCTGCTAGGGCTGGGCATGGCCCGCACCAATGTGCCGCCGAGTCTGCACTCTTTCGCCGTAGTGATATCGGCATTTCTCGGTGGGTGCCTGCTCTACAGCGCGTTGTTCGTGGCCTCAGGTGCGGTGCAGTTTTTCGTCATCGACGGGCAAACCCTGTCCTACGCCATCACCTACGCGGGGCGTTACGCCGCCGACCAACCCGCTAGCATCTGGCCTGCTCCCTTGCGGGTGTTGTTCACCTTCGTCATCCCCACCGCCTTCGTCGGCTACCTGCCCACCGTCACCTTGCTGGGTCTGCCCGGCACCCCTTTGCTGCCTACCTGGCTGGGTTGGCTCACACTGCCCGTGGGTCTGTGGTGCTGGGTCCTGGCCCTGCTCTTATGGAACCGCGCCACCCACCACTACCAAGGCGGCGGAGGATAAGACAAGGCAGCCTTTGACAATACTTTCGAGAAATCGTCGCAGGGTCGCCATTTCTCGAAACTATTGTTGGCTTCGACCTCCCCGACCACGCCATACGCTGGGGAGATGCCCATCATCGCCACCCACGCTCTGACCAAACAGTTCCAGGTGCGTAATCGTGGCACGCGGTGGGGCAGGAGGGGGCGGCGCTGCGTGACTGCGGTCGACCACCTCGACCTGAGCGTTGAAGCTGGGGAGGCGGTCGGTTATATCGGGGCCAACGGGGCGGGGAAGTCCACCACCATCAAGATGCTGATGGGGATACTGCGGCCCACCTCCGGGCAGGTACTCACCTGCGGGTTGGACCCGCTGCGTCACCGCATCGCCGTGGTCAGTCAGGTGGGGGTGGTGTTCGGACAGCGCAGCCAACTGTGGTGGGACCTGCCCACCGACGACTCGTTCACCATCCTGGGTGCCATCCACGCCCTGCCTGCCGCGCAACTGCGGACCCGGCGCGCCGAGCTGGTGGAGATGCTCGACCTCGGGCCGTTCCTGGGCACGCCCGTGCGGCAACTCTCCCTAGGGCAGCGGATGCGCACCGAGATTGCCGCCGCCCTGCTGCACCAACCACGGCTGCTGATCCTTGACGAACCCACCATCGGGCTGGATGTCGTGAGCAAGCAACGCCTGCGGGAGTTTCTGCACGCCCAACGCGCCAGCCAGGGCACCACGCTGATGCTGACCACCCACGACATGGGCGACGTGGAGCGGCTGTGCGACCGGCTGGTGGTGGTCGACCAGGGGCGGATGGTCTTCGACGGGGACCTGGCCGGTCTGACCGCCCTGGCCGGGGCTCAAAGGGTCGTGGTGGTCGACACTGCGGTGCCCGTGGAGCTGGGGGTGGAGCTGCCCAGCCTGCCCGGAGTCAGCGTGCAGGCGCGTGATGAGGGCAGCGACCCCTCCACCCGGTTGCGGTTGGCTTTCGACCCGGAGCTGACCAGCGCGGCGGCGGTGATCGCCCACGTCGGGGCGCACGCCACCATTACCGACCTGGCCATCGAGGAGCCCCACATCGAGGACGTGGTGCGCACCATCTACACCCGCGCCGCTGCCGGTTGAGGCACGGACGACTACTGTTCGGGTCCCCGATGAGGGCAACGGCGAAGGGGCAGGGCAGCCATGGCGCGAGATCGAGTGCTAGCGGTGGTGTTGGCGGGGGGCAAGGGCTCCCGGTTACAGGCGTTGACTCAGCGGCGGGCCAAACCTGCGGTGCCCTACGGCGGCACCCACCGGCTGATCGACTTCGCGTTGAGCAACTGCGCCCACAGCGGCATTGACAACGTGTGGGTGATTCAGCAATACAACCCGGAGTCAATCACCGATCACCTAGCGGGAGGCCGCCCGTGGGACCTCGACCGCACCCAGGGCGGGTTGCTGACGCTGCACCCCCGCCAGACCGATACCGACGACCGCGAGGGGTTCGCGCAGGGCACCGCGCACAGCCTGTGGCAGCAGGTGCCGCTGCTGCGTGAGTTCGACCCCAGCGCCATCGTCGTGGTCAGCGCCGATGCGGTGTACCGGCTGGACTACCAGCAGGTGGTCGCCGATCACCGTGCCCACGACGCGGAGGTGACCATGGTGACCACCCAAGTCGAGCCCGATGACGCCAGCCGCTACGGGATCGTGGAGGTGGCCGACTCCAACGACCCCCACAGCGTGATCACCTCCTACGCCTACAAGCCGGAGCACCCCACCTCCACGGTGGCGACCAACGAGGTGTTCGTCTTCTCCCCTGACCCGCTGCTGGATCTGCTCGACGATCTGGGCGCAGACCAACCCGGCGATCAGGATGACCTGGGCCACCACATCCTGCCCCGCCTGGTCGCGCGTGGACGGGCCCGGCAGTGGCGCTTTGACGGCTACTGGCGTGATGTGGGCACCGTCCAGGCGTACTGGCGCTCCCACCAAGACCTGCTCGGTGATGAGCCTGCGTTCTGCTTGCGCGAGCGGGACTGGCCGATCCTGACCCGGGGGGACCTCTGCGCCCCGGTGCGGGTGGGGGCGTCCGCGCAGGTGGAGACCTGCCTGCTGGCCTCCGGGGCCGTGGTGAACGGCACGGTACGCCACAGCGTGGTGGGGCGCGGCGCTACGGTTCACCCCGGCGCGGTGGTGGAGCAGTGTGTGCTGCTGCCAGGTTCCGTGGTCGAGCCGGGAGCGGTGCTGCACCGAGCCATCGTTGACGAGCAGGCCCGCATCGGCTCCGGGGCCCGCATCGGCGCGCCAGACGGCGAGATCACCCTGATCGCCAGCAACACCCACGTCCCGGCAAAGGCCCACATCAAGCCTGGCCAGCAGTACCCGGCTGCCGAATAAACAGCAAGCGCGGCACCGCACCCTCGGTTACTCCCCGCGTGTGCGGGCGGCCAGTGCTCGGGAGGCTTCACGACCCGCTTGCTTGGCGGCCAGGTCTTGGCGTTTGTCGTAATTCTTCTTGCCCCGGGCCAGGGCAATCACCACCTTGACCTTGCCATCGCGGAAATACAGCGCCAACGGGATCAGCGTCAGACCCTTCTCTCGGGTCTTGCCGATCAGGCGGGTGATCTCCAACCGGTGCAGCAACAGTTTACGGGTGCGCCGGGGGGTGTGGTTGGTCCAGGTGCCCTGCGTGTACTCGGGAATATGCACCCCGTGCAACCACGCCTCCCCTTCGTTGATCATCGCGAACCCGTCGATCAGGGAGGCCCGGCCCGCTCGCAGCGACTTCACTTCGGTGCCGGTGAGCACCACCCCCGCCTCAATGACGTCCTCAATGGCATAGTCATGGCGCGCCTTGCGGTTTTGCGCAATGAGCGTGCGCCCCTTCTCCCGCGCCATCACTCCCCCTCATCCAGCCTCAGTCCGGCTGTCCAGTGTAGGGGGGCGTGGGCCTGGGCGCTTAGAGATATCCCATGGGGTCGACGGGCGTGCCATTAACGTAGAGGTTGAGGTGCAGATGGCAGCCGGTGGACCACCCGGTGCTGCCCACGTAGCCGATCACCTGGCCCTTGGACACATACTGGCCATAGCCCACGGCGAACCCGGACATGTGGTTATACCCGGCGGAGAGCAGGTTGCCGTTCATCGTGCCCAGCTCCAGAACCACCCGGTTACCCCAGGAGGAGCTGTAACGCTGCTCGATCACCGTACCGCTGGCGATGGCGTAGAGGGGAGCTCCACAGCCGGGGGCGAAGTCGGTACCGTCGTGCAGCTCGCTGCGTCCCCAGATCGGGCTGGTCCTCCAACCGAACGGGGAGGTGATCGGCCCGTAGGTGGGCATGACGAAGCCGCTGGAGGACACGACGGGCACATAGCCGGAGGAGCCGGAGCGCACCGCCGCCGCCCGGGCGGCTAAGCGCTGGCGAATCTGTGACGACTCGGCCTGCATGTGGTCGTAGCGGGCTTGCTCCGCAGCCTTTTCGCGTTCCAACTCCTGCTGAGCGGCGCGTGCCTTGGCGGTCAAGGCTGCCACCTTGGCCCGGCCCTGCTTGGCCTCATCAGCCGAGGTCTGCTTCTGCTTGACCACCTGCTGGGCCTGCACCCTCAGGTCGGCCAGCTCCAGCCTGTCGGCCTCCAACTGGCGCTGCTGGGCGTCCACGACCGCCTTCTGGTCGCTGAGGCGCTGCAGCAGGGCATCCTCGGAGTTGGTGGCACTCTCGGTGTAGGCCATGCGGGCGGCGACTTCCTCAGGAGTCTTGGCCTGCAGGTAGACGGCAACCTCCGACAGGCGCCCCTGCTGATAGGAGGCACTGGCCAGTGCATTGATCTGATCCTGCGTGGCGTCCATCTGCGCCTGCAGAGCCACCAGTTGTTGCTCGGTGGCCACCTCGCGTTCACGTACCTGCCGGTAACGCTGGGCGATCGCGGCATCGCGCTGGCGGGCCTGCTCCAGGCGGGCCAACGCGGCGTCCACCTCCTTTTGGGCCTGGTCGAGTTGCTTCTCCCACGCGCGCAGCCGTTGAGTAGCCGCAGCGAGTTGCTGGGAGGTTTCCGCCATGTCGTCATGCAGCTGGGCCATGTCGGCCTTGAGCTCCCGTTGACGTTCAGTGTCCGGGGAGGCCGACGCTGGGGCTGTCTGCACTCCTAACCCGATCACTAAAGCCGCAATCAGGCCCAGGCGGATGATGAGCAAACGGGATAGTACGACAAGAGAAGGGGGCCGATGCCCCCACCATGATCGACCAGACAACGTCAAGTCCTTCCAGTCATGCAGACAGGCTGCCTGACTTGCGTCAGCCTCAGGACGAGGCACTCACGAGCGTTGCACTGCGCCGGGCTACCACATCCGCCAGTCGGCAGAGGTGCTTCCCCAACCGGCTCTATCGCCCCATGGAGCTCCGACTCAAGATTTAGTTCTTTTTGCTCTTGCCCCCCGCATCATTGTGTGAATCCCCCGATGCGATCGGTGCCGGGGTCTTTGCTACCAGATCAACAGTGGGTATGGCCAGCATGAAGAGGCAATAGGAGCAGAAATTGACCTGGAACTACCGGGGTGATGACGCAGTCTTTACCTGCCAGCGCTTGTCAGACTTTCAAATACCGTCTAAGGGTAAAAAAGCTTGCCAGGCCGGCAAGTCCGACACCCAAAAGAACAATCAAAGGGATAGTCGCCCATACCGCAGATGACCCGATATACGCCGTCACACGATAATTCTGCGCTAACTGATCGGCGACGATGAGCTGATAACCCGCTAACAGCAATCCACTCGCTAACACTGCTCCTATCAATCCAGCCAGCGCACTTTGGAGGATAAAAGGTGCTTGAATAGACCAACTCGATGCTCCCACTAAACGCATAATGCCCGTTTCTTCCCGACGATTAACCGCCGCCAAACGGACCGTGTTCATAATGAGCAGCAAGGCGGCTACCACCTGGGCGATCGCCAAAGCCAGAGCCAGGTAGCGCAAACCATCAAGAATCTTGAACAACTTACCCAGAATGTCGCGCATATCGTTGACGTTATCGACTCCAGGCACAGGACGAAGCGCATCGGCAACCTCGCTGGCTTTGCCTGGATCGCGCAATTTCACCCGAAATGAGGCAGGCATCCCCTCCACTGTTGCTTTATCCGCAATCGTGCGCCCTGCAAATTGTTCTTTAAACCGCGTAAAAGCTTCCTGCTTGGATTCATATTCCACACTTTCGACCAGCTGTGGCATTCCATCCAGTACTGCTTGGATACCTGCCTGCTGTTCGGGGGTGACTTCCTGGCCGGAACAACTCAAACTCGGCACCCCCGAGGAGCACATAAAGACGGACACCTCCACCTTGTCATACCAGTACCCCTTCATCACGCCGACCTGCTTACCCAGCAGCACCGCCAAGCCGAAGAAGGCCAGCGATATCGCCGTGGTGACCACCACGGCGATGGTCATGGTCACGTTGCGCCGCAGCCCGGTTTTCAGTTCACTGAACAAAAACGATGCCTGCATGGAGTGCGCCTTCGAGTCGGAGTGCGTGATTCAGAGTGGATTATGAGGTGTAGTGGTAGGCGCCACGCTCCTGGTCGCGCACCAGGGTGCCCTCGTCGAGTTGGATGACGCGTCGGCGCAGTTGGTTGACGATACTGTCGTCATGAGTCGCCATCATCACCGTGGTGCCACTGCGGTTAATGCGGTCAAGCAGTTGCACAATGCCCACACTGGTATCGGGATCGAGGTTGCCCGTGGGTTCGTCGGCAATCAACAGGGCAGGCTGGTTGACGATCGCGCGGGCAATGGCCACCCGCTGCTGCTCACCGCCGGAGAGCTCGCCGGGTAGGCGCTCAGCCTTACCAGCTAGCCCCACCTGCTCGAGCACCTCAGGCACGATCTGGGCAATCTCAGCCTTGCGTTTGCCGGTGACATAGAGGGCGTAGGCAACGTTTTCTGCCACAGTCTTGCTGGGCAGCAGGCGGAACTCCTGATACACCACCCCCACGTGACGGCGCAGCACGGGGATGCGCCAGCGACGCAAGCTGCCTAAGTCACGCCCTACCACCCTCACACTGCCCTCGCTGGGGCGGCGCTCCCGGGTCAGCAGGCCCAGGAAGGTGGACTTACCCGAGCCGGAAGAACCCACGAGGAAGACGAACTCCCCGCCGGTAATCGTGAGGCTGACCCGCTTGAGCGCCGGAGCTTCCGCACCGGGATAGCGCACGCTGACGTTGTCGAACACCACCACCGGACGGTCAGCCCACGACTGGGGCGAGCGAAGTGTTGCCATCAACACAGGCCTTTCTCTTCGGGTTGGGTGGTGCTTTGCAGTGTTGGCACCCTACACCGCCTAAGGCAGACACCCGCATGCACTCACCCCGTACTGCGCGCGCCTAGGGCGCCACCTCAACGGTTTTGCGCCAGCGGATACCCGCCTCGAGGAACGCATCGATCTCGCCGTCAAGCACAGTGGTGGGGTTAGAGACCTCGTAGTCGGTGCGCAGATCTTTGACCATCTGGTAGGGATGCATGACATAGCTACGCATCTGGTTGCCCCAACTGGAGCCCTCCGCCTTTAAGGCATCCATCTGCGCTCGCTGTTGGGCACGAGCTCGCTCTAACAGACGCGCCTGCAACACCCGCAGCGCCGCCGCCTTGTTCTGCAACTGGGACTTCTCGTTCTGACAACTAACCACCAGGCCAGTGGGCAGATGGCTCAAGCGCACCGCTGAGTCGGTGGTGTTCACACTCTGCCCTCCGGGGCCTGAGGAGCGGAACACATCCACCTTCAGGTCGGACTCGGGGATGTCAATGTGGTCGGTTTCCTGCACCACTGGCAGCACCTCCACCCCGGCGAAGGAGGTTTGACGCCGGCTTTGGTTGTCAAACGGGGAGATCCGCACCAGGCGGTGGGTGCCCTGCTCCACCGAGAGGGTGCCGTAGGCATAAGGGGCGCTCACGGTGAAGGTAGCCGACTTGATGCCGGCCTCTTCGGCATAGGAGACATCGAGTACCTGGGTGGGATAGCCGTGCCGCTCCGCCCAGCGCAGATACATGCGCATCACCATCTGCGCCCAATCAGCCGCATCCACCCCTCCAGCTTCGGAGCGGATCGTCATCAGCGCGTCACGGGCGTCGTACTCCCCCGACAGCAGAGTGCGCACCTCCAGCTCGGCGATGGCCGCTCGCAGCGCTGGTAGCTGCTGCTCCACCTCAGCGGTGACCTCGGGGTCGTCCTCCTGCGCGGCTAGCTCGTCGAGCACGGTCAGGTCATCCAGTCGGGCGCGCAGCCCCTCCACCTTGGCCAGGGTGGCCTCGGTCGCGGAGAGGTGGCTGGTGACCTGTTGGGCCTTCGCAGGGTCGTCCCACAGGTCGGGCGCGGAAGCAGCCAGGGTCAGCTCGGCTATCTGCTCACGGAGGGCAGCAGGATTGAGGACCGCCTCGATGGTGGCCAAGGTGGAGTGGGCGGCAGCAATCTCATCGGAGGATTCACCGGGCATCTGGTCAAGGGTAGTCGACACGAGAGGATCCTCTGCCGGGGTGCTGATCACCATCTATCGGTTGTACTGGTTTGGCTGCACAGGGGGCAATGTCGTGTTTAATGTGATCTGATCAGCGGAGTGCTGAAACCTGGAAGGGGTTCATCATGCGCGAAGGAATGCTCGTAACAGTTCTGCCCAAGGATTTAGGGAGACTTCCTGACCAACTCTCTGACTCTGGATTTACACCTAATGCTTTCGTCGTACAAGCCGTGATGAACAATGCAGGGATGGTCACCGATGGGTTTCTCATCGCCCAAGAGCTCCCTACTGAGCCTGGACTACTTCCAGACACCAACCTGGTTAAAGCCTTTGGTGGCTCCAGCCGCTTCTTTTACTTTGATCTAGACGAACCCCACAGCGTCGACAACGTTGTGGTGCCAGCACAAATGCCACTCAGATCAACACATGAAAATTGGAGCTACTTACTGGTGGATATTGATCCTGGGGCTGCAAAAACCCTGCAGGAGGCACTTCGATTTTCTGCCGAAGATTCTCTCATGCCTTGGCCAGGGGAACTGGCCCCGAGGATACCGCTGTGCGGACCGAGTGGGTGTCAGCTACTCCTCCGCAGGCTGGCAGGGCTACTGGCCCCACTAGCCCTGCAGCCCACCCAGCAGGTGACACCCCCCAAGGTCCTCCTAGAGGCAGAGGCAAATAGTTAGCCCATTCCCATCGCAGTGGTGTCATCAGTCGGGGTCGTGCATGGTGCGCACGGCCCCGACCGTTATTACCAGGGCCCAAACCAGCAGGGCTGCTCCGAGGAGTTGGATGGGGGTGGTGGTGCTCCGCAGCAGGGGCCAGGCGGCCACGATGAGGAAGAGTTGGGTGACGACGAGGGGGTTACGACACCACCGGGATTGGCGGTGGATACCACGCGCCAGGCCCAGCAGGAGGGCGGACCAGGCGGCTTGCAGGAGGGCGAGGAACCAGGCTGCCCCGAGGTTGGTGGGGGTAGCAGTGACGTTGTGAACCACTGACCACAGGGTCAGACCCGCCGTCGCCACCCCCTGGGCAGCGACGGCGAGGACCAACCAGCGGGGGTTGCGGCCGGGGACGATGGAGTTGGCCGGAGGATGATCTGTGGACACAATGGTCAGCGTAGGGGCTGCGCGGAATGGACTACGCAATTTTGCACCCTTTGGCAACCAGTAGGGGATTTGCCCCCTACCTCTTCATTACGTTTGGTAACAAATTACTGACTGTGTGCCATCAGGAATAGCCAAATTGACTCGACAGGGTGCAGACTCTCCTACAGTGACGAAACGGATACTCTGAGCTACATCGACCAGCTCGTCCGCGCTCTTCACCCCCTGCCCCGCCAGCGTCCACCCCCCTGCCTTGAAGGAGATCCTCATGGATTGGCGTCACCACGCCCTATGCCGCGACGAAGACCCCGAACTGTTCTTCCCCATTGGTAATTCCGGCCCGGCGCTGCGCCAAATCCAGGAAGCCAAAGAAGTGTGCCACCGCTGCCCCTCGATGAACGCCTGCCTGCAGTGGGCACTAGACAGCGGCCAGGACTGCGGAGTCTGGGGCGGCATGAGCGAGGACGAACGCCGCGCCCTCAAGCGCCGCTCCCTCAGCGTGCCCTTGCTCACCCGCACCGCCTAGCAAGCTGGCCTTACCGGTTGCTGGGGGTCGTCTTGGGGGCGTTTAAGGCGCCTCCGGCGCCGCTTAAACGCCCCCAAGACGACCCCCAGCAACCCACACGTCAGGTCAAAGGCAGCAAGGTGCGGATGGCGCGCACTGCTACAGACAGCACCGCCAGGTCCGGGGCGTCGTGAGCCAGAACCTCACGCAACGTGGTGTCCACCCGCTGGATGGTCTCGCTGTTCTGGCTGGCCCAGTGCTGCATCTGCGTGACGCCGTCTCCAACTGCGGGAGCCTGCGCCACCACCATCGTCAAGCTGGCTAGCGCAGCGTAAAGGTCGTAGCGCAGAGCCGAGCGCGCCAGCAGATGCCATCGGGTGATGCGCGGCAGGGCAGTGATCCGCGTGAGCAGCACATCGACGCCAAAGCGCTCGGACAAGGCGAAATACAGCGGAGCAATCTGCTGGGCATCCACACCCGTGTCGCGGGAAATCACCACCACATCCAGCAAAGCGAAGCTGTGCATCAACCCGGCTGCGCGCAGCGCCAACTCGGGGGGGATACCCATCTGCTCCAACTGCCGACAACGTCCCGCTAGGCTCTGCTGCTCCCCACCCACCAGCAGGGTGGGGATGGCACCGGCGAGGGAGGCGATGGGCTCACGGAAACGCGCCACTTGCTCACCCACGTCGATGCTGCCCGTGCGGGCCTGCAGCAACCAGCGCACACATCGATCCACCATGCGCCGCCCCTCCAGATACAGGGTGGTCTGGGCGGAGGTGGCGATCGTGCCATCCAAGGCCTCAATGCTGGCCCAAAAGCTATCCAGATCGAAGACGTAACGAGCCACGGTGTAGGCCCGGGCCACCTCCGCCGCCGGGGCGCCAGTCTCATCAGTGGCACGGTACACAAAGGTGCTCCCCGCCCGATTGATCATGTCGTTGACCACACCGGTGATGACAATGTCACGGCGCAACCGATGCGTTTCCAGTCGTTGGGGGTAACGCTGGGCTACCTCGGCGGGGAAATAGTCACGCAGCACCCGGGCAAACCACGGGTCTTCGGGCAGGTTGGAGCTGGCCAACGCCTTCTTGGCAGCAATTTTGGCGTAAGCCAGCAACACCGCCAGCTCTGGACAGCTCAACCCCTCATCGCGCGCCGCACGTTGCTCCAGCTCCACCTCGCTAGGCAGAAACTCAATCTGGCGATCCAACTCCCCATTGGACTCCAGGTGGTTGATCATGTTGCGGTGCATGGTGAGCATCCGGGCCGACTGGGCGCGGCTGACCCCCAACACCACGTTCTGGTCGTAGTTGTCGCGCAACACCAGCTGCGCCACGTCGGATTGCATAGCGGCCAGCAGCTCATTGCGGTGCTTGGTGGTCAGCTCACCTTCGGCGACCAGCCCGCCCAGCAACACCTTGAGGTTGACCTCGTGGTCGCTGGTGTCCACTCCGGCAGAGTTGTCGATCGCGTCGGTGTTAATCCCCCCACCGCGACCCCCAGCTCCCACCTGCGCGTACTCGATGCGCCCGCGTTGGGTGAAGCCCAGGTTGCCTCCCTCCCCCACCACCAAGCAGCGCAGATCGGCCCCATTGACCCGCACCGCATCGTTGGACTTATCCCCCACCTCCAAGGAGGTTTCGCCGCTGGCCTTGACATAGGTGCCCACCCCGCCGTTGAACAGCAGATCGACCGGAGCACTCAAGATCGCTTGGATCAGCTGCGTCGGAGCTAAAGCCTGCACCTGCTCAGAAAGCCCCAGCGCAGATCGCACCTGAGGGGAAATCTCGATGGACTTGGCACTGCGGGGATACACCCCACCCCCAGCGGAGATCAGGGACGGGTCGTAATCCGCCCACGAGGAGCGGGGCAGCTCGAACAACCGGCGGCGCTGCGCGAAGGAGGCCGCCGCGTCAGGATCGGGGTCCAGGAAAATCGAACGGTGGTCAAACGCGGCCACCAAGCGGATGTGCGGCGAAAGCAACATGGCATTGCCGAACACATCCCCGGACATGTCCCCAATCCCCACCACGGTGAAGTCTTGGGTTTGGGTGTCTCGGCCCAGCTCCCGGAAGTGCCGACGCACCGACTCCCACGCCCCGCGCGCGGTGATGCCCATCGCCTTGTGGTCGTAACCGGCGCTGCCTCCAGAAGCAAACGCATCGCCCAGCCAGAAGCCATAGCGCAGCGCCACCGCATTGGCGTAGTCGCTGAACGTGGCGGTTCCTTTGTCTGCTGCGACCACCAGGTACGAGTCATCGGCGTCGTAGCACACCACCGCCTCGGGGTGCACCACCTGAGGCGAGGCTTGCGGGCTGGCAGGGTCGGGCGTGGCCAAGTTGTCGGTCACGTCCAACAACCCGGCAATAAACGTCTCGTAGCTGGCTACCGCTTCGGCCATCACCGCTTCACGATCACAGGGAGTTCCCGTGGCATCGGTAGGCATTTGCTTGAGGACGAACCCTCCCTTAGCGCCGGTGGGCACGATGACCGCGTTTTTGACCATCTGAGCTTTGACCAGACCAAGAACCTCGGTACGGAAATCCTCCCGGCGATCTGACCAGCGCAATCCTCCTCGCGCCACGCTGCCAAACCGCAGATGCACCCCCTCCACACGGGGGGAGTACACCCAGATCTCACACCACGGTCGAGGTTGAGGCAGCAGCGCCAACTCCTGCGAGGCCAGTTTGAAAGACAGGTAGGGCTTGGGTTGGCCCTGCTCGTCGGTTTGGAAGTAATTGGTGCGCACCGTACCCATGATCAGATCGAGAAAAGCCCGCAGGATCTTGTCGTGATCCAGACTTTCCACCCTCTCCAAGCCAGCCAGCAGTTGGGTCCGCAGGTCGGCCACCGCCTGCTCCCGTGCGACCGAGCCGTCCCACGCTGGGTCGAACCGCGTGGTGAAGATCTGTACCAACAGCCGGGTCAAGGCCCAGTGGGTCACCAAGGCCTGCTCCACATAATCCTGGCTGTAGGCCATGCCAATCTGGCGCAGATACTTGCCGTAGGCACGCACCATCGCGGCTTGGCGCCAGCTCAGATTCGCCCGCAGCACCAAGGCATTGAACCCATCATCCTCGGCGCTACCGGCCCACACGGCAGCAAATGCCTCCTGAAAACGGGTCTTGCCATCAGTAGGGATCGCCTCCCCGGTAGGCACATAGTGCAGCCCAAAGTCGTAGAGATAACCCGCCACCCCTTCGCGACCCCGCACCTGATAAGGCCGCTCGTCCAGAACCTCCACCCCCAGGTTTTGCAGCACCGGCAACACCTGGGACAGCGACATGGCAGTCGTGCTGATTATCTTGAAGCGACGCACCCCCTGAGCCGCTCCGGCGGGAGTGTAGAGGCTCATACTCAGCCCGCCCTGCTCCTGCAGGTGGCTCAGACGCTGCAAATCCCCCACGGCGGTGCGCGGGTCGAACATCTCCTGATAGGCCTGGCCGAATGCGTCGGGGTAGGCGCGCGCCAGTCGGGCAGCCTGCTCCTCGCCGAGTTGGGCGTCCAAGGCGTCTGCGAAGTCCTCGCTCCAGGCGCGGGAGGCTTCGTTGATGCGCTGCTGCACCTGGGCGGTGTCCACGTGCGGGATAGGAGTTGCCTGCGGCACGTGTACTAAGAAATGCAGGCGCGCCAACACCGAATCGGTCAGTGAGACCCGAGAATCCACGCTGATGCCCTGGTAGGTCTGCAGCAAGATTTGCTGCATCCGCATCCGCACCCCCGTGTTGAATCGGTCGCGCGGCAGGTAGGCCAAGACAGAAACAAAACCCTCGTCGGTGTCGACTCGGGCAAAGACTCGCACCCGGCGCCGCTCCTGCACCGTGAGCACCCCATGGGCGACCCGCTCCAGGTAACTGACCGGGGCCTGAAACAGCTCATCGCGGGGAAACCGCTCCACGATGTTGAGCAAGTCACGGTAGGAGTGGCTGGTGGGCGGGAAGTCGGAGGCGGCCATGATCTGCTCCACCTTGCGTCGAATCAGCGGTACCCGCTCCGGCCGCTCGGTGTACACCATGGGGGCGAACAACCCCACGAACACATGCTCGTGGCTGGGGGTGTCCTGCTGGTCATAAGTCGTGATCCCGATGTAGTCCAGGTTGGTGGCACGGTGCACGGTGGAGCGCGCCTGCGCCTTGGTCACCACCACGGTCTCGGTATGAGGCACCGGACGGATCTGGGGAGCTGCCTGCTGCGCCTGACCTTGCCCCACCCGCAGCACCCCCAGGGTGCTGCCCGGCACCGGCTGCAAACAATCGCCAGGCTGATCAGGTAGATCTGCAAGGTAGGAGAACTGTTGGTAGCCAAGGAAGACGAAGTTGTCCTGAGCCAACCAGCGGGCCAGGTCCATCGCCTCCTGCCGCTGGGTGGATCCGTGGGGCTGCAGACCATCAGCCACCGCCAACGCCTGCTGCCGCATCAGCTGATCATCGGTGCGACTCTGGCGCACATCGGCCAACACCTGCTGCAACGTTTGGGTGAGCTGCTGCACCTGGTGGGGGTCGGACTCGCGGTCGATCTCAATGTGGATCCATGACTCGGTCACCACACGTTGAGCAGGAACAGCTGCCTCACCATCGCTTTGCAGACCCACCAGCCTGCCCGCTTCATCGCGCACCACCTGCAGCAGCGGGTGGATCACCAGGTGCACCTCCCGGTCCTGCCCGCCCAATTGAGCCGTCAGCGAATCCACCAGAAACGGCATGTCATCGACCACCGTCTCGATCACCGTATGAGGGCTGGCCCAGCCATCTTCCTCCAGGCAGGGGCTAAAAACCCTGACCAGCGCAGCGCCATCCTCGCGCACAGCCGCCCACTGCCATTGAGACAGGGCCGCAGCCATGACATCGGCAGCGGGTCGCTGCTCCAAATCCTCCCAGGGCACGTGACGGTAATAGCGCTGCAACAACTCCTGGATCTGCGCGGCGTTTAACCCAGCCGCACCCTCTGTAGCGCATTGAGCCGCCCGCGCGAGCAATGCCTGCTTGCGCTGGTCGTTATGCGCGTTGGAGGCAGCCGGGTCGTCCGAAGCTGTGCCAATGGCTGGATCGTTATCGCCGTCGCAAGCCTGCATGGCGTCCTCACTTTCACGCACGGGGTAGCCCTACGGTATCCGCTGCCAGCCGGGTGGCTACCTGAGGGGTTTGCCGCACCCCGCAGGACGGGAGAAAAAATCTGAACTTTTTTTCTCGACCGTGTCGCTGGAAGGCCTGTGCTGCCACTTAGGCAGATACCTACCGTTTGCCTCAGTCAAGGAGATTGCGATGTCCGCCGTGTTGACCGCCGCCCGCCCCAGCTCTGCTCGGCACGGGCAGCGCCCCAGTCTCGACCTGCAGGCCGCCCTGCACCGCCTGCCCACCAGTCCCCGTCTGCCGGTGCGTCTGCCGGTGCAATCCGCACCCATCACCAGCCCATCCCAACCGCCGGCTCCAGTACCGACGCCGATCAACCCGACCCGGGACTCTTTGGCGTTGCGGTTTCTGTTGCCAGCAGTTTCCACCCCGGCCTGCGCACCCACACTGGTCTCCTGCCGCCCCCAACCGCGCCAAGCCACCGGCTCCCCACCCAGCCCCTGGCGTGAGGAGGTGCTACCGGTCTACCCCTTACCCAGTCTGGCAGCCCCACCGCCGGTGCAGCCGGTCTCCAGCCAGTGGGCCGCCCAACTGGTGCGTGGCATCGCCGAGGTGATGGCAGGCCAGCGTGGCGCCACTCAACTGCTGAGCATGGTCACCCTCGAGGTGCACACCTACCTACGCAGCTGCACCTTTCCCCATCTGAGCGCTCCCAACGCCGGGCCTTGCCCACCTGGACGGGTGCGCTCCCTGCACATCACCCAGCCCAGTGAAACCGCCGCAGAGTTATGCGCCACTGTGTGTTTCGGCTCCCGTTATTGCGCTCTGGCCATCCGCCTGGACCACAGTGCAGGCCGCTGGCGTTGCACCCACCTCTGCACTGGGTGAGGCGATGGCTACCGGCACATGCCAGTCATACGCTGACTGGTTCGTTAACTCCCCCACCGACCTGTTTTGTGCAAAGATGACCATCAATCACCAATCAATCACAGAAAAGGACCATCTGTGTTTCCCCGCCGATTCAAGTCACCCCGACACGCCTGGCTAGCCCACCTGCTCATCCTAACCGTGTGCCTAGGTCTGGCCGCCTGTGGAGGCGAAAGCAACCCCTACGCCAACAACGCCCCCATTGCCACAACCAGCACCATAACCTCCCCACCACTCAGCCCTACGTTCAACGAGGAGAAGACGAAAGCTGAGATTGAGCAACAATATCGTGCTTATCTGAAAGCTTCCACGGACATCACAACCCTAAGCCCCGATCAGCAAAATACATATATGGATAATTTGATAACATCGAGAATCAAACTTTATCTGCTCAAGCACCTCAACACCATGCGTGGTAATCATGAGATCTACATTGGCTATCCTATTCCTCGTATTTCTACTATCTCTGTCAGCGGAAATCAAGGTAGCCTGCTAGATTGCTCCGATTCCACAGGCGTCTATGTAAAAAATACTGTCACAGGAGCAAAAAAACCTATCGCAACAGAAAAAGCAGCTGGATTAAAAGTTATTTTCAGTAAAGCACCTGATGGCTACTGGGTGGTTAGTGACACTGAATATGCCCACACGGAGGCTTGTAAATAATGACTGGTCGTACACGCTTGCTCAAATTATTTTTATTACTGGCGATTGTTTCCGTCTCGCTTGGGACTTCTTGCTCGAAAGCATCGGCTGGTGTTACCAAGCAGCCCGAAGCATGCATTGAATCAGCCAAGGCACAAGTTCAGGTTGTAGGATCAACTTCGCCTGCATTGTTGGCGCGCGTGGAGGAGTTACAAACTCTATGTCACCAACAAGAAAGCCAGCAAAAAAGCAGCTCGAGTTCTAGAACACCTCAGCTTTGGATAGAGCCCTGTGATCCCCGCAGCACTTTACCCCTGGATGCCACCTACTACG
>JBDIAW010000014.1:0-50668 GCA_039812585.1 Actinomycetota bacterium | reverse complement strand
CAGAGCCGGGGGGGGAGTCTCAACCCCCGCGCAAAACTCATCCTCACCTACAGCCTCTTGTCCTCCCCGGTGACGAGCCAAGGCGCACTGGCCATGAGCCCTCAAGGGGATAGGTGGTAACCGAAACCAACAGCCGCAGGGGGGTGAGGTCCTGGTGGACCACGTGCCCCCATCGGTTACCCTGCGGGGGTGAACCTGGAAAAAGTAGTGTTCGGTTTCTTTGTGTTGTTGGCGGCCACGCTGAACTTCGGGTATTGCGTGGGCGATATTAAAGATCCTGTGGTGCACAACAGTATTGAGTTGTACCTGGCAGTGGTGATCAACATTATTGCTTTGGTGTTGAAGTTTGGGGATCGCACCCAAATCGGAGCGGTGCATTTGGCTACCAGCATGGTGGCGGTGATTCAACTGTTGGCTGCGGTCAGCGTCCACGTGTACGCGACGCAGATCTCCACCATGGGGGTGGATGCGGCGGCGATCTCCAGCGTGGTGTCGCTGGCGATCGGAGCGGTGGTAGCCAACGTGGTGTCGGTGGTGCTGTTGGTGTATGAAACCGTTTCGTATCGGCATCGCTAGGGCTGGGGAGTAGGTCGCCGCTGATGGGCAACCCGCTGTTGTTGATCACCCATGGGTCGCGGGAGCGCAGCTCGGCGCGGCAGCGTTTGCCTGGGGATTTGCGACGGCTGCGGGTGCCGATCCCGGTCCACCTACCGCCTGTCGAGGCCGTATTTGTGATGCTGCGTCGCTTGCGCGCTCCGCTGATCACCTTGGTGGTGATCGTGGCGGTGGCGGTGGCCGGGTTGGCCCTCATCCCCGGCCAGGATGGGCAGGGTAACCCGACGCGGATGAGTGTGTTCGACGCCTTCTATGTGATCAGCTATACCGCTACCACCATCGGTTTTGGAGAGATTCCCTACCCCTTCACCACCGGGCAACGCATGTGGGTGACCGCCTCGATCTATGCCAGCGTGGTGGGGTGGGCGTTCGTGCTGGGGACGCTGTTACGTGCCGCGCACGATGACAGCCTGCGTCAGGTGGTGCGCACCCAGGCGGTGGCCCGTCGGGTGCGGCGGCTTCGCGAACCGTTTGTCCTGATCGCCGGCTATGGCCAGGCGGGAAGGTTGGTGGCTCAAGGCTTGGATGCGGGAGGGCGGCGGGTGGTGGTGATCGACCGTGATCCGGCTCGGACCCAAGCCGTGGAGGTGTCAACCTCCCGCCAGGAGGTGATAGCGGTGTGCGGCGATGCTGCTGATCCGGCGGTGTTGGGCCTGGCAGGGTTGGGCCACCCACGATGCGAGGCGGTGTTGCCCCTGACCGATGATGACCAAGCCAACTTGGCAGTGGTGATGACGGTGCAGATGTTGCGCCCGAGCTTGCCGGTGGTGGCCCGCTGCGGTGACCGGAGGCTGGCTCAACGGATGCAGCACTTCGCGGTTGAGACAGTGATCAATCCCTTCGATCGTTTTGGTGCTTACTTAGTGCTAGCGGTGCAGCATCCGGTGGTGTTTCGCCTGATCGGATGGCTCTTAAGCTCTCTAGGCACGGCCTTGCCGCCCCAACGTACGGGTCTGAGCGCAGGCAGATGGGTGGTGTGCGCGGACGGGCAATTCGGTACGGAGATGACAGCTGACCTCCAAAGCGCCGGCTTGGACGCGCACCTGTTGCCCTCCACGGGTGGCCAACTGCCAGACCTTGACGATGCGCATCTGCCGCTCGTGCAGCAAGCAGTGGGCTTCATCGCCGGTACCGACAACGACCTGGCGAACTTGGCCGTGGCCGCCAAGGCGCGGTTAGCCAACCCGCAGTTGTTTGTCGGAGTGCGCCAGCAAACTCACCGCTTGACCAGCCTGTTGGAGGCCTTCGACCCCGACGCGGTGTTCGTTCCCACCGAGCTGGTGGCCCGCGAGGCGTTAGCGCGCGTCATCACCCCCAGGTTCTGGGGGTTCATCGACTACGCCATGAACGGCGATGACAGGTGGGCGCAGCCTGTGCTCGATGCGATCGTGGCCACCTGCGGGCAGAACTCCCCGGCCACTACCCGGGTGCGTCTCACCCTGCGGCAGGCTCCCGCTGTGGTGCGTTGGTTGCGCGCGGGTCGCCCCTTCACCGTCCAGGACCTCCTGCGTCACCCCGACCAGCGTGACCAGCAGGTCAGCGCCCTGGCGGTGGTGCTCCAGCGCCGGGATCAACCACCGTCGTATCTGCCTTCTCCTGACACGGCTGTTCACGAGGGGGATGAGCTGGTTCTGCTCACCTGCGGAACTGCCGAGGATGTGGTGGAGTCAGTGTTGTTCTACGACACGGCTGTGGAGTATGTCGTCACCGGCACGGTGGCCCATGCGACGTGGCTGCTGCGGGCTGTGGCTAACCAGCGCCGGAGGCAGCGGGGGCCTTCAGGCCACGCAGGGTAGTCACCCAGACCTCCCGAACCGCAAAAGGAGAAAAATCCGCGACACACCGGCGTTTTTTGGCCGTGGTCGTTGTCGTCAGGCTTGCTCGCCCCTAGCGTCACGTGTGCGGAATCAGTTGCGGGGCTACACCCGTGCTGAAACTGCGGTGATTGCCATCGATTGTTTGTCCGTAGGAGGAAACGTGAACAAGGCTCAGCTCATCGACGAGCTTGCTGACCGGATGGAATGTAACCGTCGTGAGGCTGCCACAGCCGTCGACGAAGTCATCAACCTGATCATGCAGGCGGTGTCGGCTGGTGACAAGGTGTCCATCAGCGGCTTCGGAACCTTCGAGCCTGCGCAGCGCGCTGCCCGCGACGCTCGCAACCCTCGTACTGGTGACGTGGTGCGCGTGGAAGCCACCACGGTGCCACGCTTTAAGCCCGGCCAGAACTTCAAAGAAGTGGTGGCTGAGAGCAAAGCTCACAAGGCTAAGAAGTCCAACGCCAAGGCAACTAAGGCTTAGGGCGTTCAAAAGTCGGCTTAGCCCTCCCTCGCCCCCACGCTCAGCAGGGTGACGCTGATGACCGTGGGCTGGTTGGGGGAGGGCTTGGTCATATCTGGGGCCAGATGCAGTACCACCCGCTGCCCACCGCGCAGCTGGCGAATTGAGGGGGCTAGTGCTACTCCGGGGTACTTCCAACGCACCCCCGCGTCGGTCACTGCGGTGCCACAGCCTGTGTGCGGGTCGTACTGCTCCACGGTGGCTTGCAAGCTGGTAGGGGAAGGTTCGGCGCTCATTGGTGCCTTCCTGGAGAGGTGGTGGGGGCTCACTTGTGGTGATCCACTGCGAAAAACGGTGCTGTTTGGGTAGGTTACACAGCAGTTTCACCCCAGCGTCGGCAGGCTGGTGTGTCGCCAGTTTGGGGTTGTGCGCAGGCAGGGGGATTGTTACATGAGTGAGCACACATCGGTGCAAGCACCCGTTCCGCTTCAGGCGCGACGCCGGCAGGCTGATCGCAAAACCCGACTGGTTGCAGGGCTGATGCGCCCGGTGCTCATGGTGATCACCCACCGCCGCTGGCAAGGTCAGCAGCACATCCCTGCGACCGGGGGGGTCATCATCGTGGCCAACCACAACAGTGAGATCGACCCGCCGTTGATGGCTCACTTTGTGTGGGACGCCAAGCGCAGCCCCCGGTTTCTGGCCAAGGCCAGCTTGTTCAAAGCGCCGATCATCGGTTGGGCTCTCAGCAGCGCCGCGCAAATCCCCGTGTATCGGCAGTCTCGTGATGCCAGTAAGGCTTACGAGGCGGCGGTGCAGGCGGTCCACCGTGGTGAATGTGTGGTGATCTACCCCGAAGGCACCACGACCAAGGATCCGGATGGATGGCCGATGGTGGGTAAAACTGGTGCGGCTCGTATTGCCTTAGCCACGGGAGCTCCGGTGATTCCCGTGGCGCAGTGGGGCTTGCAGCAAGTGTTGCCTGCTGGAGCATCATTGCCTCGGCTGCGGGGGAGAATCCCGTTCACTGCCCAGGCTGGCCCGCCCATCGACCTGTCCGACTTGCAGGGGCAGCCCTTGACGGCCACTGTGTTGCGGGAGGCCACCGCTCGCTTCATGCTCACGTTGACGCAGATGGTGGGGGTGTTACGCGGGCAGGAGCCTCCCTCGGGCCTCTACGACCCGGCCACGGGTCAGCGGGCAGGCGAGACCGCATGAGCTCCGCCCCTGCAGATGACGCCTCCGACGCCCCCCTGTTTGACACCGCTCGCCACGCGCTGCCGCAGGCAGGGCCAGTGCCGGTGCCCGGTGAACTGGACGAGGCGCATCGCTGTCACGTGGCCGTCTTGGGTGCCGGTTCATGGGGGACGGCGTTTTCCATCATCCTGGCTGACGCGGGAGCCTCGTCGCTGCTGTGGGCGCGCTCGCCGGATCGGCGCGACGACATCAATCGCCGCCGTGTCAACCACCGCTATCTGCCTGACATTGTGCTGCCTGAGCGCATCAAAGCCTCCACCGATGTGGCAAAGGTACTTGACGGGGCTGATGTGGTGGTGCTGGCGGTGCCCTCCCAAACGCTGCGGGAAAACCTTACCCAGTGGGCGCATTTGATCCCTCCCACGGCCATCCTGGTCAGTCTGATGAAGGGCATCGAGCTAGGCACCTGCCAGCGGATGAGCCAGGTCATAGCAGCGGTGACAGGAGCGGATGCGCAACGGATCGCGGCGCTGTCCGGCCCGAACTTGGCCCGCGAAATTGCGGTGCGTCAACCCTCTGCCTCGGTGATTGCCTGCCCAGATCGGGAGGTTGCCGAGCACCTGAGCAAACTCACCCACACCCCCTACTTTCGCACCTACTACACCCATGATGTGACCGGCGTGGAGTTAGGTGGGGCGGTGAAAAACGTCATCGCTTTGGCCGTGGGAATGACCGAGGGTATGGGCTGGGGTGACAACACCCAGGCCAGCATCATTACTCGTGGTCTGGCGGAGATGTCGCGGCTGGGTCGGGTGCTGGGTGCCGACCCCCGGACTTTCTCTGGCTTGGCGGGCATGGGGGATTTGGTGGCTACCTGCTCTTCGGAACTCTCCCGTAACCGCAGTTTAGGGGTCGCGCTGGGCCGGGGCTATACCCTGGCGCAGATCATGAAACGGACCTCTCAGATTGCCGAGGGAGTCAAGACCTGCCAATCGGTGCTTGATCTGGCTCGTCGCCACGCGGTTGCTGTGCCGATTACTGAAAAGGTGGTCAACGTGGTTCATCACGGGGTGGCCCCCAAGACCATGATGACTGAGTTGCTGTCGGCTATGGACACTGTGCAGCACGAAAACGCGTGAGCTAGCAAACCTTTTCGGTAACTCCAGGGTTGACTTGCATCCCTGGGCGAGTGGCTAGAGGACTTTCATGAAAACGGCCTCTGGTGGAGGTTTCCCTACTACGATAGTGCTCGATCGTCAAGAAGGTCCGTCAATGAATGGTGATCCCCGAGGGGCAGGGCTCATAGCTAGTCAACTCGTGATTGTCTTTTACTGCAGCAAAAGGAAGACTGCTCATGGTCAATAATCGTCCGCAATCCATGATTGTAGTTGCTGAAGTTCCACTCGCCCCTTTTTATCACCGGCCTCCTGGTTTTAGTAGAGTGAGTGCACTCATCGGAGCCATGAACGAACTTTTCGACAGTGCCCGCAATACTCCATCTGCTGATGGAAAATTCAGCTTCGTGCCTGGAGTATTGGGAGATCTCCTCGCTCTACGGTTGATGTGGGCTCATCTCACGGGTCAACCCGTCACCTTTCCAGGAACAGTGAAGTATGAACCCTTGTGGGGGCCTGAGGGGAAAAAGAGCATTTCGGGGTTTGGTTTCACCTATAAGCCAGGTGGCAACCGTTTCGTCCCTGGGCAATTAGTCATTACTGCAGATGCAAGCCAAGTTCCACGCCATGCTCGCGATGTCGCGCGGGTCGACCTCGTCAATGCAAGTGCAGCAAGTGCAGCAAGACAAAATTATCTTGTAACTACTCGTGCAACTGGCCGGAATCCCCAAAAGTCCCGTTGAGGAACCTACCGTTGATGGTGGGGTGCGGGGCAGAACTGCGTGGATCCTTCTGCTTTTCCCTAAGCGCCCTCAGCCTGCCTAACCAGGCTATTGCCCCTACTGCCTAATGAGATAATCGAAGGCGGCCAGGCTGGCGGTCGCTCCAGCGCCGGTGGCAATGACGATTTGTTTATAGGCAGCGGTGGTGGCATCTCCGGCAGCAAACACCCCTGGCTGTGAGGTCGCACCCAGAGCGTCGATGACGATCTCCCCCCGAGGGTTGAGTTCCACGGCGCCGGCGAGCCAATCGGTGTTGGGGACCAGGCCAATCTGCACAAAGATGCCCTGCACGTTCAGGTGGTGAGCCTGCCCGGTGGCGCGGTCGAGGTAGTCCAGCCCGCTGACTGCAGCATCATCGCCCACCACAGCGGTGGTTTGGGCGCCCAGGATCACCTCGGTATTGGGCAGGCTGTTCAGCTTGGTTTGCAACACAGCATCGGCGCGCAATTGGTCGAGAAACTCCACCACGGTGACGTGACCGACCACCCCAGCCAGATCAATGGCAGCCTCCACGCCGGAGTTGCCACCTCCAATGACGGCGACCCGCTTGCCCTTGAACAGCGGCCCGTCGCAATGGGGGCAGAACGTGACCCCCTTATTGCGGTAGGTGTCCTCGCCGGGCACCCCCATGGTGCGCCAGCGAGCCCCAGGCGCCAGGATCACGGTGCGCCCGTACAGGCTGGCCTGGGGGCTGTCCTGCGGTGCAGCTGCTTCAGCCTCACCCTGGCTTCGGGCCGGGTTGGGAGCATCGCTTCCGGCCTGCCCCACAGCCAAACACACCTGCCAGAGGCCTTTGAGCTGGTCTTCACCGGGAATCAGAGCCGTTGCACGCACGTTCTTATGCACCGGCACGTCATAGGAGCTGACGTGGTGTTCCAGCGCGGAGGCGTACTGGCTGCCCTCGGTGTGCGGCACGGAGATGATGTTCTCGATGCTCACCGTGTCAAGCACCTGGCCTCCGAAACGTTGCGCCACGATCGCGGTGCGTAGGCCCTTACGGGCGGCGTAAATCGCTGCAGCTGCCCCCGCTGGGCCCCCACCTACGACGAGCACGTCATAGGGCTGCTCGTCGGCCAGGTGCTCCAGGGCGCGCTGTGCCGAGCCGGTGTCGAGCTTGGCCAGGATCTCGTCAGCGCTCATACGCCCCTGGCCAAACAGCTGCCCGTTGACATACACCGTGGGCACAGCCATCACCTGGCGTGCTGCGACCTCCTCGGGAAAGACCGAGCCGTCGATGCTGGTGACACGGATCGCCGGGTTGAGCACGCTGGCGCTGTTGAAGGCCTGCACCACATCCGGGCAGTTCAAGCAACTGGTGGAGAAGTAGATCTCCACGTCGTAGGAGCCGGGCAGGGCGCGGATTTGCTCCTGGGTGGCCTGCGCCACCTTCACCGGATGCCCGCCGACCTGCAACAACGCCAACACTAGGGAGCTGAACTCATGCCCCAACGGCAACCCTGCGAAGGTGATGCCCGCCGGTGCCGAGTCGGCCTGGGCCGCACGCACAATGCTGAAGCTGGGTCGGCGCGCAGCAGTGCCATCGGTACGCAGGCTGATCAGCTCCGACAGTTGCGCCACCTCGGTGAGCAGTTGCAGAACGTGCTGCGACTTCTCCCCTTGGTCAAGGCTGGCGACCAACTCGACCGGTTGGACGATCTTTCGGACATATTCCCGCAGTTGGGTAGTCAGGGTGGCGTCAAGCATGGCAACTCCCTTGGGTGGCGCTGCGTTGGAGGGTTAGATTTTGCCGACCAGATCCAGCGAGGGAGCCAGGGTGCTCTCGCCCTCTTCCCACTTAGCCGGGCACACCTCTCCGGGGTGGTTACGCACGTACTGGGCGGCCTTAATCTTGCGCAGCAGTTCGCTGGCGCTGCGCCCCACGCCCTCGGGAGTGATCTCGCAGTACTGGATGATCCCATCGGGGTCGATCAGGAAGGTGCCCCGATCGGCCATGCCCTGTCCAGGACGCAGCACCTCGAAGTTGGTCGCCAGCGTCCAGTTCGAGTCCCCCACCATGAAATAGTTGATCTTGCCAATGGTCTCGGAGCTGGAGTGCCACGCTTTGTGCACGAAGTGGCTATCGGTGGAGACCGCATAGACCTCCACGCCCAGTTCTTGCAATGTGGCGTAGTGCTCGGCCATGTCACCCAGCTCCGTGGGGCAGACAAAGGTGAAGTCAGCTGGGTAGAACATCATCACCGACCACTGCCCGTGCAGGTCCTTCTCGCTCACCTCGACGAACTCACCCTGGTGAAAGGCCATCGCGATAAAGGGCTGGATTTCGGTATTGATCAGGCTCATGGCTGTCCTCTCGAAGGGGGTTTGGGCAACAGATGACCGGCAGAGCCAGCTTCTGGCGACTCTAGTCGGTGCAACCGCTTTGTTCGAAGATCGCCAGCTGCCGGCAGGTGGTTTCCCTGCGGCCCACACCCTCCAAATGGGCGGTCGCCGGCTGATAGGTCGCTGAGCAGCTACGAAACCAGCTAAGGTGCCCAATGTGACTATGCCTGCCTCCGCTGACCCCGTTTCTGCCCAACCCAACTCCGGCAAGATTCGGGTTGCTCTGGTGTTTGGGGGGCGCAGCAGCGAGCATCCCGTCTCGTGCGCCTCGGCGGGCAGTGTCATGAGGGCGCTGGACCCCGAGCGTTACGAGGTCATCCCGGTGGGTATCACCCCACAGGGGCAGTGGGTGTTGGCCGGCAACGACCCGGAGCAGATGGCCCTGTCCGACGGGGAGCATCTGCCGCAGGTGCAGGCGCGAAGCGACGCTGCCGGGGCGGTGGTGCTGGCTCCCGACCCCACACGTGGATCACTGACAGTGAGCTCCCCTGGTCGCATCCCCCAGGAGTTGGGGACGGTGGACGTGGTCTTTCCCCTGCTGCACGGGGCCTATGGGGAGGATGGGACCATCCAAGGGTTGCTGGAGATGGCAGGAGTTCCCTATGTGGGGGCAGGGATTTTTGCCTCAGCGGCAGGGATGGACAAGGGGCACATGAAGGCGGTGTTTCGGGCAGCGGGTCTACCCGTCGGGCCCTATGAGATGATCACTGGTCGTCAGTGGCGCACACAGCGTGACCACTGCCTGGCGCGGGTGCAGGCCAGTCAGACTTTGCCGGTGTTCGTTAAACCAGCCCGTGCTGGCTCCAGTGTGGGCATCACCAAGGTGAAAGCCTGGCAGGATCTGGCTGGCGCTATTGATGAGGCCTCCCGTCACGACCCGCGTGTCATCGTCGAGACCGGCATCGTGGGGCGTGAAATTGAGTGCGGTGTGCTTGACCGACTCGATGGTGGCCCGGCCGATGTCAGCGTGTGTGTCGAGGTCAATGTCGGCGAAGGCCACGAGTGGTTCGACTTTGAGTCCAAATACCTCGGGGATGGCAGCTACGACATTCCGGCCCGAATGCCTGAGGCGCTCTCCGATCAGGTGCGCGAGGTGGCCCGTCGGGCTTTCGAGGCGTTGGACTGCGAGGGTCTGGCGCGGGTGGACTTCTTCGTCACCGACTCCGGGGAGATCCTGCTCAACGAGGTCAACACCATGCCTGGCCTCACCTCGGCCTCCGGCTTCCCCAAAATGTGGCAGGCCAGCGGATTGGGTTACGCCACCTTGGTGGAGCGCCTGATCGCCTTGGCTCTGGCCCGCCCCAATGCTTTGCTGCGGTGAGCCCGCAACCTCGGGGCGGCCTGCTTCGGCGGTCGTGGCGGTGGTGGGCGGTCGCCCTCGTGGCCATTCTTACCGTGGGTGCGCTGGTGGGGTGGGTGTTTCGCGCCCTCCCGAGTGCCCCGGATCCCTCACGCCCCACGGCTTCCTCCTCGTCGGTTAGCAACGCTTCGCCCTCGACTGGCCCCGTCGAGGGGCTCGGGGTCCGGTTGGAGGTGCACGAGAAGCTCGGTGGCCACACCTTGGCCCGTCATGTGGGCAAATCTGCGCAGGAGTTAGCTGCCCGCTTGCAACGCGAGCCCACTCTGACAGCAGCCTCCACCTTCACCGACCGGGCGGTGGCAGAGCAGGCCATCACGGCCACGGTGCAAGCCAACCAGGCGCAGATCAACGCGTGGCTGCACTCCGGAGGGGGCAAGGCTGGGTCGGCTTTCACCCATCGGATGCCCCACGCTGTCGGCTTGAGCGTGCGTCGCGCAGACCCCGCCCCCCGCCCGGCATTCACGGTACGGGTCGTTCTGCGGCCCAGCGTCAACCAGGCGACGGGCTACCGGATTCTTACCGCCTACCCTGAGTAAGCATGACGCGGTCTGCCTTGCGTGCGTTCCTGTCCGGCTATCTGCATCAGGACTGGGATGTGGAGTACGCCACTGCTGTCGAGGCGGCTGTGGACTTCGTCCGCAACGAGCCCCCGGTGGTGGTAGCAGCCGCCAGGAAGCAGCTGATGTCCCTGTTGCGGGCCGATCCTCCAGAGCAGGCCTTGCAGCGCTACCTGCAGGAGGCGGGGTGTGGCTATCATCCGCCAGGCCTGATCAAGGACTGGTTGGAGCAACTGGCCCAGTGCTGGCAGCAGCAGACCTCTACGGGCGAATCGCTATAGCGCTCACCACTGTGCTCACGTCGACTAGCACATTGGAGGCGGGGGAGTAGGCGTCGGGCACGTGTACCTCCACGTTGGCGACCCGACCGATGGTGGTGAACACCCACGCCCGCGTTGCTTCGTCACGCACCGGCAGCCAGGAGACGCCGTTGATGACGCTCAACTGGGCTGTGGGGGAGTACTGCGCTGGGATCTGCACTCCGCAGCGCCATGCGATCGGTGGGTCTCCCCACGCGGCGGTCAACGGGGAGGCCTGCTCGGCTTCCCGGCGCGCTTGACCCTCCAGGGTGGCCGGCAACTCCAGTGCCGCCTGGTGGCAGGCCTGGGCAATCTCCGGGGGAGGGGTGGGTACCGTGATCGCTACGGAACTGGTTCTAGTGCACGCACCGAGCAACAGAGCGAGGGTGAGGACGACCAGAGGGCAACGCACCAATCTCTTAGGCGTCGGCGACCAGTTTGCCGGCCTTCATGCACGAGGTGCACACGTTTTTCTTGCGGCGGTTGCCGGAGATCAGCACCCGAACGGTCTGAATGTTGGGGTTCCAACGCCTGCTGGTGCGCTTGTGAGAGTGAGACACGCTCATCCCAAAGCTGGGCTTCTTGCCGCAGATGTCGCACGAGGAGGGCATGGGAGCTCCCAGGGTCTCAGGTTGATCATGGCGATCAACAGGGTTAAGCAGTCAGGGGTAAGCACACAAATCTCATCTCCCAGCTTAGCCCGCAGGTGGAAACGCCCTCAGCTAGTGCCCTGCGCATCGGCTCGAAGGCCAGATGAACTGGTTGACGGTAGTGGGGTTTGAGCGACGCTTTTGCGCGCTCAAACCCCACTACCGTCAACCAGTTAGGGATCCGCAGTCTGCAATGGCTACCAGCGCTGGCACAGTGGGCGCCGGTAGAGGCTGCCTGACGGTAGTCTGCCCGACATGGTCGCTGGGGAGGTCGTGGCACCGTCGGTGCTGACACAGCCGTTGACGGAGGTGTTGGGGACGAAAACGGCACACAAGCTGACCGAGGCGTTTGGCTACCACACGGTAGGGGAGATGCTGGGGCACCTGCCGCGCCGTTACGCCCAGCGGGGGGAGCTGACCGATCTGGCACAACTGCGATTGGATGAGCATGTCACCGTGCAGGCGCAGGTGCTCTCGGTGAGCACTAAGCCGATGGCCCATCGGCGGGGCAGCCTGACCGAGGTGGTGCTCGGGGATGGGCAGCCCGGTGAGGCCACCCACACCCTGAAGGTGACGTTTTTCAACCAGAAGTGGAGAGAAAAACAGCTCCAACCGGGGGTGTGCGGGCTGTTTGCGGGCAAAGTGACCAGTTTCCGCAACCGGCTGCAACTGGCCCACCCGGAGTATGTGTTGTTCGACCAAGCAGACCCCGAGCCTGACGCCGACTCCTCGGACGATAGTGGCGGGCGGCAGGAGGTGTTGGAGGCGTTCGGCTCGGGTCCGATCCCTCTCTACCCTGCAACTGCGGGGGTCCAGTCGTGGCAGCTACGCACGGTGATGCGCACCCTACTGCCGCTTCTGGGTGAGCTGGAGGCTGAGGATCCCCTGCCGGCTCGGGTGCGGCAACGCCATGGGCTGCTGGGCCTGGCCGATGCCCTGCGCGCCCTGCACCATCCCGCGCAGGAGGCTGACTGGCAGGCCGGGAGGGCGCGGCTGCGCTGGCAGGAGGCGTTCGTCCTGCAGACGGTGTTGGAGCAGCGGCGGGCGGCGTTGCGGGCGCAGGTGGCCACTCCACGACGGGCGCAACAGCCCCACACCCCCGGCTTGCTGGAGGCTTTCGACGCCCGCCTGCCCTTCGCCCTGACTCCCGGTCAGCGCGAGGTGGGGGAGCAGATCGCCTCCGACCTGGCCCAGAACTGGCCGATGCACCGCCTGCTGCAGGGAGATGTGGGCTCGGGCAAGACGGTGGTGGCGTTGCGGGCGATGCTGACTGTGGTGGATGCCGGTGGCCAGGCAGCGCTGCTGGCTCCGACTGAGGTGTTGGCCTACCAGCACTACCGCAGCATCACCGCCCTGCTGGGCCCGTTGGCGCAAGCTGGGCAACTGGGCGCTGCGGAGTGCTCCACCGGTGTGGTGCTGCTGACCGGCTCGGCCACCACCGGGCAGCGCCGCCAGGCTCTCCTGGCGGCGGCCAACGGGCAGGCTGGCCTGGTGATCGGCACCCACGCCCTGTTGCAGGACCCGGTGGATTTCGCCGACCTGGGCTTGGTGGTGGTCGATGAGCAGCATCGTTTCGGGGTGCAGCAACGCGATGCGCTGCGGGCCAAGGCCGCCCGCCCCCCGCATGTGCTGGTGATGACCGCCACTCCGATCCCGCGCACCGTGGCGATGACAGTGTTCGGCGACTTGGATGTCTCCACCTTGACGCAACTGCCGGCGGGGCGCCAGGCCATCCAAACCACGGTGGTGCCGGTGCAGGCTCAGGCGTGGATGGACCGCCTGTGGCAGCGGGTGCGTGAGGAGGTCGCCGCCGGCCATCGCGTGTATGTGGTTTGCCCGCGTATCGGGGCGCAGGAGGGGGAGGAGGATGCCCCCCCGGTCGAGGGCCCCCTCGACCTCGATTCCGATCCCGAGGGCCAGGGCGGCTGCGACGAAGCAGGCCTGACGGGAGTGCTCGACCTGATTGAGCAGCTGCGCTCCGGGCCGCTGTCCGACCTGCGGGTGCAGTTCCTCCACGGTCGAATGCCCGCGACGGAGAAGGACCAGCGGATGCGTGATTTTGCTGCGGGGCTTATTGACGTGCTGGTTTCCACGACCGTGATTGAGGTGGGGGTCGACGTTGCGCAAGCCACCGTCATGGTCATCATGGACGCCCAGCGGTTTGGCATTTCCCAGTTGCATCAACTGCGTGGCCGGGTGGGCCGGGGAGGGTTGCCGGGCCTGTGCCTGCTGGTGACCACCGCTGAGCAGGGGTCCCCGACCCGGCAGCGCTTGGAGGCGGTGGCGGCCACCACCGACGGGTTCGAGTTGGCCAACCTCGACCTCCAGGCCCGCCGCGAAGGTGACGTGCTGGGAGCCTCCCAGTCGGGTCGACGCAGCAGCCTGCGGATGCTCTCGGTGCTGCGTGACGAGAAGCTGATCGCCCGCGCCAAGCAGGAGGCCCACCAGGTGGTCACCGCCGACCCCACCCTGTCGACCCACCCTGCTCTGGCCGCTGCCGTGGCCGCCGCCCAATCCGACCACCACGCCGACTACCTGGCCAAGGGGTGAGTCGATGACGCGCATCGTTGGTGGCCAGGCGCGGGGGCGTCGGTTGGTGGTTCCGGCAGGGCAGGGCACCCGGCCCACCTCCGATCGGGCGCGGGAGGGCCTGTTCAACACCCTCTGCTCCCGACTGGGAGCTGCGGGTTGGCAGGGCCGGCGGGTGCTCGACTTGTACGCCGGCTCCGGGGCGCTGGGGTTGGAGGCCCTGAGTCGCGGCGCCGCGCAGGCGGTGCTGGTGGAGTCCTCCCCGCGCGCCCTGCGGGCGATCCAGGCCAACGTGGAGGCGGTGGGTCTGCCCGGCGCGCAGGTGCACTCCACGTCGGTGGCAGAGTTCTTGGCAGGCCCAGCAACGATTGCCGACGTGGTTCTGCTCGACCCTCCTTATGCGTTGGCGATGCACACCCTCCACGGACAGGTAGCCACCCTGGTGCAGCACGGATGGCTGGCCCCCGATGCGTGGGTGGTGGTGGAGCGTTCCAGCCGTGACCAGCCCTGGGTCTGGCCGCAAGGAGTAGCAGCTCAGGCCAGTAAAACCTACGGTGAGGCCACCCTCTGGTTCGCCTCCCGCGACCTCCCCACCCCCTCCTCGCCGCTTCCGCCGCTGCAAGGACCTCAGGAACCGTAGGTCACGCTAGGGGGTTGTCGCAGTGACCCGGGTGAAATACGGCGTTTCACCCGGGTCACTGCGACAACCCCCAACGCGAGGGAGCCGGTAGTTTGGAGAAGGAGTCCTGCTCCCTCTTCACGTGTGAGGAACCGACGATGCGTCGCTGTGTCTGCCCGGGGTCGTTTGACCCGGTGACCAATGGTCATCTTGATGTCATTGCTCGCGCCAGCCATCTCTACGACGAGGTGCTGGTCGCGGTGTTAGTGAACACCGCCAAGCAGGGCTTGTTCTCCACCGAGGAGCGGATGGATCTGCTGGCCCAATGCACCCATCAGTTCGGCAATGTGCTGGTGGAGTCCTTCAGCGGCCTGCTGGTCGACTTCTGCCGTCAACGAGAGATTGCCGTGGCGGTGAAGGGTTTGCGCGCGGTCAGCGACTTCGAGTATGAGCTGCAGATGGCCCAACTGAACAACCGTCTCTCCGGTCTGGAGACCCTGTTCGTCACCACCGCTCCGGAGTGCTCGTTTCTGTCCTCCAGCATGGTCAAGGAGGTGGCGGCTCTGGGAGGGGACATCACCGGCTTAGTACCAGTACCCGTGCAGGAGGCATTGCGTGAACGTGCCCCTCAACGTCGCACTGCCCCAGCAGCCTTCCACCCTGCGGAGGGTCTGGCCGAGGGCCTACGCTAGAAACTCTTGTCATATAAGGAGAATCCTATGGATGAGGTCACCATCGACCCCCACTACCCCTGGCGGGTGCAGGTGCATCGCCTGGGTCGCCAGCCCGGCAGCCGGGCCCTGCTCCAGCTCGAGGCCGCCCCCGACCAGCCCTGGGGTGACGAGGTGTCTGGCCTGGGGCCGCAGGACCCCCTGGCCGTGCGGGCCAGCCTGGAGGCCGTGGGAGAGGGGGTCTTGGTCACTGGTCAGGTCAGGGGATTGGCGCACGGGCAGTGCATCCGCTGCCTGGACCCGGTGTCTGTGCCCCTGCAGCTAGACGTTCAGGAGCTGTTCACCTACGACGACACCCGCTCAGCTCGCCGCCAGCAGCGTGCAGCCGTCGTGGAGCAGGGGGAGGTCGAGCAGCCCTTAGTCGTTCGCGACGAGACCGTGGACCTGCTGCCGATGGTGCGCGACGCGGTGGTGCTGGCCTTGCCCGCCCAGCCGCTGTGTCGGCCAGACTGCCCCGGCCTGTGCAGCCAGTGTGGCCAACCGCTGGCGCAGGAGCCCGACCACCGGCACGAGACTGCCGACCCCCGTTGGGCCGCCCTGGCTGGGTTGGAGCTGCCGCCAACGCCCTAACCCTCCAGCCAGCAGGGAGTCAGGGGAGTTTCACCGCCTCGCGTAGACTTCTGCACCAGGTGTGTCCTAATCCCCGGAGGAGATCGTCGTGGCCGTTCCCAAGCGCAAAATGTCGCGCAGCAACACCCGCTCCCGTCGCGCCCAGTGGAAAGCGGAGCTGCCGACGCTGGCCCCGTGTAGCCACTGCCGGGAGCTCAAGCTGCCTCACACGGTGTGCGAAAACTGCGGGACCCACCATGGCAAGCAGGTCGTTGACGTTTAGTGGTCGCCCCAGCCCCGACTGCTCCTGCTGATCCAGCCGAGTTGGTGGCTCTGCTGGGAGTCCAGGTTGAGCCCACCTTGATCAATCTGGCACTGGTCCATCGCTCCCACGCCTACGAAAACGGCAACCTCCCCACCAATGAGCGCTTGGAGTTCCTCGGTGACTCCGTGTTGGGTTTAGTGGTCACCGACGCGCTCTACCGGCAGTTCCCCGACCTCTCCGAGGGTGTTTTGGCCAAGTTGCGCTCTGCGGTGGTCAATATGCGGGCGTTAGCCCAGGTAGCGCGGGGGTTGAACCTGGGGCCCCATATCCAGCTGGGCCGGGGGGAGCACACCACGGGGGGGCAGGATAAAGATTCGATCTTGGCTGATACCACCGAGGCGCTGCTAGGCGCGGTGTATCTCAGCGTAGGAATTGAGCAAACCGCCGTGCTGATCCACCGCCTGTTCGACCCGCTCATTGCCCAAGCCAGCACCCTGGGGGCGGGTTTGGATTGGAAAACCAGCTTGCAAGAGTTGACGGCGACCCTGGGGGTGGGGGTGCCCGAGTATGTGATCACCGAAAGTGGTCCCGATCACGAGAAGGTGTTCCAGGCCCAGGTGCGGGTGGGGGAGCATCTGTATGGTGACGGCACTGGCCGCAGCAAAAAGCAGGCCGAGCAACAAGCAGCCGCGACCGCCTGGGCGCAACTACGCGAGCGCTACCCGCAGATATCACCGACGCACTAAGCGGGACAGCGTATGGCAGCTTTGTTTCAGGGGCACCCGGTGATCTGCTTGTGCGCCGGGCCCTGCAGGCTTGACCCCGCACGACCGGTATGCCTGCGTGGTGCCTGCAATGCCTGAGCTACCTGAGGTGGAGACTGTGCGCCGCGGCCTGCACGAGCTCACCGCTGGGCGTGTGCTGACCCGACTGGAGGCGCTCCATCCGCGCGTGTGGCGCCATCAGCCCGAGGGTTTGGCTCTGTTGGAGCGCCAGGTCGCGGGTCGACGCGTTGAGCAGGTGGCTCGGCACGGCAAATTTCTCTGGTTCGTCTTGTCTCCTCCTACGCCGGGGGAGCCTCTGGCCTTGGTGGCGCACTTGGGCATGAGCGGTCAGTTCCGGTTGGTCAACCCCGACCACCCGCACGGCGCCCACCTGCGCGCCGTGCTGCACCTGGACGGCTCGGCTCAGCAGTTGCACTTTCTCGACCAACGCACGTTTGGCGCCCTCTACACCGACACGCTGGTGGCAGCCCCAGGCATTGGCTACCCACCGTTGCTGCCTTCTCGACTGGCTCGTCTGGGCCCCGACCCGTTTGCGCCCGGCTTCGATCCCCGCGTGGCTGCGGCCTTGCTGGCCCGCACCACGCGGGCGATCAAAACCGCGTTGCTGGATCAGACTTTTCTAGCTGGGGTGGGAAACATTTACGCCGATGAGGCCCTCTGGCGCTGCCGACTGGCCCCCACCCACCCGGCCCACACCCTGGGGTTGCAGCGTTTGGTCGAGTTGGTCACCGCCGCCACCCAGGTCATGGCTGAATCCCTGGCCCGGGGAGGCACCTCCTTCGACGCCTTGTATGTCAACGTCAATGGAGATTCCGGGCGCAACAGCGAGCATCTGCAGGTGTACGGTCGCGCTGGTTTGCCCTGCCTGTGCTGTGGCACCACGTTGGTACGCACCGTGGTTGCAGCCCGGGGCAGCGTAAGTTGCCCACTGTGCCAAACCGCTCGTCAGCAGGATGGCCTCTAAAGCCTCAAGGTCGGAGTGTTGTTTGACCCGCTCGCGCTGATGCGTAGGCATCACGTGCGCCGCCACGGATCTGCGCGTCGGTGGCTTGCGCTGCGGCAGTAAGAGTGATGACTTCTCGCAGCAAGCCCATGCGACGGGCTTGGGGTGAAAGCCTCCACTTCACCTGGTCCGTCAGTTGCGCTGCTACGCCAGGCCAGAAATACCTGTCCTGGTAGTCGCTGGTGGGGCGGGTGCCAAAGTCACGGCAGGCAGCCTCGATGGCCTGCCCGATCGCCTCAGGCGAGGCTTTCAATCCGTAACGGACGGCCAGGGCGTGCTGCAGGGCGGCGCGATAGGTGGTGCTCTGCGGGTGGTCTGGTCCAGCGGTGACCACCACAGTCCAGCCCAACCGCACCGCATAGTCCCAATCGGAGCGCAGGCCGGTGATGTCACACAGCAGGTGTTGGGTTTGCATGACTTTCCCCAAGGATTCCACCAGTTCGGGGCGGGCAGGCAGAGCTGCGGTGAGTGCTTCGGCGCGAACAGCCACCGATTGGCGCAAAAATGCTGGGTCAGCGCAAGCGACCCATAGGGATAGCAGATCCTCACCCAGCGTGAAAGCCAGCCGAACTTGGGAGAGGCTGCCAGGGGTGCTGCTTCGCAGTTCTCCACGGGTCATTCTCATTCTTTGCCGTAATTCATGATCGGCTGGCGAGGACGACCGGGTGCGTCGCTGGTGCCTTTCCCACACGTAAGCGGTAACCAGAATAGGCAGCTTGACTAGGAGAGATGCCCACAGGTTCCTCTGCGATGAAGGGGCCATGATGCCTCCTGCATAGGCGACGATGATGAAAGAAACCCTATCCAATCGTGAACGTCCAGCGCAGGCGGATGAACATGATGCCAGCGCCGCGATGTCTTAGTGCCCCTACCAGATCCCCAGCAGGTGGGTGATGCCGGCCAGGGCAAGGAGTTGAAGCAGCCCCAGATAGGCCAGCACTAGTCGCGTATCGCGTAGCAGGCAACGGCTGCGTGTCAGCCCCGCACGACGCGCGCGCCAATAACCGAGGAAGGCCAACCCGGCGAAGAACAGCAGCGCAAACGGCCCAGCTAGCCACCCCAACAGGGCCACGGTGGAGAAAATGCACAGCCGTAACGGATCGAACGGGGCATGCTCGGCCTCCGGGGCTGGAGTAGGGGGTAGCAGGTCGCTAGCGCTCATCGCCATCTCCTAGAAGAACAGTAGGTGTAGCAAGGGTTTCTTGATGCTCACGGTTGGCCAGGCTCAGCCGTTGCGCCCCCAGGGCCGGCCAAGCTTGCACCGCGCAGAAAGGGGCGCATTGGTGAGCCCCGTCAGCCCCCAGGGTTCCCACGTGGACGCAGCATTGCATCAGCCGCTCCTCCAGCATGGTGGTGATATCCATGAACGGCTTGACGCTGATGCGGGTGACCCGTTGGGCCAGCAGGTGACGCAGACGCTCGGCTTGGCCCGGCAGGTGCCCTGCGGCCAGGGTGGCGAGTGTGCCCACTCCCAGGTCGCAACTGGTGCACACCCCCTGCCACAGCTCACCCACGCGCGGATGGCTCAGCGAGGATTGCTCGCTGAGCAGCCCGAGTAGGGACTGCTTGACCACCGTGCGCAGATGGCGGGGTAATTCGGTATCGGCCATGCGGTTAGCCAGCAACTCCGGTTCGGTTTCCAGCCAGTCGGCCAGCCGCTCGGGGCCGATCAGGCTGACCATTGAGCGAGTCACTCCCGCATCGTCCTTGATCATGTAGCCGACGCTGGCGCAGTGCGGGTGGGAGCAGGGAAGAGCGGTCAGATCACGCCAACTCACCCTGCCCCCAGTTTGCTCCTCCAGCCTGGCAAGTACCCCGGTGTGGGTCAGGCGTTGGCGCGGGTCGATAGGGCCGCTGCGTCCGGAGCCGAACTGCGGTTGGATTGATACCCCTCCTACGTAATCGCTGTCCAGCGCTTGCAGCACCACCGCGCCGATCTCGGTGTCGTTCACTCCCAACGCAGCGGTCATGGTCAGGGTGGTGAACACCCGCGCCTGGGTCAAGCGGGCCAGCGCTGCATCCTTGAGGCGTCGCAGGTCGCCTCCTCGGTGGTGCACGGAGGAGGCGGCGCTGACTCCGTCATACTGCAGGTAAACCTCCACCCGGTGGCGGTGGCGCTGCAGGAGCTCCAGCAGGGCATCATCGCGGGCCAGCATGATGCCGTTGGTGTTGAGCAGGATGCGCACGATCGGGCGGCAGGCCAGTTCCTCTAACAGCTGTGGCAGTTGGGGATGCAGGGTGGGCTCCCCGCCGGAGAGCATCAGCACGTCCAGCCGGTTGCCCTCCCGTTGCAGGCGGGTGTCCACATTGGCCAGCACATCGGCCAGGCTGGCCACTCCACTGGCCTTAGGGCTGGAAGACGTGAAGCAGGTCGGGCAAGCCAAGTTACACACCGAGGTGATGTCTTGCAGCAGGATGCAGGTGTGTTGCGTGTGCAGCGCGGGTAGGCCCTGGGCAAACGCAGCGGGCAGGGGCAGCCAGTTGCCGACCCGGTCGGGGATGTGCTGCTTTGTGGGGGCGCTCCAGCGTTCCAAGTAGCGCAGGATTTGTGGGTCCTGCTCATAGAGGGTGCTGATCATCCCGTGGGTAGGGCAGGCTCGCTCTAGCCAGATCTGGTCGTCACGCTGGGCGAGATAACCGGCTAGGCGCGCCACTGTGTCCAGGGACGCTGGGGAATCAGGCGGGTTTTCCTCGTGGCATTGGGGGCAAAAGGCAGTGACATACCGGTGGATGCGGTCCCCGCGCAGCGGTTGGCCCGGACCTAACGCAGGGGTAGCCGGGTGAGACATCTCAACCGTGCGCTTGGGAGAGAATGGCCACGCAGACTAGGAACAGTCCTCCGATCAGTAACAGGCCTATTCCCGCCATGATGAGCATGCCGATGCCAATGCCGCGCAGTTTCCGGTTAGGCAGGCACGCCAGAACAATGGCAGTGATTCCTGCGGCAGGCAGCAGCAGCATCACAAAGGGGTATAACGCTACTGCCCCGTCGGGGCTGAGCAGGGAGAGTACGCGCGTCAGCCCAAAGAAGACCACGGGCAGGGCGATGCTGATGCCTATCCCTACAGTGATCCATGCTCCCAGGCTGGGCTGGGCTGGGCAGCGGACGGGGGTGGTTCATAGGCCATCGGGGGAGGTTGCAACGGTGGTGCTGGCTCACCGTTGCCGTAGTACCAGCGCTGCTCCGCATGGGGTGGAGTCGGTAGATCCTCAGGCGGTGGGGTGCTCATGTCCCCTCCTGTTCTGCGTGCCTGGTAGCAAACGCCAACTGCGCCACAGTAACAAAGGAATGCTGATCGCTAGCACCAGTTGGGGCCGAGTTAGGCCCATCCAGGCGATCTCGTTGCCTCGGACAAACTCCACCAGGAAGCGAAAGATCGCATATGCGGTGAGGTAGAACACAAAAAGTTGGCTTCCTGGGTTGACCTGACCTGGCAACGCAGAGCCGGTGAAGGCTCGGCGCCAGCGCCACAACAACACCAACGCCACCAGGTGAAAGGCGATCTCGTAGGCCTGAGAGGGATGCAAACCCACGCCTGCAACCTCTCCTAGACGTGAGGCTTGGGCGGTGGGTCAGAACAATGCCCCACCGCCCGCCGGTGGGAGTGCCAGGAGGCTCGGTCAGCAGACACCCCACCCTGCCCACCGCCATTCCTGCCGCGATGGGAGCAGCAAACAGGTTGCCGGTGCTCACGCGGTAGCTCACCAGTCGTTTGCCCAGGATGACCGCCAGCCAGGCCCCGGTCAACCCTCCGATGATGCTTCGGTTGCCGTAGAGCCACTGCTGCATCAGTGGGTCGTTGCGGCTGAGATCGAGGTGGCGCACCCACGTCCCTAGGCGGGCCCCCAGTGTTCCGCCGAACAGGCACATCCCCACCAGGAACCACACCCGCTGGTCGTGCACTTTCCGTCGACGGGTCTCCACGACGAACAACACCCCTGCCACGGTCATCCCCACCCCGATGGCCAGGGTGTGCACCAAGCCACTACCCGCCCACGGCAACCCTATGGAGGTAGGGAACAGAGTCATCGTCAGGCTCCTTCACACAGAAGACCCACATTAACCGGTTCGAGGCTGGTGATCCGAGGGTGCAACGCAGGGTGTCCCCACTTCATCCGAGCACAAGCCTCTGAGGGGCAAGCCGGGTGATCAACGGAGGCGCTAACCCGTCGTTGATCGTCTCTAGAAAGGGGGTGAGCCCGCCGGGTGGCTTCTTGGCAGATCATTGGCCTGACACTGTCAGAACCACCCACTAGGCTCCTGCTCAACACCTACCCAAGGAGCCCTCCATGCCTGCTGCTGACCCGAAGGACCTGATCTCCACCGTGACGGCTGGGTATACCACTGATGGTCCGGCGTTGGAGCTTGGTGCCCTGGTGGTGGACGGTGCCGCGCATCCGCAGGCGGGCGTGCGCATCCCGCTGGCGGCGATGAACCGACATGGCCTGGTCGCCGGTGCTACCGGGACCGGGAAAACAAAAACGTTGCAGGTGATGGCCGAGCAGCTATCCGCCGCCGGGGTGCCGGTTTTTCTGGCCGATGTCAAAGGAGATCTATCCGGTTTGGCCGTTGCTGGCCAAGCTAACGACAAGATCAGTCAGCGCTGCAGCGAGATCGGGCAGCCGTGGAGCCCCACTGCCTGTCCGGTGGAGTTCCTGACACTGGGCGGCAAGGGCACCGGGGTGCCGATCCGGGCCACCATCACCAGCTTCGGCCCCACCCTGCTGGCCAAGGTGTTGGGCCTGAACGACACGCAAGAGTCCAGCCTGGGCTTGGTGTTCCACTACGCCGACTCTGCGGGTTTGCCCCTATTAGACCTGAAAGACCTGCGCGCGGTCATCCAATTTCTCACCTCCGAGGAGGGTAAGGACGACCTGAAAAACCTGGGCGGGTTGAGCAGCGCCACGGCCGGGGTGATTCTGCGGGAGCTCATCGCGTTTGCCGATGCCGGAGCGGAGGCGTTTTTCGGCGAGCCGGAGTTTGATACGCACGACCTGCTGCGTACCACCAGTGAGGGAAAGGGGGTGATCAGTTGCTTGGAATTGCCTGCGGTGCAGGGGGAGCCGGTGCTGTTTTCCACCTTCCTTATGTGGCTGCTGGCTGACCTGTTCACTGATCTGCCCGAGGTGGGGGATCCAGAAAAGCCCAAGCTGGTTTTCTTTTTTGACGAGGCACACTTGCTGTTTGCCGACGCCAGCAAAGCCTTCCTCGACCAAGTGGCTCAGACGGTGCGTTTGATTCGCTCCAAAGGAGTGGGGGTGTTCTTTGTCACCCAACAACCCACCGATGTGCCCCGGGAGGTGCTGGCCCAGCTCGGTTCCCGCGTGCAGCATGCCCTGCGTGCTTTCACTCCGGAGGACGCCAAGGCGTTGAAAGCGACCGTGTCGACCTACCCGAACTCCGCCTATGACCTGGAGGAAACTCTGACCACGCTGGGTACCGGGGAGGCTATCGTCACGGTCCTGTCCGAGAAGGGGGTGCCCACCCCGGTGGCGTGGACCCGGCTGCGCGCCCCACAGTCACTGATGGCGCCGGCAGGAGAGCAAGTGGTGGGTGCGGCTGTAGCCGCCTCCCCCTTACTAGAAAAATACGGACAGGTACTAGACCGTGACAGTGCGTATGAGCGACTGGCGGCGAAGTTGGCCCCCGCGCCCGCCCCTTCCCCGCAGGCTCCGCCCACACCGGAGGTTCCCTCAGCCCCCGAACCCAGCCCGCAAAGCCCCTCCGCAGTCGAAAAGGTGCTCGGATCGTCCGCCTTCAAGGCTTTGACCCGCTCAGCGGCCACCGTCATTGGCCGGGAGATCACCCGTTCGGTATTCGGAGTGGGACGTCGCCGTCGGCGCTCCTAGCACGAAGGTGGCGGGCAAGCCATAGCTCACAACGACTAGGAATTCCTTGATCTGCTTGCCAAACGTGCGCGAGGATGCGACGCTAGAGCAGTCTGCCCACACGTGTGTCTCACCGAGTTTCCTCGGGTTTGACCAGGCCACAGGGCGTTGCTTGTTGGAGGATTGACTATGGCAAAAGCGCTCCTTGGGGGCGTGGGTCGCATGGACCCGCACACGGCGATGACAGTGCGTAAGCTTCACCAGCGCATCGTTGACTTGGAGACAGAGATTCTCGGGCTTCGCGCAGAAAACGAGACGATGCGCGCGGCCCTTACTCCCTTGGATGACGTGGTTGTTCTCACTGTCTCCGCTGACCGGGCCCGCGCCAAAGCGCGCAAACAGCCTGCTATGGCCTAGCATTTGCGCCGATCGCGACATACCCCCAGCTCACCGTTAAGGGAGGCCGCCACAGTGGCGGCCTCCCTTAACGCTATCTAGTGCAAGGAGCTAATCCACTGCCGCCGGCAACCTTCCTCGGAGCTCACGCCTAGCCTCCCCCTGTTGATGTGTGGGGGCCGGTAGTCTGCAATGCGAACGTAAAACTGGCTGCCCGTAAGGATTTCCGCGCGCGAGAGGACGGCACGTGTACCTCAAGAGCCTGACGCTGAAGGGCTTTAAGTCCTTTGCCTCAGCCACCACGCTGCGATTTGAGCCGGGGATCACCGCCGTCGTGGGCCCTAACGGTTCGGGCAAGTCCAACGTGGTGGATGCAATTGCCTGGGTGCTGGGGGAGCAGGGCGCACGCACCTTGCGGGGCGGGTCCATGAGTGATGTGATCTTTGCAGGGACCACGGGTAAGCAGGCCCTTGGGCGAGCGGAAGTGAGCCTGTGCATTGACAATAGCGACCAGGCCATCAGCTTGCCGCACCAAGAGATCACCCTGACGCGCACGATGTTTCGCGGCGGTGGCTCCGAATACGCCATCAATGGCGCGCCCGCACGGTTGCTCGATGTGGTGGAGCTGCTCTCCGATGCTGGGGTGGGGCGGGAAATGCACGTCATTGTCGGGCAGAACAGCCTGGACACGGTGCTGGCCGGCACCCCGCTGGATCGTCGCGGGCTGCTCGAAGAAGCTGCGGGGGTGCTCAAACACCGCAAACGCAAGGAAAAAGCCTTGCGCAAACTTGAATCCATGCAGGCCAACCTGGTGCGTCTGCACGATCTGACTGCCGAGGTCCGTCGCCAGCTCACCCCTCTGGGTCGCCAGGCGGATGCCGCACGCAAGGCCGCCGGGTTGCAGGCTACTTGGCGCGATGCCAGCTTGCGGTTGCTGGCCGATGACCTGCTCCAAGCGCAGGAGTCACTGCGCGCGTGCGAGGCAGCCGAGCAGCACGCCCGCTCCCATCGGGAGACTACCGAGCGTGAGATTGCGGTGCTGCGGGAGCGCGAGCTCCACGCCACCCAGCAGCTAGCCACGCTGCAGGAGCAGGCGCAGCAGCTTGGCAACCGCGCCAGCCAAGCAAATGCGATCACGCAGCGTTACCACACCACGGTGGCGGTGGCGCAGGAGCGCTACCACACGTGCACGCAGTTGCTCGCCGCGACAGGGGAGCAAACCGGTGATCCGCAGCAGTTAGTCGCCGAGGTGGAGCAGGCTCAGGCCCGCGAGCAGTCCTTGCGGGAGCAGTTGGCGCGCGAGGAGCGTGACCTGCAGGAGGCGGTGGAACAGCGGGAGCAGAGTGAGCAGGCGTTGACGGCAGCCAGTCGAGGCCGTGAGGAGCACGCCCGGGCGGTGGCGGCGGCGCAACAAGCCCGCACGCGCTGGGCAGGGGAATTAGCGGCGCTGCGCAGCCGGATCGAATCACGCGAGCAGGAGTTGACGCGCCTGCAGGAGGCGGTAGTGCAGGCGCAGGCAGCCCAGCAGGCCAATTCCACGGGGGGGCAAGAGTCCGACCAAGAGTTGGCCCAACTCCAAGCCCAGTTGGAGCAGGCCCGCGCGCAGCAGCAGCAGGCGCAACAGCTCCACGAACAGGCTCGCCAGGCCACCAGCACGGCCCGCGCGCAGCAGCAGCAGGCGCAGCAACACCTCACGGCCGCGCTGGCTCAAGTGCAGGCATTGCGCCTGGCTTTAGCTGGGCAGGCCCAGGCGGACCACCTCGATCTGCCCGAGCAGGCCGGCCCGCCGTTGGCTGAGCTGATTGAGGTCGACTCCGGTGATGAAGTGGCCCTGGATGCGGCACTAGCCCGGGTAGCCAGCGCGATCACCGTGCCTTCCCGCCAGGTGGCGGTGCAAGCCCTGACTGCAGCCAGCCAGCAGGAGGCGGCGGCCCTGTTTTTGCTCACCCAGGTGCAGAGCCGGCAACCTGGGCTGCCACAGCATCTGCCCGCCGCTGTGCGCCCTGCCCGCGCTGCCGTGCGCCCCACAGCCGGGGCTCCCTCCGGTTTGGCCCAGGTGCTCGACCATCTGCTGGCCGCGGTGGTGTTGGCCCCGGACTTGAATGCTGCAGTGGAAGCGGTGGCCGGTAATCCAGCGCTGACCGCAGTGACCGCTCAGGGGCAGGTAGTGGACGCGACCACAGTTTCTACCGGCCCCCAGCAGGTCAGTGTGGTGCAGATGCGGGCCCAGCTGACCCAAGCACAGGCTCAGGCTGAGCAGGCCCAAGCGCCTTTAGCGCAGGCGCAGCTGGGGTTGGCTCAGGCCGAGGCGCAGCACGAACAGACCCAACAGGAGGTGGCCCGCACCCAGCAGCAGGCTCACCACGTGCAAACGCAGGTGGCGGCGCTGACTGAACGAGCCACTCAGGCCCAGCGTGCAGCGGCAGCGGCGGCCACTGCGCTGGCCCGGGCACAGGCCAGTTACGACAAGGCCGCTGCCGCCTTACACGCCGACCAGCTGCGCCTACCGCAGGTGCAGGCGCAGCAGGCGCATCTGCCTAACCCGCAGGAGCTCCCCGAGCATCTGCGTCCTGAAGTGGTGGCCACGCTGGAGGTGCAGGCCTCCTCCGCCCGTCAGCAGGAGATGGCCGCGCGGTTGAGCGTGCGCACCACGCAGGAGCGACTGCAGGTAGAGCAGCGCCGCCTGGCCGCAGCCAGGCAACGTGCTACCGCCCAGCAGCAGGCCAGCACGGCGTGGGCGCGTCGCCGCCAGCAGGCCCGCCAGCAGCAGGCGGTGGCCGAGCAGGTCCTCCAGCTCGCCGAGCAAGGTTTGGTGGTGGTGCAGCACCTAGCTACTCAAGCGATGGGGCAGGCCGAGCAGGTCCAGGCTTGCCTCAGTCAGCAGGCTGCCCAGGTCAGTCTGCTGCGTCAGCAGTGGGACCAACTCTCCACTCAGGCCGATCAGTTGCGCAGTGACGAGGGCTCCGGAGAGGTGGCGTTGGCCCAGGCCCGCATGCGGGTCGAGCGTCTGCACGAGCGTGCTGGTGAGGAGTTCGCTGTCGACCCGCACGTGCTCATCCAGGAATACGGCCCCGACCAGCCGGTCCCCGCCGAGGTGGGAGAGGAGCAAACCGCAGAGTCAGGCGATGGTGAGCAGCCTGCTACGACTGGTTATGTGCGTGCAGTGCAGGAGAAACGCCGCAGGGTGGCCGAAAAGGCCCTCAAAGTGCTGGGGACGGTCAACCCGCTGGCCTTGGAAGAGTTCGCCGCGATGCAGGAGCGCCACCGCTTCCTCTCCGAACAGTTAGCCGACCTCAATGCCACCCGCAAGGACCTGCTGCACCTGGTGGAGGAGGTGGATGAGCGCGTCCGTGACATCTTCGCGTGTGCCTTCGCCGACACTGCTGCCGCGTTCGAACAGGTGTTTGCCCGCCTGTTCCCCGGCGGGGAGGGGCGCCTCATCTTGACCGACCCCGATGATCTGACCATCAGCGGTATTGAGGTGCATGCTCGGCCTCCAGGCAAGAAGGTCAAGCGCCTGTCGTTGCTCTCTGGCGGGGAGCGCTCCTTGACAGCGTTAGCTTTCCTCGTGGCCCTGTTCCAGGCGCGCCCCAGCCCTTTCTACGTGCTTGATGAGGTGGAGGCGGCGCTGGATGATGTGAATCTGGGGCGCCTGATTGGTTTATTGGAGGATCTGCGGGAATCGTCCCAGCTGATCATCATTACCCACCAGAAGCGCACTATGGAGATCTCCGATGCCCTCTATGGGGTCACTATGCGTGGTGATGGCATCAGCACTGTCATTGGCCAACGCCTGCGTCACGTGGGTGCGGCCTAGGCAGTGATGGTAGGCGTCGAAACTCTGGTGCCTCACCTTCTGGTAACCCTGCTTTATTACCACAGGTTCTTGTAAGTATTCGCCGCATTAGGCATCTGGCCAGTCTGAATGCTATTCATCATATTAGATCCGGGCTCGTCGAAATAACTTTCCATAGCAATGACATCTTTGTTTGCTTGGAAGAATTTGTACATCTGTTCAACATAAAAGGTGTTATCTCCACCACCATTAACGTTAGAAGTTTTAGAAAGCCCCCACTCTCCGAAACTAGCCCCTTTGCCGTGTGCTCGGGCAAAATCAACGACGTCTTGTATCCCGGGGCCGCCGGAATTACGTAAAACTTTAGTGTTCCAGCTTTCGAGGTCATGGGCAGTAGTGCCCCACTCGTCGTAGGTGTCGCACCCGACGAGGTCGACAACATCATCGCCAGGGTAGCCCAGTGTTAGTGAGGATAGGCGGTCATTGCTGCCGTTCAATCCGCGCCCGCAGCCTAGGCCGAATTCAAATTTCAATTCAGGAGCTTCAGTTTTCATGACTTTGGCTACACGTCGGTAAGCGGCTTTGAATTGCTCCACATTGCTCGTTGTTGTATACCATTTCCAGTTTTCAAGGTTGTATTCCCAGCTGAGCCTGATCATAGAGTCCCCACGTCCGGCATTTTTAAGATTAACAGCCACCTGACGCCATACCTCGTCGTGATGACCAGCGGCAACGCTGTCAAAACTGGCTTCCCCGCTTTTGGGGATTAAACCCAGACCTAGGTTAAGTTTCCCTTCAAAACCTGCCCAGTTAGTAATAGGCCACGAATCTCCGACTAATTTATCAAAAGAGTCGCTATAAGCGTAAGCGGTAACAAAGTCCACAGGCCTACCTCGAAAATCTCCAAAAGCATTGAGCGTGGCATTGTTAAACCGCCCACCTACCCATACGCCTGAGTGCCACGGCAACCCCGATCGGGGCTTGCCGAACAGCTTCTCTGCTGCGCCACCGCTCGCAACTGCGGTAGAGGCGGTCTGTGCTGGAGACGTCACAGGGGTGGAGGTGGACTGAGTTGTGGAGCTCTTGGGTCCTGCCGAAGTAGGAGTTCCGGCTTGAGAAGCCGCTGGGGAAGAAGCAGTGATTGAGGGCTCAGCCGTGATGGGAGCGGATTCGGACACCCCAAGCGTGGGCGTGGGAGTGGGCGTGGGAGTGTTCACGGTCACTGTGAGGCCGTTGGTAGTCGGCTCGTTCGGCTGGGCCAAAAATCCGGCAGACAGGGCGGCCAGGCCCACCAAGCTGACCCCCAGGATGGTGTTGTGGTGCCTCAACAGTTTCATCGGCTGTCCTCCTGTGTTCTTTGTACTGGTTCGCTGACAGGATGGCAGGAAGATGACCAATCCATTACTTTTTGCCGACTACCACGCCCAAAGCAGGTAAAACAGGAGTGACGCCTTTAGCCCAACCGGGGGACGAAAAGCCCTATAGGTAACAAATTGAGGCGTGGCATGAGTTTTCTGCACCGTTCGCCTGCGCAAACATCACTGGACTACGCAGAATAAACATCGTGTTCGCCTTGATACTTTTCCTCCTGGTCCTGGCCCTCTTTGCCGCGTTGGTGGTGCTCTACGCCACCTACACCTACCGTGGCTTACCTATCCCTGGCATGGGCTGGATGGATCGGCATGCCCACGCATTGACCGCAGCCGTGACTCACCGTATCGGCGGGCCGTTGGAGAACACTGCGGTGGCGGGGGCATTGGTCAACCACGGTGTGGTGCTGGACACCCATAAAGACACCGATTTGCGGCATCGTTTTTGGCAGGCTGAACGCAGGATTGTGGCTAAACTGCCCCGGTCTCAACGGCGTCAGTACGAACTGCGGCACACCACTGGCATCACCTCGGCCCCGGCGGCCCTCTCCTCACCCAACGCGATCCCCAACGGCACTAGCCCTGCGACCATCACCGGGGAACACAAGATCGCCCTGATTTGAGGCGCAGCAGTTATTGGTAGGAGATGAACCAGGGCAGGGGATGAACCTGCTTGACGGTTTGTTCCGGGGTGAGCATGGGGGAGTCTTCGTCGTAGAAGTTCTTCCATCCCATGAAAATGTTGGGGGGCAGATCCTCACGCAGCAGTTTCCACGTCCCCTGCTTGGCCTCCTGGCCGCCCTGGCCATCCACGTGCAGCAGAAACGCCAACTCGGGATGGTTAGTGTTGAGTGCCTGTCGATTGGTGATCATCGAGCGAGAGAATTGGTGCAGGGTAAGGACTTTCTGGGGAAGATTGTTCTCGCGCACCACACCAGCCAGCCACTCGCTGACCTGGTTAAGCTCTGAAGCGTCCACCGATCCGATCTGTACCAGATGCCGCTGCCCAGGCTTGAGCCGCCACTCCGGGTCCAGGGCTAAGCCCACGTTAGGTCGTTTGAGCAGTGGTTCGTACAGCTTGGCTTGAGTCAGGAAGTCTTGTCGCCCAGGCTGCAAGTCCAGCATGGCGTAGCCCCCAGCAGCGGTAATGGTGTCGATCCACGGTTCGATCTTCTCGATGGGGAACTTGGTGGAGTACGTGTCATCGGTATTGTTCGCAGCCACCGTGATAATGATCTCGAAGGCCTTCAGAACCTTTTCGCCGGGCAGTAAGCGGGAGTACTCATCGGCCAGGGTGCCAATTCTGGTCACCGTCGCCTGGGCATCCTGCTCACCGAGAATCCCCAGCGAAGGCGTGCCGGGGTGGCCATAAGCCGCGATCATGCGACGTCCGGGGAAGACCATCAACCCTCCACCCATCACTTCCGGGGCGGTGCGGGCCAGTGCCAGCTTGGAGTCAAAGCTGGCTTGGTCGCCGAAATCGCTGCCCAGCGCAATGAGCGTGGGAGGGTTGTCGCTGGGCGTGCGGAACAGGGTGAAGCGCTGGCGAGGGTCAGCCACAGGCAGCACGTCCACCTTGGCCTGGCCGGCCCGGGCTGTGGCCAGCGCGCCGGTGTAGGCAGCCTGCTGCTCCTGACTGATCCAGACGGTGGGGCGGGGGGTGTCCGTTGGGGTCACGTTCACTGCTCCCAGCCGGGTGTGCAACTGCTCAGGGGTCTCACCGGGCAAGGGGCGCAGCAGCTCCCGCCCGGCCGCGATGCCTAGCCAAGCAAGGTCAGCAGCATCGCCGACCCCGAGCACGCGCTTGGTTTGCAGGCGGTTCAGGTGCCCGGCCAAGTCGGCAGTATCGGCTGGCAGCACCGGTAGTGCGGTCGTGGAGGTCACGGTCTGCACTAGGTGGGCTTGCTCAGGTGTCAGGGTGGGGGTCGTCACCAGCACGGTGTCGGCGGTCTTGATCAGCTCGTTGCACAGGGTAGCCGTTGCAGCGAGCGGATCTTGCGCCAGCAGGCGCGGTGGGTCGGCCAGCTTGCCCTCCTGCTCGCCGTTGTTCTTGTTATGGCCTGGTTGTGAGGCGCTCCCAACCTGCTGTGCCTGTGAACTGGTGGTGCCGGTGTAGATGCCCTGGCTCTGCTCCGGGGAGGGGTTAGGGGCCAGCAGGATTCCGGTGGCGATGATCCCGACCCCCAGCAAGGCAACCGACAAGGGAGGCCACAGTTCCTTGGTGCGCATGAGGGCTCCTTACCATGCTCCAGTGATGTAGGGCTAACCGTAACGACAGGCCACTCTTATCGTCGGTGGGGGGGCCGTGGTGAGGTTTTCGCCCGCTTTCCGCCGATGGTCCCGCCTTGGCAGGTCTGGAAAAATAGCGTCATGAGCATGAATGACATGGTGATCATTGGTCTATTAGTCGTGGTGGCGTGTGTGTTGGCGGGTGTGGCCGTTAGGGCGGGTACGGCCAAGCGTCGCCGGCTGGCTCAGGCTCGCCGTGATGTGGCGGCTGCGGGGTTGGGCCGGGCTGATGGGCCAGCACCCAGGCCGCAGGTCACTGCCCCCTCGAGTTCGGCTGGGACTGCCGCTGCGGCGATGTTGGATCTGCCAGAGGCGGCCAACTCCCGCCTGGTACGTCTGAGGGGCCGTCTGGCTGGCTCCAACACCGCCCTGGGTAAGGGGCTGCTCGGTCTGCTTTCCCGCGACTCGATCGATGCCTCCACCTGGGAGCAGATCGAGGACCTGCTGTTGGCTGCTGACGTGGGGGTGGCTCCCACCCAGGAGTTGGTGGCGCGCCTGCGTAGTGACGTGCAGGTGTTGGGCTCGCGCACGCCGGAGCAGGTGCGTGCCCTGGTGCGGGAGCACCTGCTCGCGTTGGTGGAGCCGCAGGCCCAGCGCAGCCTGGCCAGCACCGACACTGACACAAAACCCACCGTGATGCTGGTCGTTGGGGTCAACGGCACCGGCAAGACCACCACGGTGGCCAAACTGGCCCGGGTGTTGGTGGCGCAGGGCCAGCAGGTCATCCTGGCTGCTGCCGACACCTTCCGTGCCGCCGCTGCCGATCAGTTGCAAACCTGGGGGGAGCGGGTCGGCGTGCCTACCGTGCGGGGGCCGGAGGGGGGTGATCCGGCCAGTGTTGCTTACGAGGCCGTCTCGCGGGGGATCGCCGAGGGAGCCGATGTTGTGCTCATTGATACTGCCGGGCGGCTGCACAACAAAGTGGGCTTGATGGACGAACTGGCCAAGGTCAAAAGGGTGGTGGAGAAGCAGCACCCCATCAACGAGGTGCTCCTCGTGCTGGATGCCACCACTGGCCAGAACGGCCTCATCCAAGCACGGGTGTTTGCCGAGGCGGTGAAGGTGAGCGGCATTGTGTTGACCAAGCTTGACGGTAGCGCCAAGGGGGGCATTGTCATCACCGTGCAGCGCGAGTTGGGTGTGCCGGTCAAGCTGGTGGGCCTGGGTGAGGGTGCCGATGACTTGGCCCCCTTTGATCCCGCTGCTTTCGTCGATGCCCTGTTGCAAGATGTGGCGCAGGCGCCCTCATAGCAGGATCACAACCCCCGGCGTGCGCCGTAACCTCCTGGCAAAGCACCCTGGAGCATCAGGCACACTGGTCACGACGCTAGGGAGTGCTAATCCCCACACGACTGACCGGAGGACGCCCATGGTTACCCATCCTCAGTGGTGTAAAAACGTCAGCATTTATCAGCTCAACACCCGCCAATACACCCCGGAGGGCACTCTCGCTGCCGCTGCGCACCACTTGCCGCGTATTAAAGAGCTTGGGTGTGATGTGGTGTGGCTGATGCCGATTCATGAGATTGGGCACACGAACCGTAAGGGAAGTTTAGGCAGTCCTTATTCGGTCCGGGATTATTATTCAGTCAATGCAGAGTTAGGAACGTTGGACGACCTGCGTGCTTTTGTCGACACCGCCCACGAGTTGGATATGCATGTCATTCTCGATTGGGTCGCCAACCACACTGCTTGGGATAACCCCCTGACGCACGAGCATCCTGACTGGTATCGGCGGGATTGGAAGGGTGATTTCACGCCTACTCCCTGGTGGGATTGGGATGACATTATTGAGTTGGATTATGCCAACCCTGAGGTCCATACCTACATGCGGGAAGCCATGGCTTATTGGGTGAGGCACGCCAGAGTCGATGGGTTTCGTTGCGATGTTGCTGGCTATGTCCCCACCGATTTTTGGGCTCACACGCGGCAATTTCTCGAGCAGATGAAACCGATATTTTTACTTGGTGAATATGAATGGGATACACCGGCAGAGCATCAGGCAGCTTTTGATATGACCTACGGTAAGACGTGGATCTACGCCTTGCAAAGTTTGGCAACAGGGTCGGGGGATACGGCTGCACTGCGGGTGTATTACTCCTGGGATGTGAAGTCTTTCCCCCCGTCGAGTATTCGCATGATGCCCATTTCGCACCATGATCTCAATGCGTGGGAGGGGACGGAGTTTGAACGATTCGGGCCGATGCGTGAGGCAGCCATTGTTTTATCGGTGTTGGGTCGGGGGATGCCATTGGTGTATTCCGGCCAAGAAGCAGGGTTAGATCGGCGTTTGAAGTTTTTTGATCGAGACACCATTTCGTGGCGTGAGCACCCCCAGGGGCAGCTGTACCAGAAGCTGCTGCACCTCAAGAAAAGCACCTCAGCCCTCTGGAATGGGCCTTGGGGGGCACCCATGATTCCTGTGCCCAATTCCTGTCAGCAGCAGGTCCTCAGTTTTGTGCGCCGCAATGAGCAGCACCAGGTTTTCGCCGTATTCAACTTTTCCTCCCAACAGCGCCAGATTCACCTACGCGAACAGCTCTATCCGGGCAGCTATATCCATATCCTCACCGGTGAGCAGGTGGTGCTGCCCGCCGGTGCGGTGATGGAACTGCCCGCATGGGGTTGGTGGGCAGGGGTGGGGTCAGTGGGGTAAGGCAGAGCCTGTTTGGCCTAGGGGCGGGTGACAATGACATTGCAAAGAGGCAAAGCGCATTGTTGTCATGCCCTTTGATGCCAACATCGTTGATGTCCTCGGCTGTTCCCCAGCCCCCTCTGGCGGAAAGATCAATGATGATTTCCTCACGCAAGCTGGTAGTGCCTGTCGCTGTTGTCGCGTTAGCTGTGTTGGCGGGGTGTTCTCAGGACGAACCGCAGCAGCAAAACTCGACGACAACCACTACCTCAACTCGCTCTTCCTCGACGGCGGCGCCGGTTGATCCCCGTTTCACTCTGCACACGGTCAAGAAGTCAGGTGTGCAATTTGCTTTACCGAAAACCTGGAAAGAAATCAACGCCCAGGAATTAGCGAATAACAATGCGTTGAAAAAAGAGCTGGAGAAGGCTGGTCTGCCCACATCGATCAGCTCAATGTACGATTTTTATGCCTACGATCCACAAGCCGCTGTAGGATCACAACTGAACCTCAACGTGATGTCTCAAGTAGCCAAATTGCCTACGGCTGAGCAGCTTAAAGAGCAACTCACTCTTCAGGGTTCCGGGTCGACCTCACTGTCCTTTTCAGACATCACCGTCACCCCAGTTCAGACCGCCTTAGGAGACTCCCTCGAAACGCGGTATGTCACGACGGTATCGGGCCGCACGGTGCAAACCCGGCAGTTGCTCGTGACCAAAGACGCAGTGACCTCAGTGCTGACGCTGTCGGGCAAAGACAGTGCCGCTGTTGATGCCCTCTGGGGGTCGATCACATCCAGTGTGAGGTAGTCACACCAGCCTTGTCGAACACCTCTAGACCCCTCTGTCGGCCCTGCTGACAGAGGGGTCTAGAGGTGTGAAGGGCACACGTCTTCCTGGGGAGGAGTTGACTCTCGAATACCCCCTGGGGTATTTTACGAGCATGGCTACTCAAGAGATCACCACAGACAACCTGGAACAAACCCTCAAAGCGGACGGAATTGTGCTGCTCGACTTTTGGGCTGCTTGGTGCGGCCCGTGTCGTGCGTTCGGCCCGGTGTTCGAGCAGGCTTCGCAGCAGCACGAGGACATCGTGTTCGGCAAGATCGACACCGAAGCTCAGCAAGAGTTGGCGGCTGGCTTCCAGATCACCTCCATCCCCACCCTGATGGCCTTCCGGGACGGAATCATGGTGTTTTCCCAACCTGGAGCCCTGCCCGCTGCGGCGTTGGAGCAGGTTATTGCCGCAGTGCGCGGGCTGGACATGGACGATGTGCGGGCCCAGATCGCCCGGCAAGAAGCCACCCCCACCACGGGTGCCGCGCAATGAGCGAGGCCAAGAGGCTAGTCGTCGTTGGAGGCGTGGCAGGGGGTATGAGCTGCGCGGCTCGGGCTCGGCGCCTGGACGAGAACGCGCACATCATCGTGCTAGAGCGTGGCCAGCACGTCTCGTTCGCCAACTGCGGCCTGCCCTACTACGTCGGCGGGGAGATTGCCGACTCCGACGACCTGCTGGTGCAGACACCGACGAAGCTCCGCGAATCCCTCAACTTGGATGTGCGCCCCAGCCACGAGGTGATCGGGCTGGACCTCGCTGCCCGGCAGGTCAGTGTGCGCATCACAGCGGCGGATGGAGGGGCCCGCGTCGAGCAGATCGGCTACGACGCGTTGGTGCTCTCCCCGGGAGCCCTAGCGTTCCGCCCGCCCATCCAAGGCCTGGAGCAGTCCACCCGCGTGCACACCCTGCGCTCGGTGCCTGACGCGATCCGGCTGCGGGAGCTGGCCGAGGCGGGCGCTCAGCGGGCGGTGGTGCTCGGGGCGGGCTTCATTGGGGTCGAGGCAGCAGAAGTCCTGGCCCAGCGGGGGATCTCCACCACCCTGGTGGAGTTTGCCGCGCACGTGCTGCCTCCGTTGGATGAGGAGGTGGCCTGGCCAGTCACCCAACAGTTACGCCGCTTGGGCATCGACGTGCGCACGTCAGTGACCGCCGACCAGATCCTTGCCGGCGCGCAGAGCGACACTGTGGTGCTCTCCGACGGGACCCGCCTGGAGGCCGATCTCATCGTGCTGTCTGTGGGAGTGCGCCCCGACACTGCAGTGTTTGAGCAGGCCGGGGTGGCCTGTGAGCGCGGTGCCATCGTTGTGGACGAGCATGGTCGTACCTCCGCAGAGGCAGTGTGGGCTGTGGGAGATGCCACCCTGAGTACCGATCCGGTGACTGGTGTGCGCCGCCCGGTGGCCCTGGCTGGCCCGGCTAACCGCGCGGGTCGCCTGGTTGCCGACCACGTCATGCGCCCCGAGACGGCCCGACCCATCGCAGCCCCGCTGGGTACAGCAATCGTGCGGGTGGGCGAGTTGGCTGCGGCCATGACCGGTGCCAACCGTGCCTCGTTGGAGCAGGCCGGTGTGGCGTTCCACACGCTGCACCTGCATCCCAATCAGCACGCTGGGTATTTCCCCGGAGCTACTCCAGTCCACCTCGTCGTGCACGTGCGGGCCGGTGACGGGCTGCTGCTGGGAGCGCAGGCTGTGGGGGAGCAGGGAGTAGACAAGCGCATCGACGTACTAGCCACTGCCCTGCGTGCGGGGATGCACGTGGCTGACCTCATCGACCTCGACCTGGCCTACGCGCCCCCGTACGGGCAGGCCAAAGACCCGATCAATCTGGTGGGGATGGTGGGCTCCAACGTGCTCGATGGCACCCTGGCCTTGTGGCAGGCGCGTGAGCTGGATCACGTACTGCACCACTGCCTGATCCTGGATGTGCGCACCGATCAGGAGCTCACCGCTGGCACAGTGCCCGGGGCGCTGCACATCCCTCACACTCAGCTGAGGTCGCGCCTGGATGAGGTTGCTCAGGCGACCGAGGGCCGTCCGGTGCGGGTGCTGTGTGCCTCCGGGGTGCGCTCGGCTCTGGCGCATCGGATGCTGGTCCAGGCTGGGTTCGACAGTGCCTCTCTCTCCGGCGGGATGCACACCTTGCGGGCCGTCGTGGGCGATCGTGCCGGTGAACTCCTGACTGCCCCGCAGGCCCCGGCATGACCCCCGAGCACGAGCAGGCGGCCCGCCGACGTGTCGTTAACCGCCTGCGTCGAGCGCGGGGGCAACTCGACGCGCTGATCACCGCTGTGGAGCACGAGGCGCCCTGCCGGGAGGTGCTGACCCAGCTGTCAGCGCTGACTCATGCCCTGGACCGGGCGGGGTTTGCGGTGGTGTCCTCGGCGATGCAGCAATGCCTGACCGACCCTGAACACGCTCAAACCCGCGACGGCTTGACCACGCAGGAGTTAGAAAAACTGTTCCTGTCCCTGTCCTAATATCCACCCACCGCTAAGGAGAACCACCATGTGCCGACCCGTCACCTGCAAGAAATGCGGCAAAACCACCTGGGCCGGTTGCGGCCAACATGCCGATGAGGTTATGCAGGATGTGCCCACCGACCAACGCTGCCCCGGCCACGAAGACGAGCCGAGTCAAGGCCTGTTCGCTAAAATCTTCAAACGCTGAGCACCAGCGGGTCACGGGGCGGGTCACTAAGCTGGCGGCAGCACCCGCCCAACGCTAGAGGATGAGCCCGCCATGTTTGATACCCTGCACGATCGCCTCGCCCACACCATGAAAGGCCTGCGCGGTAAGCCTCGCCTGACTGAGGAGGTCCTCGAGGAGACCACGACTCAGCTGCGGGTGGCTCTCCTCGAGGCCGATGTGGCTCTGCCGGTGGTGCGCGATTTCATCGCAGCGGTCAAAGACAAGGCCCGCCAACAGGAGCTCTCCCAAGCGCTCAATCCGGCCCAGCACGTCATCTCCATCGTTAACGAGGAGCTCACCCGCATCCTCGGGGGTCAGACGCGGCGGCTACGGCTGGCCAAAACTCCCCCCACGGTGATCATGCTGGCCGGTCTGCAGGGGGCTGGTAAGACCACCCTGGCCGGCAAGTTGGCGCGCTGGTTAACTCAACAGGGCCATACCCCCCTGTTGGTGGCGTGTGACCTCCAGCGGCCTAACGCGGTGCAGCAACTTCAGGTCATGGGCCACCGCGCAGGTGTTGCCGTCTACGCTCCGCAGCCAGGTAACGGAGTGGGTGACCCGGTGCAGGTGGCCCGTCACAGCATTGAAGTGGCTCGAATGCGTCAGCATGACGTGGTCATCGTTGACACCGCTGGGCGTTTGGGTGTGGACGCAGACATGATGGCGCAGGCGGCTGCCATCAAGGCTGCTGTCACGCCTGATGAGGTCCTCTTCGTCGTGGACGCGATGATCGGCCAAGACGCGGTGACCACCGCTCAGGCCTTCCTCGATGGCGTGGACTTCGATGCGGTGGTGCTGAGCAAGCTGGACGGTGATGCCCGAGGTGGAGCCGCCCTCTCGATTGCCAACCTGACCGGGCGCCCGATCATGTTCGCCAGCACTGGGGAGAAGCTGAAGGATTTCGACCTGTTCCACCCTGATCGCATGGCCTCGCGCATCCTGGGCATGGGCGATGTGATGACCCTGATCGAGCAGGCGCAGCGCAGCTTTGACGACAAACAAGCCGAGCAGATGGCCGGCAAGCTTCTCTCCGGCAAAGATTTCACCTTTGATGACTTCCTGCAGCAAATGGAGGGCCTGCGCAAAATGGGCTCCATGTCCGGGCTGTTGAAGATGCTGCCCGGGATGAGTCAATATCGCGAGCAGATCAACCAGATTGATGACCGGGAACTGGACCGCACCAAGGCGATCATCCAGTCGATGACACCGGCGGAGCGAGCCGACCCCAAGATCCTCAATGGCTCACGCAGGGCCCGGATCGCCCGTGGGTGCGGTCGGCAGGTCAGCGAAATCAACGAGCTGGTGCAACGTTTTGGGCAGGCTCAAAAGATGATGCGCTCTTTGTCTCAGGGTGCAGGGATCCCAGGTTTGCCTGGCTTGGGGGGTATGGGCGGCAAGAAAGCCAAAGCGGGTAGAAGTGGTAAAGGTGGCAAGCAGCGCAGCGGTAACCCGGCCAAACGCGCAGCCGCGCAGGCAGATCAAGAGGCCCCTACCGCAGCCGAGCTTTCTGCCACCATGCAGAACTTCCAACTGCCTGGTGCTCTGCGTGAGCAGTTCGAGGCTATGAAGAACCAGAATGAGCAGTGAGGGGCCGGGTTGGTAGGCTCTGGCAGAATAAAAACCGTTCGTTCTCATACAGGTCCAGCTCGTCGGCCTGGCCCGTTTCGCTCATGGTTCTGGTCAGAATCACGGGTGCTCACGACGTGTCCGACGGCCCTTCACGCTTTCCGGCTCGAGGGCTCATGTCGTGATAATCATCAAGGAGTTCGTGTACTCATGGCAGTAAAAATTAAGCTGATGCGGTTGGGCAAGATTCGCACCCCGCAGTACCGCATTGTGGTGGCCGATGCTCGCACGAAGCGGGAAGGTCGCTGTATCGAGACCATTGGCAAGTACCACCCCATGCAGGACCCCTCGTTCATTGAGGTTGACAGCCAGCGCGCTCAGTACTGGTTGGGCGTGGGTGCTCAGCCGACCGAGCCCGTGCGCGCCATCCTGCGCGTGACCGGTGATTGGCAGAAGTTTAAGGGTGATCCTGGCAGCGAGGGAACACTACGTCACGCTGCTGCCAAGGCCGACAAGCGCTCCGCCTACGACGCCCTGGCTAAGGCTGCTATGGAATTGGCCGAGAAAGAGACCTCCAAACCCAAGAAGAGCACCAAGGCTGAGAAAGCTGACAAGGCAGAGAAGGCCGAGCAGCCTGAGACCGACAAGAAGGCTAAGGCTGACAAGAGCGATACCGCGCAGGAACCCTCAGCTGCCCAGGCCGCAACGCCGGACCAGGCAACCGAGGACAAACCTGCACAGGATAAAGCCGATCAGCAAGCCCCTGTCGATGAGGCGGATGCCTCCGCCGACGCCAAATAACCACCTCCACAAGGGAGTCTGCTGTGCTGGAAGATGCCTTGGACCACCTCGTGCGTGGCATTGTTGATCACCCTGACGATGTCGAGGTCCGCGAGCGGGAGCTTCGTCGGGGTCGCCTTTTCGAGGTACGGGTGCATCCCGATGACCTTGGTCGAGTCATCGGGCGCAACGGCCGTACCGCTCGGGCGTTACGCACCGTACTGGCAGGTCTTGCTCCGGGGCGGGGAAGTATCCGCATCGACTTCCTCGATCTGGACGAGATGCGCTAGCTAGCCGTGTCTGACTCCCTACCAGTCGAGGCAGGTCCCGCTGTTCCCCTGGAACTGCGCGTGGCACGAATCGGCAAACCTCACGGCCTGAACGGGCAGTGCACCGTGCAGGTGTTGACCGACGAGCCTCATCGCCGGTTTGCCCTGGGGGCACAGTTGATCACTCAGCCGGCCCATCACGGGCCGCTGACAGTGAGCTCTAGCCAAGTCATCAACGGTCGGTGGGTGCTGGGTTTTGACGGGGTGCTCGACCGGTCAGGGGCGCAGCAGTTGCGAGATGTCATCCTGCTCACCGTCGTGGACGCCAACCAGCGCCCTGATGATCCGCAAGAGTTCTACGATCACCACCTGCGAGGATGCCACTGCCTGATTGAGGGTCAGGAGGTGGGGCAGGTTCGTGCCGTCCTGCATGGCGGTGCCCAAGACCTACTGGAGGTGGTGGATCACCACGGTAAGGTCACGCTGGTGCCGTTCGTCGAAGCACTGGTCCCTCTGGTGGACATCACGGCTCGACGCATGGTGCTCACGCCTCCACCGGGTCTGTTCGAGGAGCCACCTGCGTGAGTGAAAAACCGTTGCTGAGACTGGATATTGTCACCATCTTTCCCGATTACCTGGCCCCGTTGCACCTGTCGCTGGTCGGTAAGGCGATTCGTGCCGGAGTGGTGGATCTGGGGGTTCACGATCTGCGGCAGTGGGCCACCGACCGGCATCACAGCGTGGACGACATCCCCTACGGGGGAGGGGCGGGGATGGTGATGACCCCCCAGCCGTGGGCCGATGCCCTGACCACCCTGGCCAGCAGCGACCCCTCCCCTCCCCTCCCGGTGCTGATCATTCCCACCCCCTCCGGTGAGGTGTTCACGCAAGCCATGGCGGCGCAATGGGCTCAGGAAACCCACCTGGTGATGGCCTGTGGTCGCTACGAAGGCATTGATGCCCGGGTGGCGCAGTGGGCCCAGCAACACTTCCGGGTGCAGGAGGTTTCCCTCGGCGACTTTGTGTTGGCTGGGGGGGAGGCAGCGGCGCTGGTGATGGCTGAGGCAGTGATCCGCTTGCTGCCCGATGTGCTGGGCAACCCAGCCTCCCTGGTCGAGGAGTCCCACGCACTAGCCATCGACTCCCCCGATCGGAGCGGGGCAGTACCGGAGAACTCCGACCAGGCCAGCAGCCTGCAAGGCTTGTTGGAGTACCCCGTCTACACCCGACCCGCCGTGTGGCAAGGGTGGGAGGTACCGCCGGTGTTACTCTCAGGCGATCATCCCCGGGTGGCCCGATGGCGGCGTGAGCAGGCCTTACGCCGCACGGCGATCCGTCGGCCCGACCTGTTGCGCACCTGGCTGTCCCACCATGCCACTAGCCTGACTCGGCAGGAGCGCCAACTGGTACTCCAGCTCACCCACCCTCAGGGCGATCACTGCGAGGCAGCCATGTGCAGGGATGTGGCAGACTGAGTAGGGCCACCCGGCACCTTGGCGGGTGGTTTTTGCGGTAGCTACCTGCCACAGGGGGTTACGCCGCTATCCGTTTGTCCGCCTGCAACTGTGGTGACCTGTGGCACCTGGAGAAATCATGAACCGCTTGGATGTTATTGACGAAGCGAATATGCGCGCTGATCTGCCGGCTTTTGGCCCTGGCGACACCGTTGAGGTGTACGTGCGCATTGTGGAGGGTAACCGCTCCCGTATTCAGGTTTTTAAGGGCATTGTCATCCGCCGTCAGGGCTCTGGTGTACGCGAAACGTTCACCGTGCGCAAGGTCAGCTATGGCGTGGGGGTGGAGCGCACGTTCCCGGTTCACACCCCCGTCATCGACAAGATTGTGCTGCTGACACACGGAGATGTGCGTCGGGCCAAGCTGTACTACCTGCGCAACCTGCGCGGTAAGGCAGCCAAGATCAGGGAAAAGCGCGACACCACTGTTGCTGCCGGCTAGGCCGTGAGCGAGCTCCGCCCTGGATCCGGGCGCTCAGGTGACCCTCGGTTCGACCCTGGCTTGGGGAACGCTCGGTATTCCCGAGGTGTGGGGATGGGGTCGGATGTTGGGAGTGCCCGACGGGATCGCCCGCGCCGCCCCCAACTGCGCAAATGGGGGTTAGCGCGCGAACTCATCGCTGTGGTGGTTGTGGCTGCTCTGTTGTCCTGGGGCATCAAAACCTTCCTGGTGCAGCCCTTTAACATTCCCTCAGGCTCGATGGAAAACACCCTGAAGATCGGCGATCGCATCATGGTGAGCAAGCTCTCGCCGCAGTGGCGCGAGCTGCATCGGGGGGACATCATCGTGTTCCACGATCCGGGGGATTGGCTCAAGGAGCAACCCACCCGCTCAGCCTTCAGCCCGTTTGGGTGGGTGCGCGATGGGTTGGAGTTTATCGGCCTGGCTCCGGCAGCCAAAGATGACGACCTGGTCAAACGCATCATCGGCATCCCCGGTGACACGGTGAAATGCTGCGATGCACAAGGCAGGATCACGGTGAACTCCGTGGCACTGGATGAGCAGGATTATCTCTATCCCAACGACGATCTCACTCGGGCGCGGGAGCCTTTTCAAGCCACGGTCCCTCCGGGGTACCTGTGGATGATGGGTGATCACCGAGGAGATTCAGAGGATAGCCGCGCTCATCGCACCCAGCCTCCCGATTACGGCTTGGTGCCTGTGGCCAATGTGGTGGGTCGCGTGGTCATGGTGGCCTTTCCGTTGGGGCAAGCGCGGCGCATTCAACGCCCCTCCACCTTCGATCAGCCCGGTCTGCAACCCGATGCAGTACCCCAGTAGGCCTGAAGCCACAGTGATGCTGAGCCAGCTGCACCAACTCCTCGACCCTGCGACCCCGGGTCCGCGACCACGTCCGGGGTTGTGGACCTATGAGCGCGCCTTGACCCAAGCCGGCTTAGCTCCTGTAGCTGGCGTGGATGAGGCCGGTAGGGGAGCGTGCGCCGGCCCCTTGGTGATCGGTGCTGCCATTCTCAACCCAGCCCGGCGCCCGCCGGAGCTTGCTGATTCCAAACTGCTCTCACCCGCCCAGCGGGAACGGGTTTATGACAGCGTCACCCGTCTGGCTCGCGCGTGGAGCGTGGTGGTCATCCCGGCTGCCGATGTGGACCGCTACGGACTGCACCGCATGAACATCGAGGGGATGCGTCGGGCTCTAGCCCAGTTGCAGCTGGACCCTGGCTATGTGCTCACCGATGGGTTTGCCGTACCGGGCCTGGCCACTCCAGCACTGGCTGTTTGGAAGGGCGATCAGGTCAGCGCCAGCGTGGCAGCGGCCAGTGTGATCGCCAAAGTGACCCGGGACCGGATGATGGTGCAGTTGGAGGCCCAGTTCCCCGGCTATGGATTTGCCCTGCACAAGGGGTATTGCACCGCCGCACACACCCGCGCCCTGCAACAGCTGGGCCCCTGTGCCCAGCACCGGTTCAGCTACGCCAACGTGGCTGCGGTAGCCGGGCATAACGTTGAGAACTCACCCCTGCCAGCTGGAGAGAACTGTGAGCGCTGAGGAACTAGAACAATACGAGACGGAGATGGAGCTGCAGCTCTATCGGGAGTACCGCGATGTGGTCAAGCTGTTCACCTACGTGGTGGAGACTGAACGGCGCTTCTACCTGACCAACTCGGTGGATGTTGACGCCCGCACCACGGAGGGTGGTGAGCTGTACTTTGAGGTGACCCTGGCTGATGCCTGGGTGTGGGACATGTATCGCCCGGCGCGTTTTGTGAAAAACGCCAAGGTCGTGACGTTTAAAGATGTCAATGTCGAAGAGCTGGCACAAAGCGATATCGAGCTCCCACAAGCCTAATGAGCCTGCGCACCGCTAGGTTGAGCGTTTTATCCACACGTTGATCTGCCTGCTCACTCCTTTCCACAGATGTGGTGCAGGCCCTCCCGCGCCGCTGTTGTGCCGCCAGGCTTAGCGGTATGAGAGCAACTGAGGCAGTAGGGCGTTACGGGGAGTCCGTGGCTGCCGCCTATCTTCAAGCCCAGGGGTATGCGGTGGTAGCCCGCAACTGGCGCTGCGACCACGGCGAGGTGGACCTGGTTGCTCACGATGGCTCCACGACGGTGATCTGTGAGGTGAAGACCCGCCGCAGCCGCACCCACGGCACCCCTCAAGAGGCGGTCACTGCCGTCAAGGTCGAGCGACTGCGTCGCCTGGCGTGGTGTTGGATGGAATACGCCCGTACCCACGGGTTAACGCCGCGCGATCTGAACCCCAACTTGCCCCCGCCAAACCCTATGACACCGGTCTTGCGGCTGGACGTGGTGGCGGTGTGGCTGCCCGGGCGCGGGCCGGCTCACGCCGAACACGTGAAGGCGGTGGGGTCATGACCCTGTTCGCGACCCAGGCCCTAGCGTTGCAGGGCATTCGAGGCCATGTGGTGCAGGTGCAGGCCGATGTGGCTAACGGTCTGCCTGCCTTCACGTTGGTGGGATTGCCCGACGCCTCGCTCTCGGAGTCGCGCGACCGGGTGCGTGCGGCGGTGAACAACAGCGGGATGAGTTGGCCCTCCAGCAGAGTAACGGTCAACCTGACCCCCGCCAGCCTGCCCAAACAGGGCAGCGGGTTTGACCTCAGCATTGCCGCTGCTGTGCTGGGCTGTCAGGCAGTGGTGCCTCCCGACGGTCTGCGTGGCACGGTGCTGTTCGGGGAGTTGGGCTTGGATGGGAGGTTGCGTCCCAGTCGGGGAGTGCTGCCAGCGGTGTATGCGGCGTGGCAGGCCGGAGCGAGCCGGGTGGTGGTGCCCTGGGCTAACCGGGCGGAGGCGGCAGCAGTGGGGCAGGTGTTGCGCACCGATGCTCCCGGTGGGGGCAACGGTGGCGGTGGGTGTGAGGTGGTGGCCATCTCCAGCCTGGCCCACTTGGTGCAGCTAGCGACCGGGGCCAGTCTGGCGCAGGTGGAGCAGGCCAGTCAGGCTGACGATGCCCTGCGCCAAGCTCAAAACCCTTTGCCTGAGCCTGCAAGTGGGTCGGGGCGGAGCAGCCAGACGTCCGCTTCTGCGCCGGACCTGGCCGACGTGGTGGGCCAGCCGCAGGCCCGATGGGCGCTGGAGATTGCTGCTGCGGGGGGTCACCACCTGCTCATGGTGGGGCCTCCGGGGGCAGGCAAGACCATGCTGGCTGCCCGGTTGCCGGGGTTGTTGCCACCGTTGGACCCGACGCAGGCCTTGGAGGTGGCCTCGCTGGCTTCCCTGGCGGGGATATTGCCGAGCGAAGGGGAGCTGCCTCTAACCCCTCCCTACCAACAGCCGCACCACACCGCCACCACGGCAGCTTTGGTGGGGGGAGGCAGCACTGTGATCAAGCCAGGTGCGATCAGCATGGCCCACCGGGGGGTGCTGTTTCTCGACGAGGCCCCGGAGTTTCGCACTGCAGCGCTGCAGGCGCTTCGCGAACCCTTGGAGTCAGGCGAGGTGAGTGTGGCCAGGGCCACTGGCACGGTGAGCTTCCCGGCGCGTTTCCTGTTGGTGCTGGCCGCCAATCCGTGTCCGTGCGGTTATGGCTACGGGCGGGGCGAGCGCTGCACCTGCGCCCCACATCGCAAGCGTGCCTATTTCTCCAAGCTGTCGGGCCCCCTCATCGACCGCATGGATCTGCGTCTGCTGGTGCATCCGGTGACGCAGGTCAGCCTGCGCCGGGCGGTAGCAGAGGAGTCCAGCGCGGTGGTGCGCGAGCGGGTGGCCCAGGCCCGCCAGCGCAGCAGCTTCCGCCTCCGTGAACATCCTTGGGCAGTCAACGCGGAGATCCCCGGCAGTCAGTTGCGCCACTGCTGGCCGGCCAGCAGCTCGGCAGTGCACCTGTTGGAGGACCAGGTGCGTCGGGGCAGCCTCACCCTTCGTGGTGCTGATCGGGTACTGCGGGTGGCCTGGACCCTGGCCGATTTGGCCGGCTTGGCGCGCCCGGGCACCGACGAGGTTGCCAGCGCCTTGGCGCTACGGGGCAGCGAACTTCTCACCGGTGCAGGGTGAGCGCCGAGATGTCAGTGCAGCCAGAGGAGGGAAAACTCGTGAGGAACACCGACCAGATCGTCCACCAGCCCCCAGATCAGGCCAACCGGCGGGCGCGGATGCTGCTCACTCACGTCGTGGAGCCTGGCAGTGAGCAGATGGGGGCGTTGTTGGAGCACCTCAGCCCTGCCGAGGTGGTGCCTTTGTTGCGGGAGTCGGATGATCAGCTCACTCCACCAGTGCTGGCAGCCGCCGGGTTGAGCGTGGACACTCTACGTTTGTGGCGAGCCCGCCTCGTTGATGCCCCTCGACGGTTGGAACGCACACAGCGCCACCACCAGGCATTGGGAGTGCGGTTTGTGGCTCCCGGGGAGCCCGAGTGGCCCACCCAACTGGATCAGCTCGGCCCAACCCGCCCTTTGGGTCTGTGGGTGCGGGGAAGGGCCGATCTGCGGCTGTGGGCGCTGCGCTCGGTCTCAGTGGTAGGTGCACGGGCCAACACTGACTACGGACTCAGTGTCACTCGTCAGATCACTGCAGACATGGCCCAGCGAGGATGGACGGTGGTCTCCGGGGCTGCCTACGGCATCGATGCGGCCGCTCACCACGCAACACTGTCGGTAGCGGGGCGCACCATTGCTGTACTGGCTTGCGGAGTTGATGTGGTGTACCCGCCGTGCAACGCTGATCTGCTGCGGGAGGTGGCCCACCAAGGGCTGATCATCTCCGAGTTCCCTTCCGGGGAGAGGGTTTATCGCAGTCGGTTTCTCCAACGCAACCGCATCATTGCCGCCCTCACTCGGGGGTCTCTGATTGTGGAGGCTGCGTTACGCAGCGGGGCGTTAAACACCGCTAACCATGCGGCCAGGTTGAACCGCCAGGTGATGGCGGTGCCTGGGCCGGTGCACTCATCAATGTCGGCCGGGTGCCACGAACTCATTCGCACTGGGGTGGCTAACCTGGCCAGCGATGCTCGCGATGTGCTCGATCTCATTGCCGGCTTGGGGGAGTGTGAGCAACCCCAACGCCGGGCAGATGCAACGTTATGGGGCGGTGAGGATTCAGCTGCACCGCAGCTGCCTGCTCTGCGCCCTGAGCATGCTCAAGTCCTTGCTGCATTAGGGCTGCGGGTCTCACGCGATTTGGCCGATCTGGTCGCACGCACTGATTTGCCCCTCCCCACGCTGACCGCTGCGTTGGGCACCCTTGAGGCGCAAGGCCGCATCCTGACCTGTCCTGGAGGTTGGCGTCGGGTGTCTGCTCAGGAGGGCTATCCATAACCGCTGCAAACCCCCTCTGTTCACCAGGACATTGCGTTTGGCTGGGGTCGCTCTGAGGGCCTAGGGCTTCTCTGTAGGGATGGGGTTTGTCTCCTGTGGTTCATGCAGGGGGAGATACTGACTGAATGGGCGATGGGACCGAGTTGGGGGTGTCGGAGGCGGCGCAGCGCTTTGTGCAGTACTTAGGGCAGCAGCGACGGTACTCGGCGCATACCGTGCGTGCCTATGCCACTGACGTGGCCGTCCTGGCACAGCGGGCAGAGTTGGAGGGAATCACCCGCCTGGCTGATGTCAGTGTGGAGGTGCTGCGCCAGGTGTTAGCGACTGATCAGCAGCAGGGTCGAGCGCGAAGCTCCACAACGCGGCGCGCAGCGGCGTTGCGGACCTTTTTTGATTGGGCGCTGCAGCAAGGCCTGCTCGATCATGATCCATCTCGCCGTCTTGCCCTCCCTAAGTCCAGTCGGCATCTGCCAAAAGTGCTCACGGTCGAGCAATCCCGGCACTTTCTCGATTCCCTGCAGGGGGCTGGCGATGACGATCTGATCAGTTCAGCGGTAGCTCTGCGTGACCGGGCCGTGTTGGAGGTGCTTTACGCGACCGGGGTACGGGTGAGCGAGTTGTGTGGCCTTAACCTCAGTGACATTGATCACGAACGCCGTTTGCTGCAAGTCACGGGTAAGGGCAATAAGCAGCGGCGGGTGCCGATAGGAATGCCGGCCTACCGGGCGTTGCAGGCATGGATGAGTCAGGGTCGCCCGGTACTGGCGCAAGGGCAAATCTCCAGCGTCAGCAAGGATAATCGGCGGATGAGTCCGTCCAATCAGGCTGTATTCCTCGGCACTCGGGGGGGGAGGTTAGGGGTACGAATGGTGCGAACCACCTTGAGTCGTGCGTTGGCGAATCACCCTGAACTGCCCCCCATTTCCCCCCATGGCCTACGCCATTCGGCGGCAACTGCGCTGGTAGAGGGCGGAGCAGACATCCGATGCGTACAGGAGTTACTCGGTCACGCTACGCTATCGTCTACCCAGATTTACACGCACGTTTCAGCGGAAAGGCTCAGGTCTGCGTATGAGCAAGCGCACCCCCGCGCCTGAACCCACGACGGTCCCGGCGCAGACTCCTCTGGCCTCCGTTCCCAGCCAACGTCTGGGGCCGGTGATTGCCCAGGAGGCCGAGGACCAAGGTTCAGGGCAGCAGCCGATGACCAAGGCTGAGGCCAAGCGTGCCGCCATGTCTGAAGACGAGCGGGCGGAGTCCGACGCAGCCGACGAGGCGTTGCGTCAATTGTGGACCGATTACAAAACCACCAGAGATCAGGAGATGCGTGAGCGCTTGATCCTGCACTACTCGCCGCTGGTCAAATACGTTGCCGGCCGCGTTGGTGTGGGTCTGCCGCCCAACATCGAGCAGGCAGACCTGGTGTCTTACGGCATTTTTGGGTTGATCGACGCGATTGACAAATTTGACCTGGACCGCGAAATCAAGTTTGAAACCTATGCGATTAGCCGCATCCGTGGGGCGATCATCGACGAGTTACGCGCTATCGATTGGATTCCCCGGTCGGTACGTTACAAAGCCCGCGAGGTGGAGAAGGCTTACCAAAACCTAGAGGCCACTCTTCGCCGCACCCCCAGTGAGGCCGAGGTGGCCGCCGAGATGGGTATTTCCCTCTCTGAGCTGCATGCGGTATTTAGCCAGGTCTCCTTCGTTAACGTCGTGGCTCTGGATGAGTTGCTCACCGTAGGTGTGGACAAAGCCGACAAGCTGAGCCTGGTGGACACCTTGGAAGACCCCAAGGCTGAAGACCCGATCATGGCCTTCGAAAACGAGGAGACAAAATATCTGCTCTCTCAAGCTATCAATTGCTTGCCGGAGCGCGAAAAGATTGTTGTCACTCTCTACTACTACGAAGGTCTCACCCTGGCTGAAATCGGTAGTGTTCTTGGGGTTACTGAAAGCCGCATCTGTCAAATGCACACTAAGGCTGTACTCCAATTACGCAGTAAACTTTCCGACACCCATTAAATCATGGATTCTGTCTGCGCTTCACGTGTCCTGACCAATCACCGGACTGCAGATGCAGCGTGATCAGTGAACCCGCACCCTCTACGCGCGGTATGGGTTGTGGCCGCTTCCGGCTGGGTGTGGTTTGCATTCCCATTCCCACTTTTTGAGTAAGAGAACTTACTCAGAATTGCTCGAGATTTACTGACCCACATCCCGATGGTTTGTATGGCTGGTATGGCGTAAAATGGAGTGTCTTCAGTATCGGATTGAATGGTCCATGCAGTAGAGAAAAACATGCCCACAAAGAGACAGAACTTTTGGTGGGTATCCAAAGTAGACCCACTCTTTAAGGCTTTTCCTAGGCTATTGTCTTCTATTCTCCTCAGTTGGGCCGAAATGTTCAGGTCGAACGGGTAACTCTTATCCTGGTCGGTAAGAATCTCGACTAAGCAGCGGTTAAGGCACACGTAAACATTGTTAGCTCGAGATTGTGTAGTGGGGTCTGAGTTGTTAGCCAGCTCATCTGACAAGAGAAAGACAAAAAATGACTTCACCTCGCAAAGCACTCCATCTAGTTCCACAAGCCCTACTGACTTCAGCGTGGGGAAGCCATAGGTGCCCGTCTTTAAAAACAGGCTCGTGGGGTCGTTCGGACTACTGAGGTTGAAGGCTAGCTGTTCGTTGCGAAAAATGACTGCTAGGCGTACAGCCATTTCCAAAAAATGCTCAGTGTAGTGTTTGAGTAATTCCGTCTCGTGTGGCTCTGCAGTGACGTAAGCACGAAGTTGTTGAGTCAGAAATGCAAGCCTTGTGCGGTGCTCTGCCAACGTGACCTCGGCAAACCCGGTGGGATCGTCAGTCATTTCCCCTTCAGGTGGCAAACCCGGGCGACTTATATTCTGCTTTGAGTGAGCGATTGACATAACAACGAGAGTGCCACCCAACGTCAATGAGCATGGTGTGGAGCTCTCTATTCATCAGAATCATCGTGGTGGTATCTCCATCCCCAGACAGCGCTTACCAGGCAGCCAACCAGCACTGCACCCACGAGCCACCACCACCGGTGCACATGTGACTTAGTCGTCACAACGGCGAGGTGTTGGGTCGGAGTCGGCGGTGAGATCAAAGCAGTAGTGCTCACGGATGCGGTAGTGATCTGGGTCGTGGGAGAGTCGCCGCTCAGCCTTGCCACTGTGAGGGGAGAGGCTGATGGCAGGGGTACCGCTCGTGAGGGAGAGGGCGCGGACGCTCGCATTGCCAAGGGGGTGGAGTCAG
>JBDIAW010000013.1:0-51684 GCA_039812585.1 Actinomycetota bacterium | reverse complement strand
ACCCTAACCTGGCACGCCCAAATCGGGGCCAACACCACCTCCACCTGGAGCGCCGACCGGCTGAGCTACGGTGACTCCAGCGACGGCAACATGATCCTCAACAGTGTGGGCAGCGGAAATATCCCCGCTTATTGCTTCACGACCAATTACACCGGTACCAACCCCACCAGCGGTTGGAGCGACCCCTTCGACACCATCGACACCAACCGGTGGATCGACGGCAGCAGCGGCCAGGCCAGCATCAACGCAGGGCAACTGAAGATCACGACCACCACCGGATACCCCCGCTTCATGACCCAAACCGCCTACAACTTCACCAACAGCCAAGTCAGCATCAAAGTCCCCACCGTGCCCGCCGCCAACGGCATCGTCATGCTCGAACTACGCGTGGACAATGGCAGCGGCTCAGGAGACGAAAACAACCGACTAGCCATCGAATACCAAAGCGCCACCAACAAACTGTACTTTTCTGAGTTCGTCGGGGGGGTGAGCGTCAACAGCAGCAACGTCACCTGGAATGCCACCACCATGGCCTACTGGCGCGTCCTGTCCCAGGGCCAAACCATCACCTTCCAATACTCCAACGATGCCACCACCTGGACCACCGGTCACACCGTCACCACCACCCTGAACCTGACCGCGATGAAGTTCAACCTGTCCACCGGCACCCCCAACACCGTCGGCAGCCCCAACTACACGCTGTTCGACGATTTCACCTACACCACCTACACCCACTCCGCGTTTAGCGCTACCACCACCGGCGCTCTGGCCAGCGACGTCACACTCACCGTGGAGAAGGGTAGTGGTGGGGGTAACGGTTCGTGTAGTGGGTTCACCCCCTCGGCTACCGTCTACGCCGGTACCCTCACAGGCCTGCCCTCGAGTTTTGCTACCGGGTTGGACCCGGTGAACAACCCGCCCGCAACGACGGTGTATCGCATCAGTGGCACTATCAGTCCTACCTCGAGTAACCGTTCCACCACCACCTTCACCTGGCACGCCCAAGTCGGGGCCAACACCACCTCCACCTGGAGCACCGGGGCGTTGTCCTACAACGACACCACCCCCGGCAGTGTGACCCTCAACGGCCTAGGCACCGCCAACCTCGCCAACTACTGTTTCACCAGCAGTTACAACGGCACCTGGGTCACTAGCGGATTCACCGACCCCTTCAACGGCACCAGCCTGGACACCACCCGTTGGTACGACGGCACGGGGGGAACCGCCTCAGTCAGCGGCGGCCTGCTCACCCTGGTGCCACCCTCGAACTCCTATTTAGGTATCTTCTCCCCTGCGCCGGTCAACATGACCAACAGCAGCATCTCCGCCCGCATCGTCAGTGTTCCCGGCACCAACGGAGACGTGTGGATGCATTTCAGCAAATCCGACGCTGCCGGCAACTGGAACAACGACAACACTTTGGCGATGCAATACAACAACGGCAAACTGTACTTTGTTGACTCCGTCAACGGGGTTTGGAACAGCACCAACATCACCTGGAATGCCACCGCCATGGCCTACTGGCGAGTCCTGCTGCTAGGCAATACCGTCTATTGGCAATACTCCTCCAATAACACCAATTGGACCACTGGGCGCACTAAAACCAACACCGTCGACATGACCTACGCTCGCTACCTGCTCCAAGCTGGGTCGACATCTACCCCCCAAAACCCCAAATACGCCACCCTGGACAACGCCACGATCACCCACTACGCGCACTCCCGGTTCTATGCCACCACGACCGGGGCGCTGAGCTCACAGATGAGCGTCACCGTGGAGCGAGGCACCGGTGGCGGCAACGGCACCTGCACCGGATTCACCCCCACCTCCACCGTCTACACCGGGCTGCTGTCCAACCTGCCCACCAGCTTCGCCACCGGCCTGGCCGACACCAACCTCACCGCCAGCCCTCAAACCACCACCTACCGCATCAGCGGAACCGTCTCACCCACATCCAGCAATCGCTCCACCACCAAGTTCATCTGGGAAGCCCAACCCGGGCAGTAGCCGCACCGTGTCGACCAGGCTGCTGGCCCAGACCGTTCCCCTACCGGGGTGGGCGGCCTGGCCATGGAGGTGGGCAGCGGCGGTCGCAGCCCGCTGCGCTGACAACCCTGCGGCCAGCAGGGCGCCGATCATCCCGGCCAGCACATCGCCGCTACCTGCGGTGGCCAAGCGAGGTGTGCCTGTGGAGTTCACCCACACGACCCCCGGACCTGGTGAGACCACCACCGACGTCGGACCCTTGAGCAAAACCGTTGCCTGGTAACGGTCCGCTGCCTCCCGAGCACTGCGCAACACCTGCCGGCTCACCGTGGAGGCCGCCGGCCCGTCCGGGCCCAGCAGGCGGGCCATCTCCCCGGCGTGCGGGGTGAGAACCGTGGCTGGGCGGCGCTGCCGCACCGTCTGAGCCACCAGCGGGTCGCCCGCCAGCACAGTGAGGGCGTCCGCGTCGAGCACCACCGGCGCGTCAGTGGCCAGCACCCGAGTCAGGGCCTGGGCAGTTGGGGCTCCCCCGCCCAACCCCGGGCCGCACACCCAGGCCGTGACCCGCCGATCGGCCACCAGCTGCGGCAGGTCAGCACATGGCGTGACCACCACCTCCGGGTGGGCGGCCAACAACAGCGACGCCACCTCCCCGTCGGCCACCGCCCGCAGCATCCCCACGCCGGTGGCCAACGCCCCACCGGCGGCCAACACCGCCGCCCCCGGGTAGGCGGGGCTGCCCGCCAGCAGGCCCAGAACTCCACGGCTGTACTTAGTGGCGTCAACCGCCAACTGCGGCAGCCACGCCGCCACCTCGGCGTCACGGGCCACACGCACCACCGGATTGACCCCTGTCAGGTCCAGCCCAATGTCGACCAGATGCACCCGCCCGGCGTAGGAGCTGCCCGGATAGAGCACCAGCCCCGGCTTGGCCGCCCCGAAGGTGACAGTATGGTCAGCCCGCAATGCGCTCTCGCCGCCGTCTTGGGCCACCTCCCCGGTGTCGGGGTCGATGCCGCTGGGCAGATCCACTGCCACTACCAGAGGCCGCTGATCGGCGGGCAAGGCGTTGAGCACCCGCGCGGAGTCCCGCGCCAGCCCCCGCAACCCCGGGCGGCCCCCCAGCCCCACGACCCCGTCGAGCACCACGTCGGCCCCGCTCAGTAGCTGCGCGTGGTCACCGCTGAACGCCTGGCCGTGGAGCTCCACCACCTGCCCATGCGCCCGGCGCAGCGCTTGCTCCCCGTCCGCATGAGCCGGACCGGCCAATCGCAGCGCCCGCACGCGAGCCCCCCGAGCGGCCAGCAACGCCCCCGCGAACAACGCATCCCCGCCGTTGTTGCCCGTCCCGGCCAGCACCACCACCCGAGCCCCGGGCAGGCGCACCCCCCGCTGGTGCAGCAACCGTACGGTGTGCGTGGCCAGCCCGAACGCCGCCCGCGCCATCAACTCCCCGTCCGCTGTGGACTCCAGCACCCGTGCCTCGGCGGCCCGGATTGCCTCCACGGTGAAAAAAGTTTCGAGAAATGGCGGCCCTGCGACCGTTTCTCGAAACTTTTTCATGGCCGGGACCGCCCGGCGAACACCGGGCGCACGTCGTCGCGTTCCATCCCCGCCGCAATGACCACCGCAGAGGCAATACCCGCGTCGTGGGACAGTGACAGCTCGAACCGGGCCACAGACGCCGCGACAGCCGCTGCGGCGACGCTGCCGCGCACCCGCAGCACGGGGGGTTGACCGTGGGAGGGGGGGATCTCCGCATCCACCCAGCGCAGACCACCCGGGGCTCCCAACGACTTGGCCAACGCCTCCTTGGCGGCAAAGCGGGCAGCTAAAGAGGCCACTGGCAGCTCCAGCTCGGCGGCGGTGAACAGGCGGGTGGCCAGTGCTGGAGTGCGCTGTATCGCCTCGGCAAACCGAGAGATATCCACCACGTCGATACCCACACCGCGAATCATGGCCCACGCCTCTCCGCAACCGGTAGCGCTACGCTGCGCTATAGGCAGGCTACCCATTGCGCCTAGACCCACTGGGTGAAGCAGAGGAGTTCCCGCTCACCCTTTGAGGAGCCCTTTTCACGGTGAGCTTGTCTGCCTCACCCTCAACTGTGGCCGATACTCACAGGCTTGTACTGGAGGAGTAGCCGTTGAAACCTTCAGGCTGACCGTCAGTTCGGGGTGGGCATAGGGAGAACGCCCCCCTTCTGCCGCGTTAATCGACCCGATGCAGCAACGGCAGCAGTCGAGGCATATCTTGCCGCAAACTGTTCATGATCGTGCTGTCGTAAGCATTGGCCTGGGCACGCAGCAACGTGGTGCCAGCTCCACCAGTGTCAATGTCGAAAGCCCCGTAATCCCGCAGCGCCCGAAACACCTTCTGCCCTAAGGGGGAAAGGCCGCTGGGCATGGCTATCCACCGAGGGATGGCTAACCGTTGCCCGGTGCGGCTGATTCCCTGGGAGGCTGTGCCGTCGCCGCCCAAGGCCTGCCCCGTGTAGCCAGGCAGGTGCAGGTTGGCGGCTATCCCCAACTGAAGGGCATGGCGGATCTCCCCAGCATCGGTTTCAGCCTTCACCAGCAAACCCGCAAGCTGGCTTGCCCCAGCCGCCACGATGCCAGCACTGCGCCCCGTCACCTTGCTGCCCCACCCACTGCCCCAGGTCAGGCTGGTGCGTCCATAGGATGACGCGCTGGCTCGGGTGGTAGAGCTGCGCTTGAACTGCCAGAAGTTATGCACGGTGTCACCGTTGATCACCAGGATCTCCCCGTCAGAACCAGCAGCACCAGTCACCCCAACGGGGACCTGCACGGAGATCACTTGAGCCGGCCAATTCCAGGTGGCCGGAATACTCACTTTGACCCAGGGATACCACGGTTTGGCCACATAGATCGCGGGAGAGTAGGCCTCCCAGTTCACCCAGTACATGGCATCGGGGTAGCCAGGAGCAGGCCAGGGCAGTCGGGTGTATCGCGCTGAGGAGGAGATCGGCGTATTCCAGGTTGACCACGAGGTGAAGGGCCGCTGCCCCATCAACCACGCCGTAGAGGCAGTCGGGGTGGAGGTCACCGGCAGCGCTGTGGAGGCCAGGGCAGAAGGCGAATGGGTAGCAATGGCAGGCGAAGATACCGGAGCAGTCGCGGGAGTAATCCGACGCGAGGTAGGCAGGCTAAAGGCCGCCAAGGTTTCCGAGCGTGGCGAGGCCCCGTCGAGGATCAACGGCGGGGGCGTCGAGGCCGCTACCGGCACAGTAGCAACCGGCACCTGCGAGCCTGCGACCAAACGCCCATCGGCGTTGATCAAGGCAAGAAGTAAGGCGACGATGGAGATCGTCAACAAAAACGCCACCGCTAGGCGATACCACTGGTGCGGATACCCACTACCCCGATCCGAGACGGGAGGAGCAGAGGGCTGAAACATCGACATAGCAATCCCCCTGGGACCCGAAACCTACACCACTGTGCTACTGAGAGTAGCGAACAAGGAGGCCAGGGTCAGGCGGGAGGTAGGGGGCCGGAGGGCTGCAGAAAGAAGCAGGGTCACTCTGGGCGAAGTTAATTCACGCGCTGCAGCAGGGGGATCAAGGTCTTGACGTCCTCCCGTAGTCCGTTGATGCTCGCTTTGTCGAAACCATTGTTCTGCGCCCGAAACATCGTGGTGGTGGTACTAGCCGTATCGATATCGAAAGCCCCGTATTTCTGCAGCGCCCGAAAGACCTTCTGACCCAACGGGGTCAGGCCACTGGGCATGGGGGTACTGGGAGGGATTGCCAACCGCTGTCCCACTTGGACAATGCCAGTAGGAGAATGACCATCTCCGCTCGTGGCGTCTCCGGCAAATCCGGGAGCCTGCAACGGCTGCGCCACCCCCATCTGCAGGGCGTGGTTGATCTCCCCAGCTTTCACCTCGGCCTCGACCAGCAGACCGGCCAGCTGGCTGGAGCCAGCCCCCACCACACCTCCACCGCGTTTGGTGACTGGATCGGCCCAACCAATGCCGGTGACCGCATTCGACCCACCGTAAGCCTGCGCTGTGGCGGTGGTGTCCGAGGTGCGCTTGAACTGAAAGAAGTTGTGCACCATATCCCCATCGATGACAATGAGCTCCCCATCTGTTCCCTTGGCACCCGACACCCCGGTGGGCAGATGAATCTTCAACGTTTGCGCCGGCCATCCCCACGAGCTGGGGGTTTGCACCGTGACCAGAGGGTCACTGGGCTTGGAGTACAAAACCGCCGGGGTCCATTCCTCCCAGTTCACCCAGTAAATCCCCGTTGGAGCTCCCGGTGCCGGCCAGGCCAACTTGGTGTAACGCGCTGAGCTGGCCACCGCAGTGTTCCACGAAGAGGAGGCTGAAAAGGGCCGGCGCCCCAAGGCAAAAGACCCTGCGGGGGCTGCTTGGGTCGTAGGTTGCGCCTTAGGCGTGGTGGGCGGGGTCGAGGTCGTGGTGGTGGCACTGCTGGTCGTCGGCGTCGGCGTCTGGCTTAGCGAGGGAGGCACCACAGGCACCGATAGGGAGTCAGACACGACGGGAGTCTGACTCGAGGTCACTACGGCCTGCTGGTTACGGGCTGGCTGATCGTCACGCAGCACCACAACCGCCCCCAGGGCCAGCACTGCCAGGCCAATCAACGCAGCAGCAATGATGCGAGCGTCAATCCGACGCATGGCGCTGCCCCCTTGCGATGGCGGAAGGGGAGATGCTGCCTGAAAGTCCGTTTGAAACGACATAACGCCCTCTCGACCACGAGTTCACCACTAGGCCACGCGTGCTTGCCATACGATAGTAACCAGGGATGCGACCAGCTTTTACCCCTTTGAGCCATCCTTGGCCTGCCGACCCACCCCTTAATCCACCCGTTGCAGCAGCGGGAGCAGACGCGGCACATCTCGGCGCAGTGCGGCGATGGTGGCGGCGGCGTAGGCATTGGCTTGGGCGCGCATCAACGTCGTGGTGTAGTCACCGTTATCCACGTCGAAGGCTCCGTAGGTCTGCAGCGCTCGAAACACCTTCCGGCCCAGCGGCGAAAGCCCCGGCGGCATGGAGGTGCTAGGCGGGATGGCCAGACGCTGACCTTCCTGCATAATGCCCGTGGCGGAGGTGCCATCGCCGCCCAAGGCCTCACCGGTGGACCCAGGGCGATTGAGGTTCACTGCTACTGCTAGGTGCAGCGCATGACGAATCTCCCCCGCATCGGTTTCGGCCTGCACCAACAGTCCAGCCAGCTGACTGGAGGCTGTGGCCACAATGCCCGCGCCGCGCTTGGTCACCGGATCAGCCCAACCGGTGCCGGTGACCAGGCTGGTCCTTCCATAGGCCGCTGCCGTAGCCGTGGTGTCGCTGGTGCGCTGAAACTGCCAAAAATTGTGAACCGTGTCACCGTTAATAACTAACAATTCCCCGTCGGTGCCCTGGGCTCCGCTGACGGCGCGGGGGATGCGGATGCGCAACGTCTGCGCGGGCCAGTTCCACGTGACCGGGATACGCACACCCACCAGCGGATCGCTGTCCTTGGCCACATGCACCGCCGGGGTGTAGACCTCCCAGTTCACCCCAAAGCTGCCCTTCCACGCCAAGGGGGTGTAGCGCGCCGTGGCAGCCACGGGGGTGTTCCACGACGAGGAGGAGGCAAACGGCCGCTGCCCCAACCTAAAGCCCCCGGAGGCAGTCGGCTCTGTGCGACGAGGAGTTGGGGAGCTGGAGGAAGGGTGGGGCGAAGACGGCGAGGGGCGGGCCGTCACGTTAGGGGCCGAGGGGGAGATCTGCGCCGGCGAAGGCCAGATGGAGGGCTGCGTCTGTGGGCTGGTGCTCAGCGTCGCTGCGGGTGGTTGGCCTTGCTGGCCTTGCGATGCAGGGCGCAGGATCCACACCGCTGCACCCACGACCAGCACCCCGACCGCCACCAGGCAAGAGAGAACGACCAGCGCAGACCGACGCCTCACGCCTTACTCCACCGTGACTGACTTGGCCAAGTTGCGGGGCTGGTCAACGTCGAGCCCCTTGGCCATGGCCAATTCGCAGGCGAACACCTGCAGGGGCACGGTGGTCACCAGAGGTTGCAGCAGAGTAGGCACAGCGGGTACCCGGATCAGGGTATCGGCGTAAGGCACCACCGCTTCGTCACCCTCCTCGGCAATCACGATGGTGCGTGCACCTCGAGCCCGGACCTCCTGGATGTTGCTGACGATCTTCTCGTGCAGCACTGAGCGACCTTTCGGGGAAGGGGTGATGATGACCACCGGAACGCCCTGCTCGATCAACGCGATGGGGCCGTGTTTGAGCTCCCCGGCGGCGAAGCCCTCTGCGTGCATGTAGGCCAACTCCTTGAGCTTGAGCGCCCCCTCGAGCGCAACGGGGAAACCCACGTGGCGGCCCAGGAAAATCACCGACTTGGCATTGGCCAGTTCACGGGCCAGCTCGCGCACCGGCTCGATGGTGTCAAGGACCTGCTCGATCTTGCCGGGCATATCGGCTAGCTGCTGCACGGTGCTCGCCACCTCATCGTTCCATAAGGTTCCGCGCACTTGAGCCAGATACAGGCCCAGCAGGTAGCACACCGCGATCTGGGTGAGGAAGGTTTTCGTCGCCGCCACCCCCACCTCCGGCCCGGCGTGGGTGTAGAGGACCGCGTCGGACTCACGGGGCAGGGTGGAGCCATTGGTGTTGCAGATCGCGATCACCCGAGCACGCTGCTCGCGGGCGTAGCGCACCGCCATCAGCGTGTCCATGGTCTCCCCCGACTGGCTAATGGCCACGACCAGGGTGCTGCGGGTAATCACCGGGTCGCGGTAGCGGAACTCGCTGGCCAGCTCCACCTCGCAGGGGATGCGCGTCCAGTGCTCGATGGCAAACTTGGCCACCAGCCCGGCGTAGCTAGCCGTTCCACAGGCCACGATGATGATTTTGTCGATGGAGCGCAGCTCCTCTTCACTCAGGCGCATCTCATCCAGTTGCAGGCTGGTTTGAGTCAGCCGCCCCAGCAGGGTGTCCGCAACGGCCTTGGGCTGCTCGGCAATCTCCTTGAGCATGAAGTAGGGATAGCCACCCTTTTGGGCAGCGGAGGCATCCCAGTCCACGGTGTACTCGTTGATTGGCGCCGGGCTGCCGTCGAAGGTGGTCACCGTGACACCCTCGGCGCGCAACTCCACCACCTGGTCTTGGCCCAGCTCAATGGCATTGCGAGTGTGAGCAATGAAGGCGGCCACATCGCTAGCCAGGAAGTTCTCCCCCTCGCCTTTACCCACCACCAGGGGGGAGTTTCGGCGAGCTCCGATCACCACGTCGGGAGCATCGTTGTGCTCCACAACCAGGGTGAACGCCCCCTCCAGACGGCGGCACACCCGGCGGACCGCCTCGGCGAGGTCACCGCCGCACTGCGGGTACTCCTGCTCGATCAGATGCGCCACGACTTCGGTGTCGGTCTCGGAGCTCAGCTCGTGGCCGCGAGTCTCCAGCTCTGCGCGCAAAGCCGCGAAGTTCTCGATGATCCCGTTGTGGATCACGGCCACGGCGCCGGTGCAGTCGGTGTGCGGGTGGGCGTTGCGGTCGTTGGGCGCGCCGTGGGTGGCCCAGCGCGTGTGCCCCATCCCAATGTGGCTGATCGGCAGCGGCGACTCGCGCAGGGAGTTCTCCAGGTTGATCAACTTGCCAGCTTTTTTGTCGATGGCCAGCTTGCCCTCCCCGTGGATGGCCACCCCTGCGGAGTCGTAGCCGCGATACTCTAAGCGGCGCAACCCCTCAATGACCACATCCAGAGCCGACTGGTGACCGACGTATCCCACGATTCCACACATGCGCACCACCCTATTCCGTTGCTGATCCCCCTGTGGCCAGTTGGCCACCTTTCACCACCCCAGCGGATACCCAACCAGGACAAACGCCACTGGTTGGGTCGGGTTCGCCCCGTTACACCCCAACAGGTTGGTGCAGGCTCAACTCGTGGCGCACCACGTCAGCCAGTTCCTGAGCCACTGCCTGAGCCTGGTCGGGTTGGCTCGCCTCCACCATGACCCGCACCAACGGCTCGGTGCCCGAGGCCCGCAGCAACACCCTGCCCTGTTCACCCAGGCTGTTCTGGGCCTGGCGCACGGCCTGCTGGACAGCCTCGTTGCTGCCCACCCGCGCCTTATCTACCTCCGGCACATTGATCAACACCTGAGGGAGGCGTTGCATGACGGTGGCCAATTGCGCCAAAGGCCGATTGGTGTGGGCCATCCGGGAGAGCAGTTGCAACGCCGTGAGCAGCCCATCTCCGGTCGTGGCCCAATCCAGCATGACCACGTGGCCCGACTGCTCCCCGCCGAGGTTATGCCCCTGCGCCAGCATGGCCTCCAGCACGTAACGGTCGCCCACCTGGGTGGTGACCAGCTCGATTCCCTCCCGCTTCATGGCTAGGCTCAGGCCCAGGTTACTCATGACCGTCGCAACCAAGGTGTTGCTGCGCAGTTGCCCCCGCTCCTTCATCGCCACCGCCAGGATGGCCATGATCTGATCACCGTCGACGATCTCACCCTGGGCATCCACCGCCAAGCAGCGATCGGCATCACCATCGTGGGCAATCCCCACATCGGCGCGATGATCCCGCACCGCTTCCTGCAACCTTTGCAGGTGGGTCGAGCCGCATCCCTGGTTGATATTTAACCCATCGGGCTGATTGCCGATCGTCACCACAGTGGCCCCAGCCTGCTCCAACAGCTGCGGCGCAACCGTTGAGGCTGCTCCATGAGCGCAGTCGAGCACCACCGTCAGGCCCGCCAAGCGGTTGTCGATGGTGGAGAGCAGATGGCTGACATAGCGCTGCTGGGCGTCGAGCACCACCTGGATGCGGCCCACGCCCTCACCAATGGGGCGCTGGTAGGGCAGGTCGGTCTGCTCCATGCGCGCCTGGATGGCATCCTCGGTGGCGTCGGAGAGCTTGCGCCCCCCCGCCGCGAACAGCTTGATCCCGTTGTCCGCTGCCGGGTTGTGTGAGGCTGAAAGCATCACTCCCAGATCTGCCCCTAACTGGGCGGTGAGGAAGGCCACTGCCGGAGTGGGAAGTACGCCCACATCCAGCACGTCCATGCCGGCGCTGGCCAAACCAGCCATCATGGCAGCGGCCAGGAACTCCCCCGATGCGCGAGGATCGCGACCTAACACCGCGATCGGGCGTCCGCTGGAGCCAGGCAAAGCGTGCGGGGGCATGGTCTGACGCATCACCTCAGCGGCGGCCATGGCCACTTCCACCGCTAACTGTGCAGTCAGCTTCTCGTTAGCCAAACCCCGGATGCCATCAGTTCCAAAAAGTCGTTGGGTCACGTGGGAAGACTACGGTGTCGGCCCCATCCGCAAGCCGGTTTCCCGCCAGCTTCCCCCTCTTGGCCCAGACTTATCGACCCCCGACGTGCCCGCACGTTACCTTCTGCAATTGGCTAGCTACACAACGAAGGGGCCAGCCAATGATGGCTGACCCCTTCTGCAAGTCTTGGTTAACGCTTGCTGAACTGAGGCGCTTTGCGGGCTTTCTTCAGTCCGTACTTCTTACGCTCCTTGGCCCGAGCATCCCGCGTGAGGAAGCCAGCACGCTTGAGCAAAGGACGCAGAGTGGTGGTGTCCACCGCGTTGAGGGCTCGCGCCAAACCGTGGCGTACCGCACCTGCCTGCCCGGAGATTCCCCCACCAATAACCGTCACGGTCACGTCGTACACCCCATCGACATCGCAGACCTTCATAGCCTGCATGATCTCCTGCTGGTGCACCTTGTTGGGGAAGTACTCGTCAAGAGGACGTTTATTCACGGTGAACTGGCCAGTCCCGGGCTTGATGCTGACCCGAGCGATGGCCGTCTTGCGACGTCCCGTGGCTTTGGCTGGCCCCACCGCCTGACGCTTGGGGCGTGGCGCAGCGGCTTTAGCCGGCGCGGACTCGCTGGTGTAGCTCGCGCCGCCCTTACCCCAGGCGCCCTTATCGGGGGAAGAGGCGTCTTTGGCGTCGGCATCCTGGTCGGTCAGGCCCAGATCCTCATCGGTCTGGTCCAAATCCTCATCCATCACATCAGTACTGGTCACAATGTCCTCGCGTTGTCGGTGGTGGGGTCTACTGCTCGACTCGTGTCAGCGTGTAGGCAGTGGGTTGCTGGGCGGCATGGGGATGCGTCGGCCCGGAGTAGACCTTCAGCTTGGTCAACATCTGACGACCCAGGGTGGTCTTGGGCAGCATCCCGCGCACTGCGCGCTCCAGTGCCTCACGGGGATTGCGGTCGATCAACTCCCCATAGGAGACCTGGCGAAGCCCGCCCGGATAGCCTGAGTGGCGGTAAGCCATCTTTTGCTCCCGCTTGTTACCGGTGAGCTTGACCTTTTCAGCGTTGACGATCACCACAAAATCCCCGCCATCCATGTGGGGGGCATACGTGGGCTTGTGCTTGCCCTTGAGCAAGATCGCCACCTGGCTGGCTAGCCGACCTAACACCAGATCAGTGGCGTCGATGACATGCCACTGATGCGTCAGATCCTGCGGTTTCGGGCTATAGGTACGCACAACACATTCCTTCGCAATTGACCTCGAGTGCAAGTCCGCAGTATCTACTGGGCACCGGTTATCACCCACACGGACAAACCAACAGAGCACTCTACCTGTTCGAGGTCAACCACACCAAACGCCTGCGTGGTAGGCAATCCTTAGCGAATGCTGGCTGCGGTGATTTTGACGACGCGGCGCTCCAAGGCTGCCCACGTGCGTGCGTCAACCACTCCGGTGCGCGGCAGGCCCATCAGGCGTTGGAACCTCCACACGCCCAGTTGGGTCTGCTCACCAAAGATCCCATCCGCACCGATCTTCAACGCCCGCTGGACCACCTGCACCGCTGGGCCCTGCGAACCTCGGCGTAAGGTCATCGTGCTGGCAGCGCGCACCGTCTGAACGGCGGAGCGTACCAAGCGGCTGCGCACTAGCACCACTTCACGTTGCTCGAGGGCTTGCCAGGTCTGCGGGCCCACGACCCCGTCGACCACGATTCCCACGTGGGCTTGGAACTTGGCCACCTGCAGTTGGGTGATCTGGCCAAAGTAGCCAGTTTGGTAGCGGATGGGCAGGCTGAGAACCTCCTGAACCCGGCGCACCGCCTCCCCCTGCGAACCCACCTGCAGCGTCAGGTGGTCGTAATCGGGCAGCGACACCGTCACCGACTCTGGATCGGGAGCCGCCGGCAGCGGTGTGTACTGAACATAGCGAGTAATCGTCGAGGGAACCAGTTTGGCCCAAGTCAAAGCGTCCAGAGCACCGCTCGTCTGCAACCCCTGGGCGCGCTGGAAGCTTATGATCCGCGAACGGGTCATTGACCCGAAGTATCCCGAGGCCGCCAGGCCCAGCTTGCTCTGCGCCAAACTCACATCCGCTCCGCTATCACCCAGCCAGTAAGTCTTCTTGCTGACCTCAACCGGCGCAGGAATCGGGATGGGGCAAGGCAAGGAGCGCCACCCGGTACGCACATTCGCCGGCTGGTTGATGTACTTGGCGCACGGGCCGTAGTCCTGAGTGGAGCGTTGCCCAGTCCAGAAGGAGGTGCGTTGCAGCGCCCCCGCCCAAGACAGAGAGACGTGGATATGGTCGGTGTGGGGGCTTACCCCGCTGTAAGGCTGCCACCCTTGAGAGGCCTCCGAGGAGTCCCAAATGCGACGGTTCCAGATCAGGTACATCACCCCGAGCTGGCGGGCACCCTCACCCGAACTCACCCACTGAGCAAAGGAATCTCCAGCCGCCTTATCAGCGCTGTTGTACGCGTTCAGACCCCAGTCGAAGGCCCTGCCCTCTTTGTGCTCACTGCGACCACCGACACCACACTCGCGCACAATCCCCAGCGACCTTCCCCGACCATAATGGCCCAGCACCAACTGCACGCTGGCCTTCGTGCCTGGCAACACCTGAGGATCGCAGGAGGTTTGCCCTACATAACTAGGCAGCGGATCGAGGTTGGGTGCTGGTGCCTTGGGAGAGATCGGGTGGGGCGGTAACCCTGCAGCAGAGGCAGGCAGAACCGTCGCCACGCTGGTGGCGGCCACCGCGGTCAACGTCAGCGGAGTCTTGACCCATCCCAAGTTGCGCGGCTTACTGTGTCGGGGCACATAGCGTTGCGGAGCCTTGGCATGGCTGGCGGCATGGCGTGAGCGGGCGGCAAGTGTTTGCTGAGCAATTTGGGGGCTAGTCACCCTGTGTCATTCGTAACCCAAGGCAGGCTAGTTCACCCCCTCCGCTCGGTTTGGCAGCCACATTCACCCGGTTGGGCTAATGCCTCCTCGGTAGCGGCGGGTCTGGACAGCCCTGGCCTCCAGGAGATCATCATCGGGGTAGTCAACCCTCTCCAAGGTCAACCCGGTCGCTGGAAGCACCTGCACCGCACTGTCGCGGACTGTAGCCGCTAACACCTGGGCCGGCCACTGCTGCGGCCGCCGCCCCAAGCCCACCACCACCAAGGCTCCAACTAGGGCACGCACCATGGAGTGGCAAAACGCATCGGCGCTGAGATTCACCTCCACCAACCCACGCTCCAGCAGGGGGGGATGTGGGGTTTCCCCCTGGGCAACCCGCACCTGACATTGCAGCAAGCGCCGGATCGTGCTGGCCTGCCCGCGAAACGAGGCTGAGCGTTTTTTGCAGAACGCGGCAAAATCGTGCTCGCCCACCAACGCCTGCCCCGCTTGGTGCATCGCAGCTATTCGGAGAGGATGAGGCACGCCCAGCACGTCATGACGGCGCAGAGGGTCGACACCGGCGGGGCCCGCCCACAGCCGGTAGGTGTAGTGCCGCGCTAACGCCGAAAAGCGCGCATCGAAAGCGGCAGGCACCTGACTCACCTGCCACACTCGCACATCCGCAGGCAACACTCCCGCCAAGCGCGCCACTAACCCCGGCCGCAGCGTCGCCACAGCCTCATCGGGAACATCCACGTGAGCGACCTGACCTCGGGCATGGACCCCTGCGTCGGTGCGACCCGCGACGGTCAGCGTTGGAGGCTGCTTCAGACGCAAAATGGTCTGCAACGCTTGCTCCAGCGTAGCCTGAACTGTACGCAGCGGAGGTGAAGGCTCGGCCTGATGCCCTCCCCCTACTGGCCGGTCTTGCCGAGCCCAGCCAGAGAAGGCAGTCCCGTCGTAGGCCAGGTCTAACCGCAGACGCACTACTTGCTCGTGCCCTCAGTCTTCTCGCCATCTTTGGAGGAGGCAGGCTGCTGCATGAGCTGATCCAGCGAAGTTTCACTGCTTGTCGGGGCTGCTTCCTTCTTCGTTGAAGTCTTTGCCTCCGGCTGGGTTTGCTCTGACTGCGGCGCTTTCTCCTGCTGCTGAGCACCTTTCTTAGCAGAAGCCGGGGCCTTGGCATCGTCGTTGGCCTCGGCCGTGGGGAGCTGGTCCTCAGCTCTGTCTACCTGCTCGATCTGCTTCTCCTGCTTGGGCTTGGCTACCTTGGAGGACTGAGCGAAGCGAGTGCTGCGGGCCTTTTCTGCCTCACCCACTGCCTCCTGAGCTACAGTCAGCGACTCCACCAACTCGATGACTGCCATCGGTGCCTGGTCGCCTTTACGGGGGCCGCGCTTGATGATGCGGGTGTAGCCACCCTCCCGCTGGGCAAAGCGGGGTCCGATTTGGGTGAACAACTCGTGCACCACGCCTTTGTCACCAATGACCGCCATGACCTGCCGACGGGCGTGCAAATCACCCCGCTTAGCGAAGGTAATCAGCCGCTCAGCCATGGGACGCAAACGCCGGGCTTTGGCGTGGGTTGTGGTGATCCGGCCATGCTCGAACAGAGCCGTGGCCAAATTGGCCAGAATCAGCCGCTCGTGAGCGGGGCTGCCACCGAGCCGAGCCCCCTTGGTTGGTGCAGGCATTGCCTTATCCTTCCTCGTCACAGCCCCCGCAGGCGCTGTGTAAATCCTTTGTTAGTACTGACAGTGATAGCGGTTTAGTACTGCTCATCCTCGGCGAACGCAAAATCATCGTCACCGGAGTAGTTGATCACGTTGGTGGGGTCGAATCCAGGAGGGCTGTCCTTCAGCGCCAGGCCCATCGACAACAACTTGGCCTTCACTTCGTCAATGGATTTAGCACCAAAGTTACGGATGTCCAGAAGGTCAGCTTCACTGCGTGAAACTAACTCGCCTACAGTGTGCACACCCTCGCGCTTGAGGCAGTTGTAGCTGCGCACGGTCAGCTCCAGCTCTTCGATGGGCAACGCCAGGTCGGCGGCCAGCTGAGCATCCGTTGGCGAGGGGCCAATGTCGATCCCCTCGGCGTCCACATTGAGCTCCCTGGCCAGGCCGAACAGCTCCACGAGGGTCTTACCTGCCGAGGCCAGCGCATCGCGTGGTGTCATCGACGACTTAGTCTCGACCTCCACAATCAGGCGGTCAAAGTCGGTGCGCTGCTCCACGCGGGTAGCTTCGACCTTGTAGGTGACCCGACGCACGGGAGAATAAATCGAGTCGACCGGGATGCGCCCAATCTCCTGCCCCTGCTGTTTATTGAGGTTAGCCGAGACATAGCCACGGCCACGCTCAAGCGTCAACTCCATCTCCAGCTTGCCCTTCTCGTTGAGGGTGGCCAGATGCAGCGAGGGGTTGTGCACCTCCACGCCAGCGGGGGGGGCAATATCAGCAGCAGTCACCGCCCCGGGGCCCTGCTTACGCAGGTACATCGTGACAGGCTCATCGTGCTCCGAGCTGACCACCAACTCTTTGATGTTAAGGATGATGTCGGTGACATCCTCCTTAACTCCTTCGATGGTGGAGAACTCGTGCAGCACCCCCTCAATGTGGACGCTAGTCACCGAGGCCCCCGGGATCGAGGAGAGCAAGGTACGCCGCAGGGAGTTACCCAAGGTGTAGCCAAACCCCGGCTCCAAGGGCTCGATGCTGAAGCGCGACACGGTCGGGCTCAGGGTCTCTTCGGACAGGGTGGGGCGTTGAGCAATCAACATGTGGTGGTCATCCTTCCCGCAGCGACCGCAATATGACGCCGCGAACAGTTCCAGCCACTCGGCTGGGGATTAATACAGGGTTACTTGGAGTACAACTCCACGATCAGCTGTTCTTGCACCTGGGTGTCAATAACCTCCCGAGAGGGGCTGCCGTGCACCAAGATGCTCATCGAGTCGGGAACCACTTGCAGCCACGCCGGCACCGTCTTGTCTCCCACTTGGGCCCGCGCCACCACGAAGGGAGTCATCTGCACCGACTTGGGAGTCACCGCAATGACATCGTGTTCGCTGACCTGGAAGGAAGGGATGTCCACCTTCTGACCGTTAACGGTGAAGTGAGCATGACGTACCAGCTGGCGCGCCATGTCCCGGCTGGCAGCAAAACCAGCCCGGTACACCACGTTATCCAACCGCTTCTCCAGCAGACGCAACAGATTCTCACCGGTTTTACCCTGAGCACGGTTGGCTTCCTCGTAGTACTTACGGAACTGCTTCTCCAGCACTCCGTAAATACGAGCGCACTTTTGCTTCTCTCGCATCTGCAGCAGGTATTCGCTTTCCTTGGTCCTGCCACGGCCATGCTGCCCAGGGGGGAAGGGCCGCAATTCGATGGGGCACTTGGGGGACTCACACTTGGAACCTTTGAGGAAAAGCTTGGTCTTCTCCCGGCGGCAGCGCTTGCAGTCAGCGCCTACGTATCGCGCCATGGGTCTTACTTCCTTCCGTCATGCAGGTCGACACAGGGGACTATCGTCATGGCCTTATACCCTCCGACGCTTGGGAGGACGAACGCCGTTATGGGCGGCAGGAGTGACATCAGCGATGGCACCCACTTCCAGGCCGGCCGCTGCCAAGGCGCGTACTGCAGTGTCTCGACCGGAGCCGGGACCCTTGACGAAGACGTCGACCTTGCGCATGCCGTGCTCCATGGCCTGGCGAGCGGCTGACTCTGCAGCCATCTGAGCAGCAAAGGGAGTGGACTTACGAGAGCCTTTAAAACCCACCTGGCCGGCACTGGCTTGGGAGATCACCGCCCCAGTGGGATCAGTGATGCTAATGATCGTGTTGTTAAAGGTGCTTTTGATATGAGCGTGTCCAAACGACACGTTCTTCTTTTCTTTACGCCGGACCTTAGTCGCTCCGGCGGCAGGACGGGGGGCCATGCAGGAATCCTCTCGATAAACAGCAGGTGATCAGGGATGGTTGAAGGGTTGGGCTACTTCTTGCCGGCCTTCTTCTTGCCGGCAATGGCCCGTCGAGGTCCTTTACGACACCGGGCATTGGTGTGAGTGCGCTGCCCACGCACGGGCAAACCCCGGCGGTGGCGCAGACCTTGGTAACACCCAATCTCCACCTTGCGGCGGATATTGGCCTGCACCTCACGGCGCAGGTCACCTTCCACCATGAAGTGGGTTTCGATGTAGTCGCGCAAAGTCACCAACTCTTCGTCGGTGAGGTCTTTCGCCCGCTTATTGGGATCCACCCCGGTGGCCTTCAAGGCCTCCTGAGAGCGGGTGCGCCCGACACCGTAAATGGATGTCAGCGCAATTTCTGTGCGCTTGTCGTTAGGTAGGTCAACACCGACCAACCGAGCCATCGAGTTCTCCTTGTATCACATGCTGCCGCCTCTTGAGGCGGGTCGAAGGTGTGGGCAGGATCACCGACCCCGCGCGCAGAGCGCGGGTCTCTGGCCTTCGTCCAGAGGTGACGTCCGAGCAAGTGTGTGAGCACCAGATCGGGGGCGGATAATCCCAGATCGAGATCATATTCAGTTAGCGTATGCACAACTCGAGGTGAACTGCACTGCACATACTAATCGGGACAATGGCCTAGCCCTGGCGTTGCTTGTGGCGGGGGTTGTCACAAATCACCATGACCACGCCCTTGCGCCGAATGACTTTGCACTTGTCGCAGATTTTTTTCACACTGGGTTGAACCTTCATCATGTCTCCGTCAGTCTGGCCACATCTGAGGTGGTGGCTCCATTTTTCCCGCCGACACTTTATTTGTAGCGGTAGACAATGCGCCCCCTGGTGAGGTCATAGGGGCTGAGCTCCACTACCACTCGATCTTCAGGCAAGATCCGAATGTAGTGTTGGCGCATCTTGCCGGAGATGGTGGCGAGCACCTTGTGCCCGTTAGAAAGCTCCACCCGAAACATGGCATTGGGCAAAGACTCCACAACCGAGCCCTCTACCTCGATGGCACCTTCTTTTTTCCCCATGTCCCCTGGATTCTGTCCTTACATCTGCCTGGATAACCTCACCCACCACGGGGCAAAGGCCGACCTCGCAGTCTAGGTCATCCTGGGCAAAAAACGAAATGTGTACCGGCGTTGTGCCCTAGCGCAACAAGCCGCGGGTCACATCGCTGACAGAATCCACTCCAGGGGTAGCCACAGGACCGATCCACTCGTAGCGAGGCTGCTGTGGCCGGGGCGGAAAGATCGACACCACCTGGGTCTGGGCGGTGTTGCTGGTACTGGTACCTACCGGCTGCAGCGGTGACAGCGCAACAGCGGCCGCCACACCCGGGGTGAGCACTCGGCGAAGCGCCGTTGGTAAGCCTTTAATCGGCGTGATCGTCACCACTGCTCCCGGATTGGGCGCGTGCAGCATCAACCCCTGCCCCAAGTAAATCCCGATGTGATCCACTGGGTCTCCAAACGCCACCAGATCCCCTGGCTGCGCCTGTGCCAGGCTGGCCACCGGTAGCCCTGCGCGTGCCTGATCGGCACTCACCCGCGGCAAAGCCACTCCATGTTGGCCATACACCAACTGGATCAACCCGGAGCAGTCCACGCCTATGCGAGGGTCGGTACCGCCCCACACGTAGGGCACCCCGAGGTAGCTCCGCGCAGTGCGCAGCAGGGCAGCGCGAGCCACCTCCAGACTGGAGCTCGCCAAGCTGTAGGTCACTGCAGTCTGCGCTCGCGCCTGCTCCAAGGTACGCCCGGAAGAGGTGGCAGTAGCCGGTAAAGGCGCCGGCGGCAGACTCGGGTAGGTAGCGCTGTAGGCATGGGCCAACTGCGCCACCACCGCCACATAGGAGGACGAGTGGTTGTAATGCCACAGGGCGGTGAGACTGCCCCGGGGGCTGGTGGCGCCGTCCTGACACAGTTTGACCGCAGCCGTGGGGATGGCGTCGTCGGGGTTGAGCAGATCAAACCGGCCATCGCTATTGCCATCCACTGCCTGTCCTGCAGCCACCATGCCCTGCCACGTGGCAGGCATGAACTGCATCGGTCCTAAAGCTCCTGCCCAGGAGGGTCCCATCGTGGCCCCATGGCCGGACTCCACCTGGCCAATCGCAGCCAGCAGAGGCCAACCCGCCGTGGGGCAGTAGAGCTGGGCAGCTAACTGGTAGCGCGCCAAGTAATCAGCCGATGGAGTCCATATCCGCACGGTGGCCACCCGCGTCGTCGTGGCATTCGGGGAGGCAGCAAGACCCTGCACCTGCAGGCCTGTGGCCCGAGTCAAGCCAGAAGCCGCTGGGACTGCCCCCGTGGGTGAGGCGCCGAAGACCCCCTCCCTCCGGTGCTGAGGGTTCTGCTGCTGCCGGGCAACTCGGGGTTGCTCAGGCAGGGAGTACACCACCGGGTTGACCGGGGTGGAAGCGGGAGGCAGAGACGCAGTGGAGGCAACCAGGCGGGAGGACACGGCGGCAGCCACCTGCGCGAAGTCTGCTGCTTGGCCAGCCGCAGACACCGACTGCTGCGGGCTAACTGGAGCAGAGGGCCAGACCAGCCACCCAAGGCTGAGACCCATCAAGCCCACAACGGTGGCCAAGCCGACCATAGCGTGCCGGCGGGGTGGGGTACTCCAGGCTGATCTCACCCCACAGATTTCGGTTCAACACGTAGTCCACTTGAGCTATCCCCCTATGGTCACGAGTTGCTCGGTGAGGGCAAGTAATTCCCCCAAAGCCGCACAGGGTAACCTCGCCCAGCGGTAGCGTTCACACGCGGCTTGATCCATACCCGAAGCCACGTGTTGATGGGCTTTCACCAGGGGAGGCAGTATTCATGCAGCGGTGGGGGCGATGCGTGACCAGCCACGCCTGGGCAGTGGTCAGCCTGGGAGTCATCGCCTTGATCGTTTCCGCCATACTCTCCAGTGGGGTCTTCGCCCACCTGGGTCGAGGTGGCTTCACTGACCCCGCCAGCGAATCCACCCAGGCGCAGGACATCATCGACCGCGTCTTTCCTGGGGCCATTGCCGATGTGATCGTCGTTTACACCGCAGAGCATTCCTCGGCTGAAGACCCCGCCTTCGCCCAGGCAGTCACGCAGGCTCTGTCTCGCGTGCCTCCCCAAGCCGTGGTCGCCATACGCTCCCCTTACGCCAACCCGAACACTCCGCCCGTTACTGGCCAGCCCCTCGTAGTCAACCCTGGCTTGATCAACTCCGATCGCAGTGCAGCTCGGGTGGAGATCAGCCTGGCGGGAGACACCGACACCGAGAAGGCCCGCCACTTCACCACCATCACCGGCCCGCTGCAAGCGCAGGGGCTCAGAACCAGCATCGCGGGCTACCCAGCAGTGGCCGAGGAACTCAATGAGCAGATCCCCCACGACATTAAACGCGCCGAGCTGATCACACTGCCCATCGTCTTCGCCTTGTGTCTGCTGATCTTTGGCAGCGTGGTGGCCGCTCTCATGCCCACGGTGGTAGCAGCTTTGTCCATCGTCGGCTCCTTGGCGGTGATCCGCCTCCTCACCCAATTCACGGAGATCTCCACCTTCTCCGCCAACATCATCACCATGCTGGGGATGGGCCTAGCTGTGGACTACAGCCTGTTCATCATCAGCCGCTTCCGCGAGGAACTCCCCCGCCGCCCGGACACGAGCCGCCCCAGTGTTAATACCGCACTGGTAGCCACGATGACCACGGCCGGGCGCACCGTGTTGTTCTCCGGTCTGGTGGTGGCCGCCAGTCTAGCCGGATTGGCCCTGTTCCCGCAGAACTTCTTGGTCTCCATGGCCTATGGAGGCGTCAGCACCGTCCTGCTCTCCATGACCTGCGCCCTCACCGTGCTGCCGGCCACCCTGGCGTTGCTGGGCCCCCGGTTGGACACCGGCCTGCTGCCGTGGCGGCGCCACGCCAGTCTGCAGGCCGCCACCACCGCCCACCGTCAACCCCGCACCCCCAGCTCTGATGTGTGGACGCTGATCGCCCGCAGCGTCTTGCGCCACCCACTGGTCTACCTCGTGGGTAGCACCACCGTACTCGTGGCTCTGGCGCTGCCCTTTGGCTCGGCCACGTGGGGCAGCATCGACCACCGGGTCCTGCCCCCTTCAGCTGCCAGCTTCCAGGCCACCCAAACCCTAGAGAACTCCTTCGGCGGCCCCAATAGCAGCGCCTTCATCGTGCTGCAGGCAGCGAGTACCGCTGCCCGCAATGACTATGTGCAACGGCTGCACCTCAATGTGGGGCAGGTGCAGGTGACCGGGCTGCAGCAGGCTGAGCGGGAGGGTAGCTCCTACGACCTGATCAGCGTGCGGTGGAAAGACACCTCCCAAACGCAGAACTCCCAGGAGGTGATTCGCTCGTTGCGCGCAGTGTCCCCTCCCCCGGATACTCAGATGTGGATCACGGGAGCCAGTGCACGCACCGTTGACCTGATCCACTCCTTGGGAGCGCATCTGCCCTGGATGCTGACCTTCGTGGCGCTGGTGATGCTCGTCCTGCTGTTCATGGCGTTCGGCTCGGTGGTACTGCCGGTCAAGGCCATCGCTATGAACCTCATTTCCATCGCCGCCTCATTCGGGGTGGTGACGTGGATCTTCCAACAGGGACATCTATCCGGCCTGTTGGGTTTCACTCCCACCGGCTACCTCGACGCCACCCAGCCCATCACCATGCTGGCCATCCTGTTTGGCCTGTCGATGGACTACGAGGTGTTCCTGCTCTCCCGTATGCGGGAGCAGTGGCAACGCACCGGCAACACCAACCTCGCTATCGCCACTGGCCTGCAACGAACCGGAGCGATTATCACCAGCGCCGCCCTGCTCTTAGCGGTGGTGATCGGCGGTTTCACCACCTCCAGCATCACCGTGGTGAAGATGATCGGGGTGGGAATGCTCGTGGCCATCATCTTGGATGCCACCGTGGTACGGGCGCTACTAGTGCCCTCCCTCATGCATGTCATGGGTGAAGCCAACTGGTGGGCTCCGCCTACCTTGAAGCAGTGGTGGCAGCGTCACGGCCATGGCCGCACGGACACCCCTGCCCGTGGCCGCAGCCTGTACGCCCCTGCTGCGCCCGTCCCTGCCACCAAGGCCAGCGCCTCCGTCTCGGTCAGCGCCGGCAAAGGCAAAAAAATCACGCCCAGCCAAGCAAGAAAGAAGCCACCCCAGAAACGCGCCCATCCCAAAAAGCGCGGCTAGCCGGCCTCTTGCAGCTCTGGCAAAGCGGTCAACACCACGGGTCCCTGAGCCGTGATAGCGACAGTGTGTTCTGCATGAGCACCCCAACTGCCGTCGCTGCTCACCACTGTCCACCCGTCGTCTTGCTCGATCCCGTCAGCCAACCCATCGTGGCGGGTAGTAGTCAAAGTGATCATCGGTTCTATTGCCAACACCATCCCAACTTCTAAGCGGGGAGAGCGCCGCCGCACCCAGGTCCCCCGAACACCCGTGGGCAGGTGGTTGGGGACATCAGGCTCCTCGTGCAGCCGCCGGCCGATCCCATGCCCTGTGTAGTCGCGCAACACACCATAGGGGCCGTTGGCGTGCACGCTGGACGCCACCGCCTGGCTGATGTCCGCGACCGTTCGACCTGGCTGGGCTACGGCAATTCCTGCCTGGAGCGCCTGCTCACACACCTGAATCAGGCGGTGATGCTGGGCAGCGACGGCTCCCACCCCCACGGTGATTGCGGAGTCGGCATACCACCCCTGCACAATGGCCCCGGCGTCCAGGCTGACCAGATCACCCTCCTGCAGACGACGTTTACCCGGGATGCCATGAACAATTTCCTCGTTGATGCTGACGCACAGGGCGGCGGGGAAGCCTTGATAGCCCTTGAAGGCCGGCTTGGCTCCCGCCGTGAGCATCACCTGCTCAGCTACCTCGCTCAGTTCGGCAGTGGTGACTCCTGGCTGGGCCAACGCGGCCGCCTGGTGGAGTGCCTGCGCCACCACCACCCCGGCCTGACGCATGAGTGCAACCTGCTCGGAAGTCTTGACGGTCATGGGCACGGCTGGCCTAGCGTGTGCCGGCGTTCAGCGACTATGTTGGGCGGGGCTGACCGCCGCTAACACGCGCTGGCTGACCTCATCCACTGAACCGCTAGCCTTCACCTGCGTCAAAATCTTTGCCTGGTCGTAGAAATCTAACAGCGGCAAAGTTTGCTCAGCGTAGACCGCCAAGCGCTGCCGAATGGTGTCCTCCCGATCATCAGCACGCTGGTAGAGCTCCCCTCCGCAAGCATCACACACCTGCGGGTTGGAGGGGGGATCGTAGGTGAGGTGCCAAATACGGTCACATCCTCGGCACAGACGGCGCCCAGTCAAGCGCTGCACTACTTCGTCATCGTCCACCTGGAGGGCCACCACTGCATCCAAACGTTGGTCGTGGTCATGCAGCATGTGCTCCAGCGCCTGAGCTTGCGCCACAGAGCGCGGGAAGCCATCAAGCAGAAAACCAACCGACGCGTCGGGCTGCGCCAAACGCTGCGCCACCATCGAGATCGTTAAACTGTCTGGCACCAACTGCCCGGCGTCGATAAAGCCCTTGGCTTGCCGCCCCAGTTCGGTGCTCTGCCCCATGTGATGGCGAAACAAGTCACCGGTCGAAACATGGGGAACGCCCAACTCTTGGACCAGTCGATGAGCCTGAGTACCTTTGCCCGCCCCCGGGGGACCGATAAGTATGACGCGCATCAGCGGAGGAACCCTTCATAGTGCCGTTGCTGAAGCTGGGCTTCCACCTGCTTCACCGTTTCCAACCCGACCCCCACGATAATCAGAAGGGCCGTACCCCCGAAGGGGAAGTTTTGCTTAGTCGCTGAGGACACTTGGGCCACTAACCCCAGCGCTGCCATGGGCAAGATACAGACCAAGCCTAGGTAGATCGAGCCAGGAAACGTCAACCTCGACAACACATACTCCAGATAACTGGCCGTAGCCTTCCCTGCACGATAACCAGGGATGAAACCTCCGTACTTCTTCATGTTGTCAGCGACCTCGTTAGGAACAAACGTGATCGAGATGTAGAAGTACGTGAAGAACACGATGAGCAAAAAGAACGCTGCCATGAACCATGTGCTCGTGTTGCTGATGAGGTTGTTCTGAATCCATACCTTCCATCCGGCGGTGGGGTTAGGAGTGAATTGGGCAATCAAGCTGGGGACATAGAGCAACGAAGAGGCGAAAATGACCGGAATCACCCCAGCCTGGTTCACCTTCAACGGGAGGTAGGTGGAACTGCCGCCATATTGGCGACGGCCAATCATTCGCTTGGCGTACTGGACGGGAATGCGGCGCTGCGCCTGCTCTACGAAGACCACCAGGACCAAAACCAGCAAGCCCATAGCCAGCATGACCCCGAACGACACCCAGTTGTTGGTCTCAACTTTCATGGCCCAGAAAGAGCCTGGGAAACCGGCAGCAATCGAGGTGAAAATCATCAAGGACATTCCGTTACTCACTCCACGGTCGGTGATCAGCTCACCAAACCACATGATGATGGAAGTCCCCGCCGTCAAGATCAATACCATGAAGAGAATCCCCCACACCGAGGTATAGGTGACGATTTGCTCCTGACAGCCAGTAAAAATACGGCCAGGCTCCCGTGCCATAGCGATGAGGCCAGTTGATTGCAAGATTGCTAAGGCAATGGTCAGATACCGGGTGTACTGGGTCAGCTTGGCCGTACCAGACTGACCCTCTTTTTTTAACGTCTCAAAGCGAGGGATCACCACTGTGAGCAGCTGAATGATGATACTGGCCGTGATGTAGGGCATGATGCCCAACGCAAAAATAGTCAGGCCCAGCAAAGCTTTCCCACTAAACAAGTTAATGAGATTGAGAATGGCATTGCCTTGCATGTCTTTACGACAGATTTCCACAGCTGCCATCGACACCCCTGGCGTGGGGATGGCACACCCCAGGCGGTAAATCACGACGATGCCCAGGGTGAACAACAGTTTTTTGCGCAGATCGGGAGTGCGAAAAGCATTGACAAAGACTGACAGCACTGAGGGCTCCTCCCACCACTGACGACTGGCACCTAAGCCTGGCTCGACTGCGCGTCATGCTGTGCACTGCACAGTTCTGCGTTGACCTTACTGCGCCAACTAAGCAGAACCCTCACGCGGGGCGGATTTGCCCCTTAGAGGGTGGTCACACTTCCCCCAGCAGCTTCAATCTTCTTCCGGGCGCTGCTCGAGAAAGCATCCGCAGTGACAGTCAGCGCCACCGAGATCTCTCCGTCGCCAAGGACCTTGACCAACTGTCCCTTACGGACCGCGCCGCTAGTCACCAAATCAGCGATACCCACGGCACCGCCCTGAGGGAACAACTGGGCTAACTGGCCAACATTAATCACTTGGTATTCGGTGCGGAAACGGTTCTTGAACCCGCGCAGCTTGGGAACCCGCATGTGCAACTTGGTTTGGCCACCTTCAAAGCTGGCTGGCACATTCTTCCGCGCACCGGTTCCCTTCGTGCCCCGGCCCGCTGTTTTCCCCTTGGAGCCTTCACCGCGTCCCACTCGAGTTTTAGCAGTACGCGCTCCAGGAGCTGGGCGCAAATCATGCAACTTTAAGGGAGAAGACACGGCCTGTGACGAATGTGACGATGTTGATGTGGCAGAGGCTGCCATGGCTACTTCCCATCCTTTGTCTTCTGCTGGGCCGTGGCGGGCTGCACCTTAACCAGGTGTGACACCATCGCCACCATACCCAAGATCTCTGGGCGATCAGAAATAATCGCGCTGTCTCCAATACGCTTTAACCCTAGGGTGCGTAGCGTCATGCGCTGGTTGCGTTGCCCCCCGATAGCGGAGCGAATTTGGGTCACGAGCAACTCGGCCATTTACGCCACCGCCCCTTCGACCGCATTCGCCTGCGCCTCAGTAGTGGCGTGGCGGGAAGGGGCGCTAGAAGCTTGCATGGCCTCCAGGAGCGCTTTGGGGGCAATGTCTTCCAGCGGTAGCCCCCGACGAGCTGCCACAGCCTCGGGCTTCTCCAACTGCCGTAACGCAGCCACAGTGGCATGCACGATGTTGATGGCATTGGAGGAACCCAGCGACTTGGACAACACATCAGAGATGCCCGCGCACTCCAAAACTGCCCGTACTGGACCGCCAGCAATCACCCCAGTACCAGGGGTAGCAGGCACCAAGAGCACCACACCAGCCGCCGCTTCACCTTGGACCCGGTGGGGGATTGTCGCCTGAACCCGGGGCACCTGGAAGAAGTTCTTCTTGGCTTCTTCCACACCTTTAGAGATAGCGGCCGGCACTTCTTTAGCCTTGCCATAGCCGACACCGACCTGGCCATTGCCGTCGCCGACCACCACCAAGGCGGTAAAGCTGAAACGGCGTCCACCTTTGACCACTTTGGCTACGCGGTTAATGGTCACCACGCGCTCAATGAACGGGCTCTTGTCGGCTGCACCCTCCGAACGTCGAGAGTCATTACGCTCCCGACGTTCGCGGCGTTCCGTTCCCCCGCGATCTGCCTGTTGTACAGCCATGTCGTGCCTTCCCTCACTTCTGTCGTTTAGAACTGCAAACCCTCGTCACGTGCTGCTTGGGCCACAGCCGCCACGCGCCCGTGGTACTGATGGCCACCACGGTCAAAAACCACCGTAGTGATTCCAGCCGCCTTAGCCCGTTGGGCAACCAACTCACCCACCTTGCGCGCCTTGGCCGACTTGTCGGCCTGCAGGACACGCAAATCCGCCTCCAATGTGGAGGCATTGACCAGCGTGCGTCCCACCGAGTCATCCACCACCTGGACCAGCAGGTGACGCGCTGAGCGAGTCACCACCAGGCGCGGACGTTCAGCGGTTCCCGACACCCGGTTGCGGACACGCTGATGGCGGCGCTGGCGCTGGGTGCGCTTGTTACCCTTGTCAACTTTAGTGATGACAAACATCTGACTACTTTCTGTTCTGATTGATCGTCAAACTACTTTCCGGACTTGGAGGCCTTACGCCGCACCCGCTCATCCTCGAAGTAAATACCCTTACCCTTATAGGGATCCTGTTTACGCAGCTTACGAATCCGCGCGCAGATTTCCCCCACTAACTGCTTATCGATACCCGACACACTGAACTTGGTGGGGCTTTCTACCGCAAAAGTGATGCCTGCAGGAGCTTTGAACAGCACCGGGTGGCTATATCCCAGCGAGAACTCCAGGTCAGACCCTTTAGCCACAACGCGGTAGCCCACACCATTAATCACTAATCGCTTGGTATATCCCTGACTCACCCCGGTGATCATGTTGGAGATTAAGGTGCGGGTCAGCCCATGCAAAGCACGGTTGCGGTTCTCATCGTTGGGGCGGCTGACCAGCAATTGGCCATCCTCACCCTTGTCAACGGTGATAGGCACAGCCACTACATGCTCTAGGGCCCCTTTCGACCCCCTCACGCCCACGCGACGATCATCGAGGGAAATCTCAACCCCAGCAGGGATAGCAATAGGTTGGCGTCCAATACGAGACATCAGAGCACCCCCTACCAGACGTAGGCGAGGACTTCCCCACCTACGCCTTTCTTTGCTGCTTGTTTGTCGGTTAAGAGCCCCGACGAGGTCGACAAGATCGCAATCCCCAGGCCTCCCAGAACTCTTGGCAGGGCCGTGGATTTGGCGTAGACCCGCAAGCCAGGTTTAGAGATGCGGCGTACTCCCGCCAAGGATCTCTCCCGATTAGGCCCGTACTTCAGGTTGATGGCAATCCGACGCGACGGAGCACCACTGCCTTCTGGGTCTTCAACGCGATAACTCGCGATGTAACCCTCCTGCTGAAGGATGTCAGCAATACGGACCTTGATGGTGGAGTGCGGAACCATCACCTCATCGTGGTAGGCCGAGTTAGCGTTGCGCAGACGCGTCAACATGTCGGCTATCGGATCTGTCATAGTCATAGCACGATCACGGCGTTTAGCCTCTTTCCCGTCCCGGTTTCCTCATCCCCCACGGCGAGGGATCGGACCTGTGACGATCGTTGGTCGAACTGGTCAGGAACATTGCATGAGAGAGGGGGTGGCACTCACCAGGAACTCTTGGTGATGCCCGGCAATTCACCCACATGAGCCATCTCTCGAAAGCACACCCGGCATAAACCGAATTTGCGATACACCGCGTGAGGGCGACCACACCGCTGGCAACGGGTATAGGCACGCACAGCAAACTTAGGCTTGCGGGCTGCTTTTTCCTTCAGTGCTTTCTTAGCCACGGCTTAAGCCTCCTTAAAGGGAAATCCGAACGCACGCAACAACGCACGCCCCTCATCGTCTGTGGTGGCGGTGGTCACCACAGTGATATCCATCCCCCGCACCCGGTCGATGGTGTCTTGGTTGATCTCGTGGAACATGGATTGTTCGTTGAGACCAAAAGTGTAGTTGCCGTTCCCGTCGAACTGCTTGGGTGACAACCCACGGAAGTCTCGAATACGCGGTAACGCCACTGACAACAAGCGGTCGAAGAACTCCCACATCCGGTCAGACCGTACGGTGGAGAAGGCTCCAATGGGCTGCCCTTCGCGCAGTTTGAACTGCGCGATCGACTTACGCGAGCGTGCCAACGCTGGTTTCTGCCCGGTAATGAGCGTGAGGTCCTTAACTGCACCTTCAATGAGTTTTGAGTCCCGCGAGGCCTCGCCAACTCCCATATTGACGGTGATTTTGCTTAAGCGAGGAACCTGCATGACGTTGGCATAGCCAAATTGCTTTTGCAGTGCTGGAACCACTTCATCCCGGTAGCGTTGTTTCATCCGCGGTAGTTGGCGAGCCGTGGTGACCGCCTTGGAAGCTTGCGCGGTGTCTGTGACAGTCATCAGATGTCCTCACCCGTGCGCCTTGCAATGCGCACCTTGTTGCCGTTGTCGTCAAAGCGGTAGCCCACTCGGGTCCCCACGGTTTTGCCGTCCACCTCGATAGCCATCATCACGTTGCTGATATGGATGGGGGCTTCTTGGGTGACGATGCCGCCGGTTTTACTCCCCCGGTTGGAAGTGCTCACCCGAGTATGCTTCTTCACCCGGTTTACGCCTTCCACCAGCACTTTTTCTCGCGTGGGGAAAGTCTGTAACACCGTGCCTGACAGGCCTTTGTCTTTACCACTGATGACAATAACCTTATCGCCTTTTTTCACTGATAAGGATTTGGCCCGAGTTTGAGGGGATTTTTTGTTTGCGCGCTTAGTGGCCATGACTTACAGCACCTCCGGGGCCAGAGAAATAATGCGCATGAACTTACTGTCACGAAGTTCGCGTCCCACGGGGCCGAATACGCGAGTGCCCACCGGCTCACCGCCTGATTTGATGATGACTGCGGCGTTCTCATCAAACTTAATGTAAGAGCCATCGGGGCGACGGCGTTCTTTCTTGGTGCGTACAATGACTGCCTTGACTACGTCCCCCTTCTTGACAGTACCGCCGGGGATAGCGTCTTTGACCGTAGCCACAATGGTGTCACCGATACCGGCATAACGGCTGCCGGAACCCTTCAAAACCCGGATGCACAGAATCTCTTTGGCACCCGTGTTGTCCGCGACTCGCAGCCGCGACTCTTGCTGAATCACTTGCTTCTCCTCACGCGCCGGTTCTCACTGCCTTGACGGGCTGGTGAGCCTGACACCTGGTTTGGGTGTTATCACCCGATGGTCATCTTCTCTATGTCTCTACATCGATGGGGCTTATTCTGCCTTTTCTAAGATACGCATAACCCGCCAACGCTTGGTCGCCGACAAAGGTCGAGTTTCCATGAGCAGCACCCGGTCTCCCACCCCACACTCGTTGAGGGCATCGTGCGCCTTGAGTTTGTTGGTGCGGCGCATGACCTTCCCATAGAGAGGGTGCTTAACACGGTCTTCCACTGCTACTACGACGGTCTTATCCATCTTGTCACTGACCACATAGCCCGACCGGGTCTTGCGAAACCCACGGCCTTCGAGGTGGCGCTGCACATCGTCTGGGCTGACCTCGCCCACCTCCAAACTTTGTTTGGAGTCCTCTGCAACCTTCTCTTTCTCGGGCACAGGCTTGGACACGACGGCAGCCGCCTTCTTCAAGGCAGGTTTAACCTTCTCCTCGAGCTGGTCCACAGCGTCGGTCACGGCATCCTTCTTTTTGGCTGGCATTACTTGTCCTTCTCTGTCGCCGACGGGGTAAGCGTGGTGTCAATACCCAACGCACGCTCCTGCAGGACCGTATGGATGCGGGCAATGTCTCGCTTGACCGACTTGAGGCTGCCGTAGTTGTCCAACTGGCCTGTGGCTTGCTGGAACCGCAAGGTAAACAGCTGTTCCTTAGCTTCTTTAAGTCGGGAAGCCAACTCATCTTCTTCCAGCTCACGTAACTGGGTCACCGCTGTTGTGGCCATTACGCCCCTCCTACCTCGGTCGAACGGGTCACAAACTTGCATTTCATCGGCAGCTTGTGAATCGCGCGGCGCATGGCCTCCCGAGCAATTTCCTCCGACACACCCGACAGCTCAAAGACCACCCGTCCTGGTTTGACGTTGGCCACCCACCATTCCGGGGAACCTTTACCGGAACCCATACGAGTTTCGGCGGGTTTCTTGGTTAACGGACGATCCGGGAAGATGTTGATCCACACTTTGCCACCACGTTTGATGTAACGGGTCATTGCAATACGTGCGGATTCAATCTGTCGGTTGGTGACGTAGGCGTGTTCGATGGCTTGAATACCAAACTCGCCAAAGTTCATAGTGGTGCCACCGCTGGCCATACCTTTGCGATCAGGCCGATGCTGCTTGCGGTGTTTCACCCGCCGTGGGATCAACATAACTAACTCTCCTGAGGTGCGCCAGAATCGGCGGTGGATTGCACAGCGGCAGCGGGAGCAGCCTCCGGCTGCGCCGTCGATGAAGCTGCGGTTGAGGGAGCTGCGGACGTAGCGGCGCTAGAACGAGCACCACTTGCCGAGGCATTAGTCTCGTCACGGCGTGATGAACGCGCCGGCCGACCCGTCCGAGGAGGACGAACCCCCGCAGGAACCACCGGGACTTCCCGTTCACCCCGTGAATTGAACAGGTCACCCTTGTAGATCCACACCTTGACTCCGATGCGACCAAAGGGTGTGCGTGCCTCGAAGAACCCAAAATCAACGTTGGCACGCAGGGTGTGCAGAGGAACACGGCCCTCTCGGTAGAACTCCGAGCGGCTCATCTCCGCCCCGCCCAGACGACCTGAGCATTGCACCCGAATACCCTGAGCGCCAGCCTTCAAAGCACTTTGCATGGATTTGCGCATCGCGCGGCGGAATGACACACGCTGAGATAACTGTTCGGCGACACCCTGAGCAACGAGTTGGGCATCGATCTCAGGGTTCTTCACCTCGAGAATGTTGAGCTGAATCTGCTTTTCGGTGAGCTTCTCCAAGTCACCACGGATACGGTCAGCCTCAGCCCCACGGCGCCCAATGACAATACCGGGGCGTGCGGTGTGGATGTCGACGCGCACTCGATCGCTGGTGCGCTCAATCTCCACCCGCGAAATCCCAGCCCTTTCCATGCCCTCTGTCATCAAACGGCGGATGGCCACATCTTCTTTGATGTAGTCCTTGTAAAGCTTGTCGGCAAACCAGCGGCTCTTGGGTTCGGTGGTGATCCCGAGGCGGAACCCGTGGGGGTGTACTTTCTGTCCCACTACTTCGCCCCTTCCTTAGTCGATGCGGTGGCCTGGTTGGCCTTGGCAGTTGCAGTGCTTTCACTCGCCTTGGCCTTAGCAGACGCCTTGGTGGTTGGCTTGTCAGCAGGTGTCTTATCGGCGGCCGGTTTGCTTTCCGTCGGCTTGGTGGTGGCTTTGGCCCCAGCTGGTGCCTCCTGCTTAGCGCTTGGACGCAACCGGGAGCTTACAGCTGCCAGCTTGCGAGAGGGGCGCTGCTTCTGGGCGACAACCTCACGCGTCTCGACCACGATGGTGATGTGACTGGTGCGCTTACGGATGCGGTAAGCCCGCCCTTGTGCTCGGGGGCGAAAGCGTTTGAGTGTTGGGCCCTCATCCACATATGCCTGGCAAATCCACAAGGAATCGGGGTTGAGCTGCTTGTTATGCGCCGCATTTGCCATGGCCGAAGCGATGACTTTGGCAACGGGCTCAGCAGCAGCCTGAGGCGCGAAGCGTAAGCTGTCCAACGCCTCGCTGGCCTTCATACCTCGCACTAAGTCAACCATGCGACGGGTTTTCATCGGGGCCATACGGACCTGGCGTGCCTGGGCCAGAGCAGCGTTGTCGGCTAACCGATACGTCTTGTTCTCACTCATCCCCGACGGCCTTTCTTATCATCTTTAACGTGTCCCTTGAACGTACGAGTAGGGGCAAACTCACCGAGTTTATGGCCCACCATCGCTTCAGTGATGAACACCGGTACGTGCTTACGGCCATCGTGAACAGCGACCGTGTGTCCCAGGAAATCTGGCGTAATGACTGAACGACGCGACCAGGTTTTGATCAGTGTCTTAGTCCCCTTATCGTTTTGGACATCCACCTTTTTTTGCAGGTGGGAGTCCACGAAAGGGCCTTTTTTCAGGCTGCGCGGCATAGCCAGCTACTCCTAGCGCTTCTTGCCGCTGCGGCGGCGACGGACGATGAACTTGCTCGAGGGCTTCTTCTTCTTGCGGGTACGACCCTCTGGCTTCCCTTTGGGGTTGACAGGGTTACGGCCACCTGAAGTCTTGCCTTCGCCACCACCGTGAGGGTGGTCGACGGGGTTCATGGCCACCCCACGCACTGTGGGACGACGCCCCTTCCAGCGCATACGCCCCGCTTTGCCCCAGTTGATGCTGGCATGCTCAGCGTTGCCTACTTCACCCACAGTGGCACGGCAGCGTATATCAACGTTACGCACTTCACCCGAGGGCAGCCTCAGCTGGGCGTAGGGGCCATCCTTCGCTACCAATTGCACCGAGGCGCCTGCAGAGCGGGCCATCTTGGCACCCCCACCAGGCCGCAACTCAATGGCGTGGATGGTAGTACCCACCGGAATGTTGCGCAACGGCAGGTTGTTACCAGGCTTGATGTCTGCCTGAGGGCCACACTCGATCCTGGCGCCTTGCTGCAAACCATTGGGAGCAATGATGTAACGCTTGGCCCCATCGACAAAGTGCAGCAATGCGATGCGGGCACTGCGATTGGGGTCATACTCGATGTGTGCCACAGTGGCAGGCACGCCATCTTTGTCGACACGGCGGAAATCCACTCGACGGTATTGTTGCTTGTGACCTCCGCCTTGATGACGGATGGTGATACGCCCGGAGTGGTTACGGCCAGCGTTTTTTTCCTTACGACCGACCAGCAACGACTTTTCCGGGGTTGAGCGGGTGATCTCGGCAAAGTCCGAGACACTCGCGCCCCGACGCCCCGGCGTCGTCGGCTTGTATTTACGGATACCCATGGAACGTCCTTACATCCTTCGCTGTCATCGTGGAACTGTCAGAAACGGCTCATCCAACCGGCGGCCCAAAAATGTCGATGCGCTGGCCAGGAGCCAAGGCAACGATGGCACGCTTGGTGTGGTTGCGCCGACCCATCCCAAACCGGGTGCGCTTGCGCTTACCAGATCTGTTGAGCGTGTTCACCGAGGTGACCTGCACATTGAACATCTTTTCAACTGCCAGACGAATCTGCGTTTTGTTCGCCTCCGGAGGCACGATGAAGGTGTACTTGCCTTCATCGATGAGGCTGTAGCTCTTTTCGCTGATCACCGGGCGCACCAACACATCGGTGTGATCTCGACGGGTGATGGTACTCATGCCTTCGCCTCCTCTTTCACGACCTGGGCACCTCGCGTCTGAGCGGGACTAGCCAGGAAGGCCTCGAATGCAGCCTGGGTGAACACCACCACATCGCTACGCATCACGTCATAGGTGTTGAGTTGATCTGGGGTGACCAAATGCACCTGATTGAGATTGCGCAAGCTGTACCAACCCACCTCGTCTTCGCGGTCAAGCACAATTAATACATTGGTGGGCATCTGCGGCAGCAGTGATTCCAAAACGGCCTTAGCCTTTTTGGTTGATGGGGTGTCACCCTCGACGAAGGCATTCACCACACTGATTCGTTCGTGCCGCATCCGATCAGAGAGGGCACAACGCAATGCTGCCGCCTTCATTTTCTTCGGAGTGCGCTGGTTGTACTGTCGCGGCGTCGGCCCGTGCACTACCCCACCGCCGGCGAATTGAGGAGCTCTGGTGGAACCTTGACGAGCCCGCCCGGTGCCTTTCTGCTTGTAGGGCTTAGCACCTCCACCGCTAACTTCCGCTCGGGTCTTGGCATCATGGGTTCCCTGCCGGGCAGCGGCCAATTGCGCCACCACCACCTGGTGGACCAAAGGGATGTTGACCTGCACATCAAAAATATCAGCAGGAGCATCAACGCTTCCGGTTTTCTTCCCGGCACCATCTTTAATCGTCAATGTTGGCATCGTTCTAGCCTTCCTGCACAGTCTTGACTGCTGTACGCACCATGACCAAACCACCGCGAGGACCAGGCACCGCTCCCCGAACCAACAACAGACCGTTGTCTTCATCGATGGAATGCAAGGCTAGGTTCTGGGTGGTCACCGTTGTTCCACCGAACCGGCCAGCCATCCGGGTGCCTTTGAACACACGTGCGGGTGTGGCGCAGGCTCCAATTGAACCAGGCTTGCGATGATTGCGATGGGATCCATGGGAAGCGCTGACTCCCTTGAAACCATGGCGCTTCATCACACCCGAGGTGCCTTTGCCCTTGCTTGTAGCAGTGACATCAACCAGCGCGGTCTGAGTCAAAGCGGTGACATCCAACTCTTGGCCTACTTCGAACTGAGAAGCCTTGCTTGTACGCACCTCGACAACGTAGCGTCGGGGCGTCACTCCGGCCTTGGCAAAATGCCCGGCCATCGGCTTACTTACCCTACGTGGGTCAATCGTGCCGTAAGCCACCTGCAGGGCGTCATAACCGTCTGTCTCGGCGGTGCGTACCGCTGTCACCACACAAGGGCCGGCAGCAATAACAGTCACCGGAACCACATGGTTGGTGGCGTCAAAAACCTGGGTCATACCCAATTTAGTACCCACCAGGGCGTCAATGGCCCGGGAAGGGCGGCGTGAAGCCACCACCGGAGCGGGGGATGATGTGTCAGTCATGTGCGTTGTCCTACAACTTGATGGCGATGTCGACGCCAGCGGGCAGGTCCAAGCGCATCAGGGCATCCACCGTCTTGGGATTGGGGTCGTGGATGTCGATGAGGCGCTTATGCGTGCGCATCTCAAAGTGCTCACGCGAATCTTTGTACTTGTGGGGGGACCGAATGACACAGAAAACATTTTTTTCCGTCGGTAACGGAACCGGACCAGTTACCGAGGCTCCGGTATGTGTTACGGTTTCAACAATCTTGCGGGCCGAAGTATCTAAGACCTCATGGTCGTATGACTTCAGGCGAATGCGGATTTTCTGTCCCGCCATGGGTCCTACTCATTTCCGTCGAAAGCGAATTGGTCTACGAACTACCTTGCAACGCGGGTATGTGCGCTACGGTCGGCACGTGTTCGACCGATCAGTCTACACGCACATTCCACGTATCCCGAGGTCGGGCGTGTCGCACACACATTGGTGCCGCGCCGAGATCATCTCGGCGCGGCACCAATGGTATTACTCAAGAATCTTTGTTACACGACCAGCACCGACGGTCTTGCCGCCTTCACGGATCGCGAACCGCAGACCTTCATCCATAGCGATAGGCTGGATCAATTCTACGGTCATTTCAGTGTTGTCGCCTGGCAGCACCATTTCGGTTCCACCGGGTAACTCCACCACACCGGTCACGTCTGTGGTCCGGAAGTAGAACTGCGGACGGTAGTTGGTGAAGAAAGGCTTGTGGCGTCCGCCTTCTTCTTTCTTGAGGATGTAGACGTTGGCCTGGAACTTCGTATGCGGAGTGATCGAGCCAGGTTTGACCACAACCTGGCCACGCTCCACGTCCTCACGCTTGGTGCCACGAAGCAGGAGACCGACGTTCTCACCAGCTTGGCCTTCATCCAACATCTTGCGGAACATCTCCACACCGGTAACGGTTGTGGTTTGCTTGTCCGGACGAATACCGACAATTTCCACTGTCTCGTTGACCTTAATGACTCCGGTCTCGATACGACCCGTCACCACTGTTCCACGTCCAGTAATAGTGAACACATCTTCTACTGGCATCAAGAAAGGCTTTTCGGTTTCGCGTACCGGCTCAGGAATAGCCTCGTCCACAGCATTCATGAGCTCCATGAGCTTGTCTGCCCACTCGGCATCGCCCTCCAACGCTTTCAGAGCTGAAACGCGCACGACCGGCAGATCATCACCGGGGTACTCGTAAGAAGAAAGCAGTTCCCGGACTTCCATCTCGACCAACTCGAGGATCTCCTCGTCGTCGACCATGTCGGACTTGTTGAGGGCCACCACGATATAGGGCACGCCCACCTGACGAGCCAGAAGGACATGCTCCTTGGTCTGGGGCATGGGGCCATCAGTTGCCGCCACTACCAGGATCGCACCGTCCATCTGGGCCGCGCCTGTGATCATGTTCTTGATGTAGTCGGCGTGGCCAGGGCAGTCCACGTGAGCGTAGTGGCGAGCTTCAGTCTGGTACTCAACGTGAGCAATAGAGATCGTGATACCGCGTTGCTTCTCTTCCGGCGCTTTATCGATCTCGTCGAAAGGAGTGTAGGGGTTCAGTTCTGGCATTTTGTCGTGCAGGACCTTGGTGATGGCCGCGGTCAGTGTGGTCTTCCCGTGGTCAATGTGCCCAATCGTCCCAATGTTGACGTGCGGCTTGGTCCGCTCAAACTTTTGCTTAGCCACAGCGGGTTTCCTCCTGTGCGTAACGGTTGCGTATTAGGGGTTCTTGTGGTGCAGGGTGGTGCAGTCTTGCGGGGTCGAACCCCGGAGGTGACCACTACGTCAGCATTCGCCATCTGCAGTGCGTCAAGCTCCTCGCCCCCCTGCGAAGCAGGTGGATCGAGGGTGCTCACAGATACATTACCCACTCGGGCAAAGTAACCGTGAGCACCTAGGGTCAACTCCGCCATTGGCGGCAGGATTACTCTCCCTTGTTCTTCTTAATGATCTCTTCAGCTACGTTGCGAGGTACTTCAGCATAAGAGTCAAACTCCATGCTGTAACTGGCGCGCCCCTGAGTGCGACCGCGCAAATCAGCAACATAACCAAACATTTCTGACAGAGGTACCAAAGCCTTGACGATACGGGCGCCGGCGCGCTCGCCCATCTCCTGAATCTGGCCACGGCGTGAGTTCAGGTCGCCAATGACATCACCCATATAGTCCTCAGGGGTAGTAACCTCCACGGACATCATGGGCTCCAGCAGGACCGGATTGGCACGCCGTGCTGCCTCCTTGAAAGCCATCGAACCTGCAATCTTGAAGGCCAGTTCTGAGGAATCGACGTCGTGGTAGGCGCCGTCCTGCAGTGTCACCTTCACATCAACCATGGGGTAACCGGCCAGCACACCAAACTCCATCGCCTCTTGGCAGCCAGCGTCTACCGAGGGGATGTACTCGCGAGGGATGCGACCACCTGTGATGTTGTTGACGAACTCATAGCCACCGCCACCATCAGCATCGGGAGTGGTCGGCTCCAGGTCGATGAGAACTTTTCCGAATTGACCTGAACCACCCGATTGTTTTTTGTGGGTGTACTCGACCTTTTCGACCTTCTTACGGATTGTTTCACGGTAGGCCACCTGCGGCTTACCGACGTTGGCCTCCACCTTGAACTCGTCCTTCATGCGGCGGACTAGGACTTCCAGGTGCAACTCACCCATCCCCGAAATGACGGTCTGACCGGTTTCCTCATCGGTACGCACTTGGAAGGTGGGATCCTCCTCGGCCAAACGCTGAATAGCCAGACCCATCTTTTCCTGATCGTTCTTGGTCTTTGGCTCAACTGCCACATGGATCACCGGAGCGGGGAAGCTCATCGACTCCAGGATCACTGGCTTGTCCTGAGCACACAAGGTGTCGCCCGTGGTGGTGTTCTTGAGGCCCATGACCGCCACAATGTCACCGGCTGAGGTGGATTCAATCTCGGTGCGGTTATTGGCGTGCATGCGATAGATCTTGCCGATGCGCTCTTTGTTGTCTTTGGTGCTGTTCTGCACAAAGGTGCCAGCGTTGAGCGTGCCTGAGTAGATGCGCAGATAAGTGAGCTTGCCCAGGTGAGGATCGGTCATGATCTTGAAGGCGAGCGCTGATAGCGGTTCGTCGGCCTTAGGCTCGCGGGTGACCTGTATCTCTTCGTTGCGCACATCGTGACCGATGACGGCACCCACATCCAGGGGGGAGGGGAGGTAACGCACCACAGCGTCCAACATGGGCTGCACACCCTTGTTCTTGAAGGCTGAGCCACACAGCACCGGGTTAGCGGTACCGGCAATCGTCGCCCGACGGATCGCGGCAATGAGCTGGTCCGGCGTAGGCTCCTCTCCTTCGAGGTAGCGCTCCATCGACTCTTCATCAGCCTCAGCAATGGTTTCTAGAAGCTTGTCGCGCCAATGCTGCGCCTCTTCCGTATGGGAGGCAGGGATATCTTCAATGTCGTACTTGTCACCCTTGCCTTCGGTGTTCCATACCAAGGCTTTCATGCCAACCAGATCCACCACACCCTTGAAATCTGCTTCAGTGCCAATAGGGATCTGCAGCACCAGAGGAGTGGCGTTCAGGCGTGAGACCATCATGTCCACACACCGGTGAAACTCCGCGCCTGTACGGTCGAGCTTGTTGACAAAGCACATCCGGGGCACGTGGTATTTGTCAGCCTGGCGCCACACCGTCTCAGACTGAGGCTCCACCCCAGCAACTCCATCAAACACCGCCACGGCCCCGTCGAGGACACGCAGCGAACGCTCCACCTCCACGGTGAAATCGACGTGGCCAGGGGTGTCAATGATGTTGATGGTGTGCTTGTCCCACGTGCAGGTGGTAGCCGCGGAGGTAATGGTGATGCCCCGCTCCTGCTCTTGGGTCATCCAGTCCATGGTGGCAGCGCCGTCGTGGACCTCGCCGATTTTGTAGTTCATCCCGGTGTAGAACAGGATGCGTTCGGTGGTCGTCGTTTTGCCCGCGTCGATGTGGGCCATAATCCCGATATTGCGAACCTTGGTTAGGTCAAGGGCAGCAGTAGTAGCCACAATGCACTCTCTCAACTGGTGAACGGATCAATCGATGATGGTCACCCACCGACTCCAGCCTAAGAAATCGCGAAAGAAATTAGACCGGGGGGCGGGCAAGGCCACTAGGTGGCCCTTACCAACGGTAATGGGCAAAGGCCTTGTTGGACTCAGCCATCTTGTGGGTGTCTTCACGTTTCTTCACGCTGGCACCCAGGCCATTGCTGGCATCAAGAATTTCATTCATCAAACGCTCGGTCATCGTTTTCTCCCGACGTTTGCGGGAGTATTCGATCAGCCAGCGCAGAGCCAGTGTGGTAGCCCGGTTGGGTTTGACCTCCACTGGCACCTGGTAGGTCGCCCCACCGACGCGGCGGCTGCGAACCTCCAGGGTGGGACGAATGTTGTCCAACGCCCGCTTGAAGGTGACTACCGGATCGTTGCCGCTCTTGTCGCGACACCCTTCCAAAGCGCCATAGACGATGCGCTCTGCCACACTCTTTTTGCCACCCGTGAGAACTTTGTTGACCAGTTGTGTCACCAAAGGTGAGCCATAGACCGGGTCCATCACCAGGGGTTTACGGGGGGCTGGCCCTTTGCGAGGCATTAGCTCTTCTCCTTCTTCGCGCCGTAGCGACTGCGGGCCTGCTTGCGGTTCTTCACACCCTGGGTGTCCAAGGAACCGCGGATGATCTTATAGCGCACGCCCGGAAGGTCCTTCACCCGGCCACCACGCACCAGCACCATGGAGTGCTCCTGCAGGTTGTGACCCACACCGGGAATGTAAGCCGTGACCTCAATGCCGCTGGACAGACGCACACGCGCCACCTTGCGCAACGCCGAGTTCGGCTTCTTCGGTGTAGTCGTGTAGACGCGGGTACAGACACCACGACGCTGAGGCGACCCCTTCAACGCCGGTGTCTTGACCTTGGCTCGCTTATCTTTGCGGCCCTTACGGACCAACTGCTGAATGGTGGGCATAACGTGCCACTATCTCCTTGCACACAGGGGCCGACCATGCTAGACGGCCTGAACACAACAATGGGGAACAACTCGTGCATCTAAGACACGGGCAAGCTGATCCTTGACAAACGCCACTGACGCAGCTTACTCGGCTCAGGTGGGTGAACCAAACCGCCCCAAAACGGGCGGCATGATCCACCGCAGATCTAACTGTGGAAAGGCCCGTAGTCGTAGTCCTCCAGGGGGACTGCCTGACCTGAACCCATCCCGAACGGTGAGAACATGATGTCGTCATAGCCAGGCAGCGAGTACATCGTTGCCTTGGCTTCCTCGGTAGGCTCCACCCGGATGTTGCGGTAACGGGACAGGCCTGTACCAGCCGGGATGAGCTTGCCGATGATGACATTCTCCTTCAGACCCACCAAGGAGTCCGAGCGGGCATGAATCGCCGCGTCCGTGAGCACTCGGGTGGTCTCCTGGAAAGAAGCCGCTGAAAGCCACGACTCTGTGGCCAGAGAGGCTTTGGTGATTCCCATGAGCTCCGGTCGACCCGAGGCGGGTGTTCCGCCCTGGGAGACCACGCGGCGGTTCTCTTCCTCAAAGCGAGAGCGCTCGACCCATTCGCCGGGCAGCAACTCTGCATCACCAGACTCGATGATCGTCACGCGCTTGAGCATCTGACGCACGATGACCTCGATGTGCTTGTCATGGATTGACACACCCTGGCTGCGGTACACCTCTTGCACCTGCTCGACGAGGTGCATCTGCACCTGGCGCGGGCCAAGGATGCGCAGCACCTGCTTCGGGTCAACCGCGCCAACGGTCAACTGTTGGCCAGCCTGAACTGGGTCTCCATCGGCCACGAGCAGACGAACGCGCTTGGAAACTGGGTAGGCTGCCTCCTCCGATCCATCGTCGGGAACGATGACAATCTTGCGCGTCTTTTCGGTGTCCTCAATACGCACCCGGCCAGCGGCTTCCGCAATCGGGGCCACCCCCTTCGGGGTGCGTGCCTCGAACAACTCCACCACACGCGGCAGACCGTGGGTGATGTCATCACCAGCCACACCACCGGTGTGGAAGGTTCGCATCGTCAGCTGGGTTCCCGGCTCTCCGATCGACTGGGCAGCAACGATTCCCACCGCTTCGCCCACATCGACCATCTTGCCGCTGGCCAGCGAGCGCCCGTAGCACATCCCACACGTGCCCACCTTGCTCTCACAGGTCAGAACCGAACGCACCTTGACCTGTTCAATGCCTGCATCGAGCAATTTCTGCAGCGTCGAGTCGCCAATATCGGTGCCTGCGGCAACCAGGACTTGACGGCCCTGGACGGTATCGATGACCACGTCCTCAGCCATCGTGCGGGAGAAGACGCTGGACTCGAGGTTCTCGGCGCGCTCCACCTTCGGAGTCAGGCTCTTGCCCACACGAGTACCGATGCGCATGGTGATGCCCCGCTCAGTACCACAATCCTCCTCACGGATGATCACGTCCTGGCTCACGTCGACCAAGCGTCGGGTGAGGTAACCGGAGTCGGCAGTACGCAACGCGGTGTCGGCCAGACCCTTACGGGCTCCGTGAGTGGAGATGAAGTACTCCAACACACTCAAGCCCTCACGGAAGTTGGACTTAATCGGCCGAGGAATAATCTCGCCCTTGGGGTTAGCCACCAGACCGCGCATACCGGCAATCTGACGCACCTGCATCCAGTTACCACGAGCACCGGAGCGGACCATCATGTTCACCGGGTTGTAGGCCGGGAAATAGTCCTGCATAGCTTTACCGACCTCATCGGTAGCGCGTGTCCAGATCTCGATGAGTTCCTGGCGACGCTCATCGTCAGTGATGAGCCCCCGTTCGTACTGGACCTGAACTTTCTCGGCCTTCCCCTCGTACTCGTTGAGGATATCTGCCTTAGCCGCCGGAGAGATCACATCCCCGATGGAGATGGTCACACCGGAACGGGTCGCCCAGTAGAAACCGGCTGCCTTCAACGCATCCAAGGTACTGGCCACCTGGACCTTGGGGTAGCGCTCCGCCAGATCGTTGACAATGCCCGACAAGGCCTTCTTGTCCACGATCTGCTCCACATAGGGGTAATCCTCTGGTAGCGCTTCGTTGAACAAGGCGCGGCCTAACGTGGTCTCCAGCAGGATTGTCGGGCCCTTAGCAGCCTCGGGACCGCCCAGCATCGGATCGTTAGCCCAGGCAAAGGCATCGGCTTCACCCTCCACCGGCACAGGTGCGGGCGCAGGGGGCTCCCATCCCTCGGGAGGAGTCCAACCCTTGGGGGGGACAATGCCACTGAGGCGAATCTTCACCGGGGCGCGCAAATCCAGATCGTTGTTGTCGTAGGCCATGATGGCCTCAGCGATCGAGCCAAACACCCGCCCCTCACCTGGCAGGCCCTCGCGGGTGGAGGTGAGGAAGTACAGACCCAGCACCATGTCCTGAGTGGGAGCAGTGATAGGCCGCCCGTGCGCCGGCGAGAGGATGTTGTTGCTGGACAGCATGAGGATGCGGGCCTCCGCCTGTGCCTCAGCACTGAGCGGGAGGTGCACGGCCATCTGGTCACCGTCAAAGTCGGCATTAAACGCCGTGCAGACCAGCGGGTGAATCTGGATGGCCTTACCCTCCACCAACTGCGGTTCGAAAGCCTGAATGCCCAAGCGGTGCAGGGTCGGTGCCCGGTTGAGCAGCACCGGATGCTCGGTGATGACCTCTTCCAAGACATCCCACACCACCGGACGCGCCCGTTCGACCATCCGCTTGGCGCTCTTGATGTTTTGGGCGTGATTCAGATCGACCAGCCGCTTCATGACGAAAGGCTTAAACAACTCCAAGGCCATTTGCTTCGGCAAACCACACTGGTGCAGCTTCAACTGCGGGCCTACGACAATCACCGAACGCCCCGAGTAGTCCACCCGTTTGCCCAACAGGTTTTGACGGAAGCGCCCCTGCTTACCTTTGAGCATGTCCGAAAGCGATTTCAGCGCCCGGTTACCCGGACCGGTCACCGGGCGACCGCGACGGCCATTGTCGAACAGGGCGTCAACCGACTCCTGCAGCATGCGCTTTTCGTTGTTGACAATGATTTCAGGAGCACCAAGATCGAGCAGGCGCTTGAGGCGGTTGTTGCGGTTGATGACACGACGGTAGAGGTCATTGAGGTCACTGGTAGCAAAGCGCCCACCATCCAGCTGCACCATGGGGCGAAGCTCCGGCGGGATCACCGGCACACAGTCCAACACCATGCCCTGGGGGGTGTTGCGGGTGTTGAGAAAAGCCGAGACCACTTTGAGACGCTTGAGGGCTCGAGTCTTGCGCTGCCCTTTACCGTTGCGGATGGTATCGCGCAGACTCTCAGCCTCAGCCTCTAAGTCGAAGGACTCCAAGCGCTTCTGCAGTGCAGCCGCACCCATGCCTCCACTGAAGTATTGGCCATAGCGTTCGCGTAACTCGCGGTAGAGGAACTCATCGCCCTCCAAATCCTGCACCTTAAGGTTCTTGAAGCGGGTCCACACCTCCTCGATGCGGTCCAACTCGCGCTGGGCCCGCTCGCGAATGGACTTGAGCTCCCGCTCGGCGCCCTCACGAACCTTGCGGCGGGCATCAGATTTTGCGCCCTCGGCCTCCAGCTGCGCCAAGTCGGCTTCCAGGCGCTCCTGACGGGTGTTCAATTCCGCGTCACGGCGCTGCTCAATCTGCTGCTTCTGGACAGTGACCTTGGCCTCCAGCGAGGGAAGATCCTTGTGGCGCTTGGCCTCATCGACCTCAGTGATCATGTAGGCCGCGAAGTAGATGACCTTCTCCAGGTCCTTGGGAGCCAAGTCGAGCAGGTATCCCAGGCGGCTAGGCACACCCTTGAAGTACCAGATGTGGGTGACTGGAGCAGCCAACTCAATGTGACCCATCCGCTCGCGACGCACCTTGGCGCGGGTGACCTCGACGCCACACCGCTCACAGATGATGCCCTTGAAGCGCACCCGCTTGTACTTGCCGCAGTAGCACTCCCAGTCACGTGTGGGGCCGAAGATCTTCTCGCAAAACAGGCCATCTTTTTCAGGCTTGAGCGTGCGGTAGTTGATGGTCTCCGGCTTCTTGACCTCGCCATGGGACCACTGGCGAATGTCGTCTGCTGTGGCCAGGCCAATACGCAACTCGTCGAAGTAGTTAACGTCGATCAACTTGTCCTACCTTCTTAGGGGTTCTGTTCGCACTGCAATCAATTCAGTTGTGGGTAGGGTGGCGGCCCGACAGGCTCACACTTCCTCGACGCTTGAGGGTTCCCGGCGTGACAGGTCGATGCCTAATTCCTCGGCGGCGCGGAACACGTCTTCGTCGGTTTCGCGCATTTCAATGGACATGCCGTCGCTGGAAAGAACCTCCACATTGAGACACAACGACTGCATCTCTTTGATGAGCACCTTGAACGACTCAGGGATGCCGGGTTCTGGGATGTTCTCGCCCTTGACGATGGCTTCGTAGACCTTCACCCGACCCACCACGTCATCGGACTTGATGGTCAGCAACTCCTGCAGGGCATAGGAGGCGCCATAGGCCTCCAGAGCCCACACCTCCATCTCTCCGAAGCGTTGGCCACCGAACTGAGCCTTACCTCCCAAGGGCTGCTGAGTGATCATCGAGTACGGTCCTGTCGACCGGGCGTGGATCTTGTCGTCCACCAGGTGCAACAGTTTGAGGATGTAGATATAACCCACCGCGATCGGATCGCGGAACGGCTCACCGGTACGACCATCGAACAGGCGAGCCTTGCCATTGTGATCAACCAGACGCTTGCCCTCAAACTCGGCCAGCGTCGAATCCAACAGACCGGTGATTTCCTCTTCATGGGCTCCATCAAAAACCGGGGTGGCGATGTTGGTCCCTGGATCAGCCACGCGCGATCCATCTTTAATGTGCTGAGCCCACTGCGGCTGGCCCTCAATCTTCCAGCCAGATTTGGCCACCCACCCTAGGTGAGTCTCCATGACCTGGCCCACATTCATGCGTCCGGGCACACCCAACGGGTTGAGGACAATATCCACCGGGGTGCCATCCTCAAGGAAGGGCATGTCCTCTACGGGCAGAACCTTGGAGATCACCCCTTTGTTGCCGTGACGTCCAGCCAGTTTGTCACCGTCGGTGATCTTGCGCTTCTGCGCCACGTAGACCCGAACCAGCTGGTTGACTCCCGGAGGCAGCTCAAAGCCTTCATCGCGGTCGAAAACACGCACGCCGATTACCTTGCCGGATTCACCGTGAGGCACCTTGAGTGAGGTGTCGCGGACCTCCCTAGCCTTCTCGCCGAAGATGGCACGCAGCAGGCGCTCCTCCGGAGTCAGCTCGGTCTCACCCTTCGGCGTGACTTTGCCGACCAGGATGTCCCCAGCCACCACGTCAGCCCCAATGCGGATAATGCCGCGGTCGTCCAGATCAGCCAGGATCTCCTCGCTGACATTGGGGATATCCCGGGTGATCTCCTCGGGACCCAGCTTGGTGTCGCGGGCATCGACCTCGTGCTCCTCGATGTGGATGGAGGAGAGCACGTCGTCTTGCACCAGACGTTGAGAGAGGATGATCGCATCTTCGTAGTTGTGACCCTCCCACGGCATGAACGCCACGAGCAGGTTCTTACCCAAAGCCATCTCACCGTTCTGGGTGCAGGGGCCATCAGCAAGCACTTGGCCCACTTCCACCCGCTGCCCCTCGCTCACGATGACCTTCTGGTTGAACGAGGTGCCCTGGTTGGAGCGGCGGAACTTGGCAGCCTTGTAGGTCAGATACGTGCCATCATCATGAGCGATGGTGACCAGGTCAGCGCTGACCTCCTGAACCACCCCGGCTTTCTCAGCCACGATGACATCACCAGCATCCACAGCGGCGTTGTACTCCATGCCTGTGCCCACCAGCGGAGCTTCGCTGCGCAGCAGAGGCACTGACTGACGCTGCATGTTCGATCCCATGAGGGCGCGGTTGGCGTCGTCGTGCTCCAGGAACGGGATCATGGCTGTAGCCACCGACACCATCTGACGCGGGGAGACATCCATGTACTGGACCTCAGCGGCGGGGATGTTATCCACCTCGCCGCCCTTGCGTCGCACCAACACCCGCGCCTCGGCGAAGGTGTTGTCAGGGTTCAGTGGAGCATTGGCCTGGGCGATGACGTACTCGTCCTCTTCACCGGCAGTCAGGTAGCTGATCTCGTCGGTGACGCGACCGTTCACCACCTTGCGGTAGGGAGTCTCAATGAACCCGAACGCATTGACCCGGGCGTAGGAGGACAAGGACCCGATCAGACCAATGTTGGGGCCTTCAGGAGTCTCGATGGGGCACATGCGTCCGTAGTGGCTGGGGTGCACGTCGCGCACCTCGAACCCCGCCCGCTCACGCGACAGACCCCCAGGACCTAGAGCGGACAAGCGCCGCTTGTGGGTCAAGCCCGCCAAGGGGTTGGTCTGGTCCATGAACTGGGAGAGCTGGCTAGTGCCAAAGAACTCCTTAATGGAGGCCACAACCGGGCGGATGTTGATCAGTGTTTGGGGAGTGATGGCCTCCACATCCTGAGTCGTCATCCGCTCGCGCACCACGCGCTCCATACGGGATAACCCTGTACGGACTTGGTTCTGGATCAGCTCACCCACCGTGCGCAAACGACGGTTACCGAAGTGGTCGATGTCATCGGCCTCCAAGCGGATGGTGCGCTGTTGGTCACCCTCCCCGACCGTCATCTCAGTCTCGCCAGCATGCAAACGCACGATATAGCGGATGGTGGCGACTAAATCATCGACGGTGAGAACTCCCTGGTCAGGAGCCACGTCCAGACCGAGCTTGCGATTGACCTTGTAACGGCCTACGCGGGCCAGATCGTAGCGCTTGGGGTTGAAGTAAAGGTTGTCCAGTAGGGTCTGGGCCGCCTCACGCGTAGGGGGCTCGCCTGGGCGAAGCTTGCGGTAAATATCCAGCAGCGCCTCATCTTGGTCAGCGGTGTTGTCCTTGTCCAACGTGATACGCATCGACTCGTAATCACTGAACTCCCGCAGGATTTGATCAGTGTCCCAACCCAACGCTTTGAGCAGCACCGTGACCGGTTGCTTGCGCTTACGGTCCACGCGCACTGCCACCAGGTCACGCTTATCAACCTCGAACTCCAGCCACGCCCCCCGAGAGGGGATGATCTTGGCGCCGCAAATGTCTTTGTCAGAGGTCTTGTCGATCGACTTGTCAAAGTAAACACCTGGGGAGCGGACCAGCTGAGAGACCACTACGCGCTCGGTGCCGTTGATGATGAACGTGCCCTTGTCGGTCATCAAAGGAAAATCACCCATGAACACTGTCTGGCTTTTAATCTCACCCGTGGTGTTATTCATGAACTCCGCAGTGACGAACAGTGGCGCGGAGTAGGTGATGTCGCGCTCTTTGCACTCGTCGATGGAGTATTTGGGCGGCTCAAACCGATGGTCACGAAACGACAGTGACATCGTGGCCTGGAAATCCTCAATCGGAGAGATCTCGGCGAAGATTTCCTCCAGACCACTGGTCGTTGGGGTGTCACGTTTCCCCTCGGCCAGGGCTTGGTTCACCCGAGCCTGCCAGCGCTCGTTGCCGAGCAACCAGTCGAAACTATCGGTTTGCAATGCCAGCAGGTTAGGGACCTCAAAAGGCTCATAGATCTTGCCAAAACTGACTCGCCTAGGGGCAAGTTTCGCTTTGGACGACGGCTGAGCAGTCGATGAGGTGGAGGTGCTGGACGGTGATTCCGTACGCGAGGCGGCCAACAGAATTCCTTCCGGAAGTCGGCGGAAACGGGAGCTAAAAGCGTCTGTTCCAGACCGGCTCGCCCCCGGTTAACACAGGCCGATCGCACAGGTTAGGATGTGCGGGACGACTGGGTCAGACACGGCAAAAGCGGGCGATTGCGGCAGAGTACAGCGCAACTGAGCAGCATACCCCGGCCAGGCAAGGGAAGCGAAATCAGGGGGTGTACTCTGCCCCCGCTCCGGTAGGGTCCTCCGACCCTGGCACTGATGAACTCCGACTCAAGCCCGGTATGGCGTGGGCTCTAAAAGGATGATGGGCAGGACCCAGTGGGCCTGCCCATCACGAACGTACAGCAATCAGTTACTTGATGCTGACCGTAGCTCCTGCGGCCTCGAGGACCTCTTTGGCCTTGCCAGCAGCCTCTTTGTTGGCCTTTTCCAGCACCGGCTTGGGGGTACCCTCAACCAGGTCCTTAGCCTCCTTCAGGCCCAGACCAGTTAGAGTGCGCACCTCCTTGATCACCTGGATCTTCTTGTCACCGGCAGCTTCGAGAATGACGTCGAACTCGTCCTTCTCCTCAGCCGCAGCAGCACCGGCGTCGCCTCCGCCAGCAGCGGGAGCAGCAGCCATCGCCACGGGAGCAGCAGCGGTGACCCCAAAGGTCTCTTCGAACTGCTTGACGAACTCAGACAGCTCCAGCAGGGTCATTTCTTTAAACGCATCGAGCAGGTCCTCAGTGGCAACCTTGGCCATGATGGTTCCTTTCTTTACAGGTGGGGGGAGTTATTCGGATTTCTCTTCAGCGGGAGCTTCGGAGGGGGTTTCTGGTTCGCTTGCAGCTTCGGGCTGGGCTTGCCCCTGAGGAGCCGACGTTTCGGCACCCGAGGCCAGCAGCGAGGGGTCCTCGGACGCTTGAGCCTGCAGCGCGCCAGCCAGGCGAGCCATCTGCGACAGCGGAGCCTGGAACAGCGCCGCAGCCTGAGACATCGAGGCGTTCATCGCACCGGCCAGCTTGGCCAGCAACACCTCACGTGACTCCAGATCAGCCAGCTTGGAGATCTCGGTAGCCGATAATGATTTGCCATCGAGTACCCCTCCTTTGATCACCAGTGCGGGATGATCCTTGGAGAAGTTACGCAAACCCTTTGCTGCCTCCACGGGATCGCCCTTAATAAAGGCGATTGCCGAAGGACCTAGCAGCATGTCCGAGAGCGAATCGTCAATACCAGCTTGTTTGGCAGCAATCTTGGTCAGGGTGTTTTTCACCACCGCGTAGGTGGTTTCCTGCCCCAAGTTGCGCCGTAGCTGACTGATTTCGCTGACGGTCAGACCTCGATACTCGGTGAGCACTGTGGCTTTTGCCTGCTCGAAATGCTGGGTGAGCTCGGCCACTGCTTGAACCTTGGTTGGGTTAGCCATTGCACCTCCTTTCCTTGAGTAAAAGTCGGTGGGCATGAAAAAAGCCCCAGCGCAGGCGCATGGGGCAATCATCAGGCAGTATCCCAAGGGTACTGCGATCATTTTCCCACCTGCGTAGGCACTTCTTACGTTGGCAAGAAGTTTTGAGATCAGCCGATCACCGACGGTCTTAGGTGTGGTGATGTTTGGGAATCCCGCACAGCACCAGGAAACAGTCTACTCGTGGTGAAAACTCTGCAGATCTGCCGTACTCATTGAGGTTGTCTGGCGTGGCACCCCGCATTGCGATTTCAGCTGTCTTGCCCGGTACCCCCGCTAGAAGCCGCGTCCAGCAGTATCCTCGTCTTCATGGGCTTGGTTTCCCTCATTGATGAACCCACGCAAGCAGAAATAGACCCTCAGATGGCGGAGCAATGCTTGCATAATGTGGAGGCTCTCCAACTTCCCGATTGGGAGCTGATTATTGCCCGGAATGGCCAGATTGGAGTTCACTGCATTTATCACCACGCCCAGCAGCCGAACACTGCTACCCTGTGGCCAGTTTATTCCCTCAGTAAACCTATAACGGCTGCTTTAGCAATGATTCTCATTGATCGAGGGGTTATCGAACTAGATAGCCATGTGCAGGACCACCTCAAACAATTTTCACATCCACAGGTCTATGTCAGAGGCGCCGTCGACTCAATGATGACTCGGCCTGCTATCAGACCAATCCTTGTCAGGCATCTACTGACGCACACAGCCGGTTTTGTCTACGGGCAAGACCAATACAATCCGGTGGACGAGGTACTCAGAAATCATGGGTGCGAGGTTGACGTTCCTCTTGATTGGTCTTTAGAAGAATTGATGAACTTCTACTCTCGATGTCCACTCCTCTTCGATCCTGGTGCGCACTTTAACTACTCCGTTGCCTCCGATGTCTTGGGGGCACTGATTGAGCAGGCAACCGGTCAAGATTTGCAATCAGCCTTAAGTGAGTACATAACCGAACCACTGGGAATGAAAGATACCTACTTTCGAGTGCCCGAGAATCAGAGGAGACGGGTAACCCCTTTATACTCGAATCATGACGGACGCATTGATCAAGCACCTGCCCTCGACCTAGCTGTACAGCAACGTCAGGCTTTGCTAGGAGGTGTGGGCATCACCACGACTGCGCACGATTACTATGTATTCCTCACAAGCCTACTTGCGTCTCTCAATAAGAGTCACGGGGCACTTCTTAGCCCCGAATCAACTCGCTTCATGATAAGTAATCAAT
>JBDIAW010000012.1:0-53160 GCA_039812585.1 Actinomycetota bacterium | reverse complement strand
ACCCTAACCTGGCACGCCCAAATCGGGGCCAACACCACCTCCACCTGGAGCGCCGACCGGCTGAGCTACGGTGACTCAACTCCCGGCACGGTGACCCTGAACTCGGTCGGTAGTGGCAACATCGGCGCCTACTGTCTACCCACCACCTACACCGGCACCCTACCCAACTCAGGCTGGTCCGATGCGTTTACCACCACCCTGGACACCACCCAATGGGTGGACGCCAGCAGCGGCAACGCCAGCATCACCGGCTCAGCATTGAAGATCAACGCCGTGGCTGGCGTCTACAGGAATATTTACACCAAAAACCCATTTAATTTTTTGGACAGCACTGTCTCGGTGAAAGTAACCAGCGTGCCCGGCACTACCGGTGAAGCTTGGCTGCAGCTTCGCAAAAACAACGGCACACCCGGGGGCGATCTCAACAACAGGCTAGCTTTGTGGTACTACAGCCCCGGCAACCAACTCTGGATGAGCGACACCACCAATGGCACCGAAACTGGTAACTCGCTGACTTACAACTCCACCACCATGAAATACTGGCGTATCACCAGCACCGGCACCACGGTGCTCTGGCAATACTCCTCTGACGGAATCACCTGGACCACCGGGCGTACCAAAACCATCACCTGGGACTTGTCCAACGTGTACAGCAGTCTAGAAGTCGGCACCGGAGGTAGTGTCTCCAACCCGAAATACGCCACTTTCGACGACTTTACTTACTTCAAAGGCCCCCAAGCCCGGTTTTACGCCACCACCACCGGGGCGTTAGCCAACGACGTCAACCTCACCATCGAACGCGGCACCGGCGGCGCTAGCGGCTCCTGCACCGGTTTCACCCCCACCTCCACCGTCTACACCGGCACCCTCGCCGCCCTGCCCACCACCTACACAGCCGGCCTAGACCCTCTCAACCTGTCAGCTACTCCCCAAACCACCACTTACCGCATCACCGGCACCATCACCCCCACCTCCACCAAACGCTCCACCACAACGATCACCTGGCAGGCCCAAGGACCCTAAAGAGTTGCTCTACAACGGGGGCGGATGATGACGCAACTGGTCTGGAGTCATCGTGCTGGAGTAAAACGTCTGCCACTGGCTCGTCAGGTACTTCATGCGCGAAGTGGCCAGTGGGGGGTTAATCCCGGAGGGGTCGACCACCAAAGTGGGAGTGGGATAGAGATCGCCGTTGACGCCCGCGATGTAATGCGCCCCCGCCAAGCTGCCACCACTGTGCTCTGGAACTAAACGCATTTGCGCGAACACCAAAATACCCTGGGCCTTGGTGGGGATCGGGATACGTGGCATCATCCCCTGCCACCAGTAGTGAAACGCGTCCCGGCTGGGCTGGGTTAAACCCTGCATACTCACCGAATACACCCCGACACCCTCGGAGCGCGCCGAAGCCATCGTGTGTTCGCTGGGTTTGAAATCCCCCCGCCAATACGCCCCCTCCACCGCACCTGCACTGCCGCTGGGAATCCGGGCGCGGGCCCACCCGGTGGGCAACAAGAAAAACGCCTGCGGATCACGGATCTGCACCCGCACGTCGTAGCGATTGCTGCCCTCCACGGCGAACACCCAACCCCACACATTGATCGCGGCGTATTTGGTGAACTCGCCCGGCGTGGCCGGTACCGCCCCGTTGCGATACCCCCAATCCACCGGAGCTCCCCGCGGAATCGCATCGTTGCGGCCCACGATGTCACTGAGCAAGGTGGCAATAGCCGTTGCAGAGGTAGGCGATGCGGTGCGGGCACTACTTGTGGGGATGGAGGGCCCTGGGGCGGAGGCACTGCTGCGCGCCGCCGGGCTACTGGACACCGCCGTCGCGGCGCTACTGGGCAAGGAGGTTTCTCTAGGCGGCGTAGGTGTGCTGGAAGCAGAGGTTACAGTGACCGCAGCGTGATCCTCCGCGTCAGAGGAGCACCCCCCAACTGCCCCCACGAGCAGTACCGCCAGCACCGCCGATGCTAAGCGCATCAACCGTACTTTCTCCATGCCAGCATGCTGCCCCACACCACCACCCTAGTGTCCTTTCCTGGAAGTAAGGGCTCGCCGAAGAGGTTGACAACTATGCAGCCACACCTGACCTTCAACCCAGCTGGCGACCCTTTGGGCTCCTCTGGCGGTTTGTACAGCCCCTACTCAGTTAGTTCGTGAGAACCCATCACCCCACGACTTCACTCTGGTCGCCAGGCTGACGCCGCCTTGGTGCAGAACGCGGCCTCCATGGCCAACGAGTACCGGTTTGAGGCGGGGACTACGCCCTGCCGCCCTGCCGCCCTGCCGCCCTGGGGTTGTCGCATTGGCCCGGGTGATAGCGGCCATATCACCCGGGCCAATGCGACAACCCCCACAAAGGGGCGGGCCTTGCTGCAATCCGGCCAACCTCGAGTCGCCGTGGTGCTACGAGCCGGGACGTTGTCGCGGCACTGCCGTATCAGCGTGGCAGCAGGGCCACCACGCGGGCGCTTAGCGCGCCTGGTCCCCGTCATCTGGGCCCACGATGAGGTCGAGGATGCCCTCCAGGCAGTCGTGCTGTTGTGGACTCATCTGCCCGAGCAGGTAGGTGTGGATGCCCCGATAATGGCTGGCAGAGGCGGTGTGCATCCGGTGGTATCCGGCTGGAGTGAGCACTGCGTACAGCCCCCGAGCATCGCTGACGCACGCCTGGCGCTCAATGAGGCCGGCCATGGTCATGCGGTCAACCAACCGCGTTAAACCACTGCGCGAGAGCAACACCTTTTGCGCCAATTCAGTCATGCGTAGTCGTTGATGTGGGGCATCCGCTAACCGCGCCAACACGTCATACTCGGCTAACGCCAAGCCATGGTCTGCCATGAGGTTGGCCTCCAACTGCCCCAACAACTGGGCGTTGGCCTGCACCAGCTTGCGCCAAATACGCATCTGCTGCTCGCTGAGAACTGGCTGCTGCGCCTCTTGCGCAGTAGAGGCACGTGTAGAGATCGTGGTCAGGCTCACCTGGGTCATCGTAGAACGGCTAACGCCCTGGTGAAGCCAGTTTTTGGCAAAGAAGCTGAGTAAGACATGTGCACAGCGTGGCTAGTCTCGACAGCATGACTGACCAGACCCCTACCAGCACTCCTGTCGACCCCGCTGCTGTTGCAGCAGCTCTAGACAGCGTGTGTGACCCTGAGATCGGTAAACCCCTACCTGAACTAGGGATGATCAAAGGGTTGGAGATTGGGCCCCAGGGGCAGGTCACGGTGCAGGTGTGGCTGACCGTTGCTGGCTGCCCCTTGAAGGAGCGCATCACCACCGAGGTCAGCGCAGCCGTCGGCGCAGTACCGGGAGTCAGTCACGTGCGGGTGGAGCTTGACGTGATGAGCCAGCAGCAGCGCACCCAGCTGCAAACCCGCCTACGCGGTCACGAAGCACGCGAGATCCCCTTTGCCCAACCAGGTAACCGCACCCGGGTGTTCGCGATCGCCTCTGGTAAAGGCGGGGTGGGAAAATCGTCGATCACCGCCAACCTGGCCGCCGCGATGGCCGCCCAGGGCTTTCGCGTCGGAGTGGCCGATGCCGACATTTACGGCTTCTCCATCCCTCGCATGTTGGGCGTCACCGGTGCTCCAACCAAGGTGGAGGCCATGATCATGCCCCCTGAGGCGCACGGAGTGAAGGTGATCTCCATGGGGATGTTCGTGCCCGACAACGGCCCGGTGCTCTGGCGCGGGCCGATGCTGCACCGCGCGTTGGAGCAGTTCCTCGCTGACGTGTATTGGGGTGAGCTGGACGTGTTGCTGCTCGACCTGCCCCCCGGCACTGGAGATGTCGCCATCTCCCTGGCCCAGTTGGTGCCCGGCGCGCAGATCGTCGTGGTCACCACTCCCCAACAGGCCGCTGCGGAGGTCGCCCAGCGCGCTGGGGCCCTGGCCGGGCAAACCCAGCAGCGCGTGGCCGGGGTCATCGAGAACATGGCGTGGCTGCCCTGCCCCCATTGCCCTGCGGAGGGCAACGGCTCCCCCTCCCACCGGCTGGAGATCTTCGGCTCTGGGGGTGGGAGCTCCGTCGCACAAGGGTTGGCGCACCTGACCCGAGCCGAGGTCCCGGTCCTGGCCCAGATTCCCCTGGACCCCGCGCTGCGGGAGGGCAGTGACACTGGGCTGCCGCTGGTGCTGGCCCACCCCGACTCCCCCGCCGCGCTGGCGCTGCACCAGGCCGCCGCCGCGCTGGCCGGCCAGCGCCCCAGCCTGGTCGGGCGACCCCTCACCCTCACTCCGGCCTAGGAGCACCCTCGGGAGCAGCCGTTAGGTGGCGTCGAGGTAGAGCGGTGCTGGGGCGGTGAGGGCTGCGTGGCCCAGCAGGTCATCACCGCCAACGATGTCCTCGATGTCCTGCCCCAGGCTGGCTAAGTGCTGGAATTGCCGCACCTGAGGCTGGACGGCTTGGGTGAACTCCTGCTGGATTGACTGACCCCACTCCCGTGCCTGTTTCAGCGCTCGCGCCACGCTGAAGGCCACCTGCGGCAACCGGTCGGGGCCCACAATGACCAAGCCCACGATCAGCAAGGCGACCATCTCACCCCAACCGATGCCCAGCATGACCGGGGCTAGCCTTCCGCGTCTTCGGTGCCCTCACCGAGCACCAAACTGGCCTGATGACGCTGGCCACCTCGCTGATAGGTCAGGTTCACCGAGTCTCCTGGGCTCTTGGCGCTGATCATGACGATGAGTTCAGTGGAGCTATGCACCCTGCGCCCGTCGAAGTAGGTGATGACATCGCCTGACTGCAGCCCTGCCTTGGCGGCTGGCCCGTTGGCAACGACCGGAGTAGTGCTATTGATCGTCGAGTTCGCCACCCGCGCTCCGATCAGATCAGCGGAAGACTCCAGGGAGACACCGATGATCGGGTAGGTCGACTTGCCCGTGGCGATGATCTGCGCGGCAGTGCGTTTGGCCTGGTCAATGGTGATGGCGAACCCCAACCCGATGCTGCCGGACTGCCCACCCAGGGCGCTAGGAATGCTGGCAATCGCACTGTTGACCCCGATGACCTTGCCGGTGCTATCCACCAACGGCCCGCCAGAATTGCCCGGGTTGATGGCCGCATCGGTCTGCAGCGCATTGATGAAAGCCCCGTCACTGCTGCGTTGGGCGTCGTTGGCGGTCACTGGGCGGTTCATGGCGCTGATTACCCCCGTGGTCACGGTACCGGCCAACCCTAAGGGCGAGCCTACAGCGATCACCTGATCCCCCACCGCCACATCAGAGCTGCTCCCCAACACCAGCTCGGGCAGTTTGCGCCGCTGAATCCGCAAGACGGCCAAGTCATAGCGCGTGGAGCGTCCCACCAGCTCCGCTGCTAAAGGATCGTCGGAGTTGGTGAACTGCACCATCACGCGACCCCCTCCCACTGCGGATCTCACCACGTGGTTGTTGGTCAATAAATATCCATCGCTGCGGATGACAAAACCCGTGCCGGTGGACTCTGCCCCCTGCCCCTGGGCTGAGATCGACACCACACTCGGCAGGATGCGCGCAGCTACGCCTGCCACTGAATCGGGGGGGCGCTTCACCTGCAGCTCCCCGCTGGCCGGATGCGCCCCCAGGGTGTCGTCTTGAGTGAGGCGATTGGCTGTCCAGTAACCGCTAGCGAACCCGCTCAACGCTCCTAACAAGCCACACAACCCTGCGAACAACACCGCCACCAGCAGCATTTTCTGCACCTGGGACTTCGTAACCAACTGGTCGTCCGGGTGGGAGTCAGGCACAGGGGCGCCCATGGGAGGAGGTGGCGGCGGGACGGCACCACCCAACAGCGGTTGCCCAGGCACCCCGGGCCATCCGGTGCTGGTTGACGTGCTCGGGTTGGTTGGGGCAACACCCTGATCGTCAGCCGTACTCACACTCCAGCCCCCTTCGTGGTGGTCGGCTCCACCCTAACGTGCCACCGTGACGGCATTAGTATGCCCTGCGAGATCTGCGCCGACCGCCCAACCATAAGAACTGGGAGAAAGTGACACCCCGCATGAGCGCCGCACCCCACGATAGGGACCCCGGAGTGGACAGCTACGCCTGGACCGTAGCCGAGCGTTACACCCTGGAAGATGACCTGCTCCTGCAGGCCCGCCGCCACACTGGTGGTGAGTCCAGCCCCCGACCGGCCACTCCGGCCACCTGCGCTCTGCTGACCATGCTGGCCCGCATGGCCGGGGCCGCCGCTGTGGTGGAGGTAGGAACCGGCACGGGGCTGACGGGCTTAGCGTTGCTGCGCGGCATGACTGACAACGCCATTTTGACCACCATTGATGTGGCTCCCGATCAGCATCGTATCGCCCGAGAAGTGTTTGCTGGAGCAGGGATGTCTGCTCGTACACGCCTGATCTCGGACTACCCACTTTCGGTCCTTCCCCGACTAGCCGATGCCAGTTACGACCTGGCTTACTTCGACATCCTGGCCGATGCTGGAATCGAGGAGTTGCACCCCTACGTGGATGAGGCAGTACGCCTGCTGCGCCCCGGGGGGGTGCTCGTGATGGACAAGGCAATCAGCGCCTCTACTGATGACGATGAGCAGCCCAACCCCCACGCCCAGGCAGTGCGCCGGTTGGTCGAGGGCCTGCGTGAGGATGAGAGGGTGCAAGCCACCCTGATACCAGTGGGATACGGGGTGCTTCTGGCTCACACGCTCACGCAGTAGCTTCTTAGCCACTGCAAGAGCAGGCGGGCAGCAAAACCTGTGCCTCCTTTGGTGGCCTCCCCCTCATCGCTGTCAGCGCGGGCGGGCCCGGCAATATCCAGGTGCGCCCACCGGGTCTGGCCGACAAACCGTTGCAGAAACAGGGCAGCGGTGATCGCCCCGGCACCCACGTGCGAATCGGTACTCACGTGGCACACATCGGCAATCCCGGAGCGCAGGCTGGCGCGGTACTGCTGCGCCAAAGGCATCCGCCACGCCAACTCCCCACAGTCCAACCCTGCCTGCAGCACCTGCTGGGCCAAGGTGTCATCGTCGGTGAACAGCGCAGCGTGGCGCTTGCCCAGGCTCAGCGTGGCAGCACCAGTCAAGGTCGCCACATCCAGCATCACCGCTGGGTTCAGCGCTGCGGCGGCGTAGGCCAACGCATCGGCCAGCACCAGCCGGCCCTCCGCATCGGTGTTGACGATCTCCACCGTGGTGCCCCCGTACAGGCGCAGCACATCATCGGGGCGATAGGAGCTGCCAGAGATCACATTGTCGGCGCAGGCCAACAGCCCCACCACGGGCAGGGGCAGCTGGGTCAACGCAGCGGCCATCAGCGCTGCCATGACCGCCGCCGCCCCGGCCATGTCGGTCTTCATCGGCGGCATCATCTCACGTGGTTTCAGCGACAACCCGCCACTATCGAAGGTGATCCCCTTGCCGACCAACACCACCGGCTGCTGCTGACCCTCAATCCCCTGGGGTGGGGTGTGGGTGAGCTGGATCAGCCGAGGAGGGCGGGCACTGCCCCCTCCCACCGCTAGCAGGCCACCGAAGCCCTGCGCAGCCAGGTCAGACTCCTCCCATATCTGCACCTGTAGGCCCACCTGCTCCGCAAGATTCTGCGCTTGCTCGGCGAGCCATTGGGGGGACTTCACCCCGGCGTGAGTGTTGGCCCAGTCGCGGGCAACCCAGGTGGCTAGCGCTGCTTGCTCAGCCTCCGCCAGTGCCGCCTGCGCCGCTAGCAGGCTGGTCACCACCTGCAGTTGTTGGGCCGGGCACGCTTCGGGTGAAGGCCGGCAGGCTTTGGGCGGGGTATAGCAACCCAGGAGCCATCCGGTGAGAAACGCTGTCAGAGCAGCTGAGTCAACCCCCTCCTGCGGCCACCATAAAGCCACAGTGGAGTCTTCAGCGCAGTTTCGAGCCGCACCTGCCGCGCTGCGTCGCAGTTGGGCCAACCAGGCGGGGGACGACTGCGACGATTGGCTCTGCTCCCCCACGCCGACTAGAACCACGCTGCGCCATGAGGCGTCCTGGGGCTCCTTCGGCTCGTCCGGGCGGTGAGTGCGAGGTACCCGGTTGACGTGCCCAATCTCCCCAGCCTTGGGAAGGTCGGCTACTAAACGGTCCAAATCCAGGCCCAACCTGGCTTGTATCTGCGTCTTTTGCCCAGCATCCAGAAGAAGACCGCTGGGTTGCACCAGCACCACCACACTGTGCGCTAAGGAGCCGTCTTCGCTAGCTACCTGCAGCTGAGGCCAGCCGCGCCCCTTGCGTTGCAGAGGCAGCGCAGGTGTAGTTAACGCTTCCAACAACGCCTGATGCTCAGCAGGGCTGGCAGCCGGCCATGCCACTACGAGACCGCCGCCTGCAACACCTGGGCCACCTCAGCGGCCTCATCGGGGTTCAGTTCCACCACCAAGCGCCCCCCACCTTCGATGGGCAGACGTAACACCAAACCTCGGCCTTCTTTGGTGACCTCCAGCGGACCATCTCCGGTCCGCGGTTTCATGGCCGCCATGGTGCTCCTTTCCTTGAGGGACAGCGGAAATGCTGAGCAGATAGCCATCGCTGACGGGGCGAACCAAAGGCACCACACGGTGCCGTACACAGGTGCCTGGCAGGGGAGCAACCTACACAACTTCCCCCAGTATCCCTCAGTTGTGATGATTCTGGGAATCTTGCCCCGCCGAAGAAGGCTTACTTTCTGCCGGTTTTTCCGACTCTTGGCCAGGGCCGGGCTCGGTCGGAGCATCCGGTGTCGGCTCTGGAGTAACAGGGGTGGAGGTGGCCAGACGGGCCTGCTGATGCTGCAACTGCGCTTGCCGCTTGGACTCGGTGGCCAGCACGGCCAACTGCTGCTCCTTGTGGCGTAGAGCCTGGGTGAGGTGGTCCAACACCGCATCCACGTCTGCCATGCGGTAGCCGCGCACCGTCACAGGGAAGGCCACGGTATCGACATCGGTGGCATGCAACTGATTGGCTGGGGGCAGCACCGCTGGCGCCACCGTGTCACTGCGCTCAGGCAGACCCTCGCCATAACCGACCGCCACCAAGGCGATCAGTGCCAGCACAGCCACGCCGATGAAAATAAACGCAATCGTCATGACTGTTATCGTGCCCTATGGCGCAAGTGCAAGCCGCATTGGCCTGACTGCGCTTGCCACGTGTCCCCCTGGCGGCCTTGGCCGGCCCCGCGCAGCGACTCAGGTCAGGCGGTGCTCCTCTTGCGCACGAGACTGCTCCCCGGCATGTCGCGCCGCAATGATGTCGGCAGCCAGGGCCCGGGCGGCTGCTACCGCCGCGTCATCGCGCTGATTGGAGGAGTCGGCCACGATACGCACCGCCTCGGCAGGATCATCAGTCAGGGCAATGAGATCCAAATCCGGCTCGGAGATCTTGTGCTCAGGCAGCATGGTCGTGCGCATCCAGTCCAATAGACCCTGCCAGTAATGCGTCCCGACGAGAACGACAGGGAATTGGGTGACCTTACGGGTTTGCACCAAGGTCAGCGCTTCAAACAGCTCGTCCATGGTGCCCATGCCACCCGGCAGCACAATGAACCCTTGCGCATACTTCACGAACATGGTTTTACGGGAAAAGAAGTAGCGAAAATTGATCCCAATATCGACCCAATGGTTCATCCGTTGCTCGAAGGGCAACTCGATGCCCAGGCCCACGGACACTCCCCCCGCTTCTTGGGCTCCTCGGTTGGCCGCCTCCATCGACCCAGGGCCACCTCCGGTGATCACCGCAAAGCCGGCTTCAGCTAACTCTCGACCCACCGCCCGACCGATGGCGTACTCCGGGCTGCCCGCAGCAGTGCGCGCCGAGCCGAACACGCTGACCGCCGGACCCAGGTGGGCCAAGGAGTCGAACCCTTCGACAAACTCAGCCTGGATGCGCAACACCCTCCACGGATCCGATTGCACCCAGTCGTGACCATTGCGGGTGTCCAGCAGGCGTTGATCCGTGGTTTGCTCCGGTACTTGGCCACGGCGCAGGGTAGTGGCCCCCTCATGGCGCTCCGCAGGCTCCATGGGATCGGGGGCATTGAACGGATGGGGTGGTGCTGGATCGGAGGCGAAGGGAACAGACATAGTGCCACCGTAATCGGCAGCTTTGACACCTACCCTCACGCGGGTGGCCCTCATGTAACTCTGAGTGAGCTACCTTCCCATCAACCGCAAGCACGGTCTTCGCCTTTTTTGGCTGTTTTTAACCCGTGTAACCATTAATGCGATCAGTGAGTGTAGAGATTTTTATCTGGATCCCTCTCTGTGGGCCAGGGAGGGCCGCATAGTAGATGATGTCGCAGCTTTAGACCTGCTTGTTATTTTTATAGGAGATTTCCGTTTCCCGTGTATCTATGACGCTGGTTTGCGTCGATACCGCATCACCAAATAACACAGCTAGCCAACTCGGATCTGTGCTTTTATAGGGAGATTTTTATGCGCTTTTACTATTCAATTGCCGTTCCATCGCAGTCTCAAAAAATGTGAATCGATGAAAGATTTATATTGCAGTGATAAGCAAGTTCTACCTTATAAACGATGTTGATCAGAAAATAATCACCTAGATTTTGTCAGTTGCCGAACGTATTAAAAGCCAATGGCCCTGTTTGTTAGCAATCAAATACACTCAAGTCAAGTCAAGGCAACGTGTTGATTACGATAACTTTCTTTCTGTCTCTAAAAATCCGTGGACCTCACCGAGCTTAGGTTGGTTGGTGCAAGCAGTAAAAGCTCTAAGTAAAATTTCCGGAGGATTTTTGTGTCAGAACTACGTCGTCATCTCTTGCTGCCGAAAAGTGAACAAACAGTTGTAGTGGTCAGCCCAGCAGTACAACGAGCTGGCATCAATGACTTCGTACAAAAAATATGTCAGGGCGATCGACTGGTCATCCCTCAGATTCCTCATACCCTCTACTACGACAGATCAACGTCTCACCCAGAAAAAGTGGCCCCAGTGCCACAAGAAGTGTCGGGCAGGCAAGCCTGGTGGGTGCCCACACGGGAGGAAGAAAATCTTGCCGTAAAAATTAAAATGAAACTGCCCGGTAGTCGTTCAGTTGCACACCCTACGAGATTCGAGCAGCAATCGTTACTTTTAGCCATGACCCTAAGCCGACATCCTTGGGCCTTACTCGTCGATAATAGCCCCACTCTAGTAGTATGGAGCGGTATTTTAGGCCTAGGTGCCGCTACGCCATGGGGCTTATTCCTCCATGGTGTTCTACGAAATCGAGTGACACCGCGCGACTGTTGGGACGTTGTTTCTGGGTTAGATACTTCCTCTCGGCGAACTCTCGGAAAACCTCCTTTCAAAGGCAATAGTTTCGAGAGCTTTACTCGTTGGATTGAAAGAGAAGCAAGGAAACACCATCAGTTGGACACATTACCTCCTCATCAATCTCCTACTGTTTCACCTGTGTCATCTCCGGCAAACGAAAAACTTTCTGAGGGCTCACGCCATACACCAGGCAGTTCCTGTCGGCCGCCCAGGCCAGGGTCAACCCCCACACCACGAGACGTATGGGGGAGATCTCCGCAAGGAAGGCAACCTCAGTTCGTGAGATAGGTGAAATAACGAGAGAATGGCCTAGGTTCTGGTGCATCTATTCGCCAGCCACCCACACAGCTGTTGGGCGCAGTGCTTGACCTGCTCTAGAGCGACCCGTTCGTCGTTAAGATGAGCCGCGTTGGGATCTCCCGCCCCGTAGTTCAGAGCGGGGACGCCCACTGCGGCAAAGCGGGCCACATCAGTCCAGCCGTACTTGGCTCACACCAGCTGCCCTCATACTCATCCCCCTGCATGTACCCTTCCTTGGTTCCACAGAGCGACACAAAAATTACTGAGAGCATGATCGGAACGCATAGAAAGCAAGAAAGCTAGATAGATTTCCCCCGAAGAAACTTTTCAACCCTCAATGATCATAAAAACAGGATAGGAGTGGGTTCATAACGCTTTAATGCTAAGATGTCGGAAATGATTTTAGTAATGGATACCTGTGCGCTAATCACCTACGCCTTAGCAGGGGAGTTGGGAACCCTGAAAGAAATTCTTGACGGTCGAGGAAGATGGACTGTTGCAGTTCAACTCGAGTGCGCAAGGTTTTTTAGGGATAACAATGGCCCTATCATGAGAATCAATGATATTCTCGGACCGCCGTTAGTATCGGAAGATGACGATGACTTTCAACGAACACTCGAGATACAGACAGCTATAGGGGGGAAAGAGACTGATATTGGTTTGGCAAATTTGGGCGAAGCACACTCCCTAGCACTAATGATAAGGCATAGATATCAGTACCCCTGCTTTGTCTCTGATGATCTTGATGCTATTCGCCAAGCAAGCCTCTATGGTTTCGCAACGATAAAATGTAGAGAACTACTTAATTTAGGCGTGTGGGATAGGTTGATCAAACCAGACGAAGCCTGGTCATGTTACGAGAATTTGATTTCCGCACGACCAAGCATCTCAACTATACCCGAAGTAACCGATCGAGATTCGTTTAACGGTTGGCTTGGGATCAAGCTTTGTGATTGGGCTCACCCTAGATCAACCCCAGCTGGGCAAACAGTACAAGTTGCTCCTTTAGCAGAAGATTCACCGTTACCTGGACATCTACCTCCTGCGCGTCAAAGCCAAAAAGCCTTGCCTGCTTCCAAACAAGGAACGCTTCCTATAGCGCAACAACCAATTAATTTCCGTGCTGTTCCAGCCACCCACGCAGCTGTTGGGCGCACTGCTTGATTTGCTCTAGCACGACCCGTTCGTCGTCGCGGTGGGCCAAATTGGGATCGCCCGGCCCGTAGTTGAGGGCGGGCACTCCTAATGCGGCGAAGCGGGCCACGTCGGTCCAGCCGTACTTGGCCCGCACCGGCTGCTCCATGACGGAGATGAACTGCTGCACCACCGGCTGATCCAAGCCGGGATGGGCGGCCGCAGAGGCATCCAGAACGTGCACACTCCACGAGGCAGGCGTGGAGCCACCGGCAGGGCCCAAGGCCTGCTCCACCAGGTGTAGGACATACTCCTGTGCCTGAGCCAGCGAGAGATCGGGGGCGAAGCGGTAGTTGAGGGTGAGCTCGCACCGGTCGGGGATGACGTTGGCTGCTGCGCCCAGACCGGTGCCCCCGGCAACTCCCACGGCGTTGAGGCCTTCCCGGTAGGTCACCGGCCCCATCGGTACCTGCCGAGGTTGGTGGTGCTGCAAGGCGTGCAGCACCAGGCCGGCCTGGTGCACCGCGTTCACCCCTTGCCACGCCCGGGCGCTATGCGCGGCCTGCCCAATCAGATCCAGTCGCATCCGCAGGCTACCCTGGCAGCCGGCTTCGATCACCCCGTCGGTGGGCTCCATGAGAATCGCTAACTGGCCCTGCAGCAGGTGCGGATGCTCAACCGCCAGACGAGCCAGGCCGTTGAGGTCAGCAGCTACCTCCTCGTTGTCGTACCACAGATAGGTCACTGGCAGACGCGGGCTGGTCACGGTGGCAGCCAGGTGCAGCGCCACCGCCACACCGCCTTTCATGTCCACCGTGCCCCGCCCATGCAGCCAGGTGCGGCCTTGCTCCTGGGTACGCCAGGTAGGCAGGTTGCCAGCCACCGGCACGGTGTCCAGGTGCCCGGCAATAATCACCGGTGGTTGATCAGCCTGCCGGGGATCGACCGGCTGCACACGGGCTACCACCGCATTGCCGTGACGGGAAACCTCTAGGTGCGGCAAGGGTTGTAGCGCGTCGATGAGGGCCTGGGCCAACGCCTGCTCATTGCCGCTGACCGACTCGATATCGCACACGGCCGCCGTCAACTCCCCCACATCCCCAGCCACGTCAAGGACGCTGCTTCGAGGGGCATCCGCACTGGTCATGGCAGCCACCGTACCGGTGCATCTGCACGAGGTGACAGAGGGGGAATGAGCAATAACCTAAGGATGAACATCATCGGGCAAGGGTGAGTGATCCGCAGAGGCGACAAGCAATCTCTGGGAGGTAATCCCCAACAGCGCTGCAGGCGCTCATGAGCTCCCACCTCACGCTGCCTAGTACAACCTCACCAACACAACTGCCAATGCACGAAGGCCGGTACCCTGGCTAGAGCACATCCCAGCCCTATACCAGCCGGAGGAGGACCTCCCATGGACACCCCGATCACTGCCCCGTTGACGCATCCGCCATCGGAGGACAGCGACCCCGACGCGCCGCGTGGCGCATGGGCAGACGGGTACGCCACCTGCACCCTCAGCGGTGAGGTCCTGGAGGTGTGGTATCCCCAGCCGTACCTGGGCGAGCCCCAACCACAGGACGGCCAGACCCCGCGCTTGGACGACCCAACCCCCGACGAGACAGCAGCACTTCGCCACGTCACGCTGCGCACCATCCGCACCTGCATCCACCTCGACCAGCCCCCCGCTGACGCTGCCGATGCCTATCTGCGCCTGCACCTGCTCTCCCACCGGCTGGTCAGGCCCCACGGGCAGAACCTCGACGGCTTGTTTGGGGTGCTGCCCAACCTGGCGTGGACCACGTTGGGTCCCTGCCAGCCTGAGCACGTGGATGCCCTGCGCGCGCACGTGCGGCGCAGCGGTGGCTGGCTGGGAGTGCGCAGCATCGACAAGTTCCCCCGCATGTGCGACTACGTCACCCCCAGCGGAGTGCGCATTGGCGACACCGACCGGGTCCGCCTGGGGGCGCACCTGGCTGCAGGCACCACCGTGATGCATGAGGGGTTTGTCAACTTCAACGCTGGGACGTTGGGTGCCTCCATGGTGGAGGGGCGCATCAGTGCAGGTGTGGTGGTAGGCGATGGCTCCGACATTGGCGGAGGGGCCTCCATCATGGGGACCCTGTCCGGCGGTGGTAAGCAGGTCATCTCCATCGGCCAACGCAGCTTGCTGGGTGCCAACGCCGGGCTGGGGATCAGCCTGGGCGATGACTGCGTGGTGGAGTCCGGGCTCTACCTGACCGCAGGCTCAAAGGTCGCCCTGCTCAGTGTGGCCCCGGAGGGAATGCCCGCACCGATAGTCAAGGCCAGCGATCTGTCCGGCCAACCGGGGTGGTTGTTCCGGCGCAACAGCCAATCCGGGGCAGTGGAAGCGGTTCCTCGGCGCGGTAAGGACGGCACGATGCTGGCTCATTGGGGCGGGTTGAATGCCAGCCTGCACGCCCAGTCGTGAGCAGTCAGCCGCCCCCAGCGGCGGGAGCCCCCGGTAGCGCTTCCTCCCCTTCCAGCCACACGTGGAGACAGCGCGACGCCCAGATTGGGCGTCGCACGCCCAGAAGCGTGGCCAGCGTCGTCGGGGTGGTGCTGGTGATCCTGGCAGTGCTCGTAGTGGCCGTGGTAGGTGGCTTTGCCTTTGTGTGGTGGAAGTGGGGCTCCCTGGGTGGGATTGTGGTGCGCGAGGGGTGCACGATCACCACCCCGGGGTATGAGCAGCGCTTCGACATCGACCAGGCTGCCAACGCTGCCACCATTGCGGCGGTGGGGCAACGCCTGGGCATCACCGAACGCGGCATTGCCACGGGGCTAGCCACCGCCATGCAGGAGTCAAAAATCCGCAACCTCGACCACGGCGACCGTGATTCGGTGGGGCTGTTTCAGCAGCGTCCCAGCCAAGGGTGGGGTACACCGGAGCAGATCATGAACCCGGTCTATGCCTCGCAGCGGTTCTTCCAGGCCTTGGCCAAGGTCCCCAACTACTCCACCCTGCCTATGGCTGAGGCGGCGCAGGCCGTGCAACGCAGCGCCGATGGCTCCTTCTACGCCCAACACGAAGGGGAGGCCCTGGAGCTGGCCGAGGCGCTGACCGGGCGTCACCAGCACGCAGTGAGCTGCCGGGTCAAACCCCAAGACGTGGCTCAGCAGCAGCCTGGCCCCAATGGGCTGACCCCGCGCGCCAACGCTGTGCGCCAGGCGATGGAGGAAGTGTTCGGCTCCCAGTCGTTGGGCGGCTACGAGCCCGGCGGGGTCTCCGATGGGCACGGGACCAACTCCGCCCACTACGAGGGGCGGGCGATCGACGTGTTCTTCCGCCCCATCTCAGCGGCCAACAAAGAGCAGGGGTGGGAGTTAGCGCACTGGCTGGTGGCTCACGCTCAATCGCTGTCCATCGCCACAGTGATCTTCGATGCCTACATGTGGACCTCCAGCGGCAGCGCCAACGGCTGGAGGCCATACTCACCCGCCCAGACTCACCCGGACCCGAAAATCAACAATGTGCTGCGCCACCTGGACCACGTCCATGTGGATGTGGTCAAAGGGGACTAACCCCCCAATGGGTTGGGGGCGGCAGCGTTGCTGCCACCTCTGTTGTGTTTTCCTAGCAGGAGAATCGACGGCTGAGCCGCAGGTTTGGCCTGCAAAGGAGCACCATGTCCACCGTGTTGGTTGTTGATGACGACCCTGCCACCTTGACGCTGGTGACCGGACAACTCACTGGGCAGGGCCACGAGGTGATCGCTGCGGACAACCCTGCCCAAGCCATCTCGCTGCTGGAGCGGGGGCGCGAGCCTCAGGTGGCCGTGCTCGATATCAGCATGCCTGAAATGACCGGCTTCGAGTTGGCGCAAATCATCCGGATGCGCGAGCGCACCGCCAAACTACCGGTGATTTTTCTATCCAGCACCCTGGAGTCAACCGCAGAGTTCGTCGATGACGAGGGCATCACTGCTATCTACCTGACCAAGGGGACTCCGCCGGCCACGCTGTGTGAAACCGTCGAGCAGTTGAGCGCTGGCGCACAGTAACGATCATGGGCAGCGAACCTGACGTGCCACTGATTGACGAAGCCATGTGGCAGCAGTTGCGGGCCAGCCTGTCTGAGGGTGACTGCGACCCGGTACCCGAAGTGCTGCGGGAAGTGGTGCACCGCTATGCGCCCACCTCTGCCGCCCGGCTGCGGGATTTGCGGGCCCAGGTGCAGGCCGGACGCCTGGAGGAGGCCGCGAAACTGGCCCATACGGTTAAAGGCAACGGCGCGATGATTGGCGCTGCCCGCGTGGTCAGACTGGCCAGCGCTCTGGAGCAACGCCTACCGCGCCTGCCTGTGGTCACCGCAGAGGTGCTGGCCCAGGTCGGTGAGCTGGAACACGCGTGCGCTGCCACCGCCGCCGAACTCGCCGCGCGAACCGCTGCGCCGACCCACGACGAGCAGTAGCGTGGTCTGCATGACCGATCCGGCACAGTACGCTCCCCAGCAACCCCAACTACGCTGCCCCCTGTGTGGCTGCCCGAACTTTCAGCGCGAGCAGGCGCGCGAAGACTCGATGTGGGGTTTCAGCACCCACACAATGAGACTGATGATCTGCATGAACTGCAGCCATGTGCTGCACTTTTACGGCAGCCGCAGCATTTTCGACTTTGACTGATCACTGCGGTGACTGACCAACACGTTCGCGTCGGCGTGGGCGCGTGGGTGCAGCGCGAGGGCAAGGTGGTGCTGTTGCGCCGCCGGGGCTCCCACGGAAGCGGCACCTGGGGTCTGCCGGGTGGCCACCAGGAGTGGGGGGAATCTCCAGAGCAGACAGCGGTACGCGAGGTGGCCGAAGAAACGGGTCTGGTCGTCACAGCGGTGCAACGCCTCGGTTTTACCAATGACCTCATGCCCGAGCTGGGGCTGCACTACGTCACCTTGTTCATCGGCTGCCAGGTGCTCCATGGGCAGGCCACAGTGCGCGAACCCGACAAGGCCAGCGCTCTTGCCTGGTGGTGCCTGCGGGATCTCCACGCCCACAGCGAGCAGCTGTTCGCCCCGCTGCGCACCTTCCTGCAGCAGTACCCCCACCTCACCATGATGTCGAACGCCGACACCACCATCAGAGAGCCTGCGTACCCGGTTGTCTGAGGCCGGGCACACTGCCGCCTCCGAGCTGCTGTGCCCGACCATGGACGCCCGCAAGCCCATCGAGTCACTGACCTGATCACCAGGTTTCGCACCCCTCCAGGCAGGTTGGTGCAGTAGCCCTACCGCGCCGTGCCCAGGTCGAGGGAGTCGGCGCCATAGGTGATACCCAGGCTCGCCAGGTGCACAGCGCGGGGGCCGCAGCCCACCTCTCCAGCCAGCAGGGCTGCGTGGCCGCACTCAGCGGCAACAGCCAGGGTGGCCTCCACCTGGTCGGGCTCAACAATGGCCACAAAGCCTGCACCCATGTTCAGCGTGGAGTAGGCCTGCTCCTGATCCATGCCTGCGTGGGAGGCCATGAACTCCAGCACCTCGGGCACCTGGGGCAGGGTGTGCAGGTGGTAGCTGACCTCGGCGGGGGCGCGCAGCAGCTTGCGCAGGCCGTGGCCGGTGATGCCGTTGAGGAAGCTGGGGCGCACACCCGCTTGCCAGAGGCCGGCCACGAAACGCGGGTAAAGGATCGAGGCGTCCAGCACTGCCTCCCCGAAGCTGCGCCCCGAAGGCAGCCGGGTGAGCCAGCCCTCAGGGAGCTCCCCGGCCAGGCGGCGGGCTAGGGACGCGCCGTTGGCGTGCAGGCCGGAGCTTTCCAGCAGTACGATCTGCTGCCCTGCCGCGAGGTGCTCCCCCAGCACGGGGGTTGCCTCGGCGGGGAAGCAGCCCAGGGCGGCTCCACCCAGCTCAATCCCCTCCCCGGTGACCAGACCCGGCAGGGCGGGAGACTCCCCTCCCCCCCAGGTGGCCCCGGAGTCGATGCAGGCGCGCTGCCAACCAGCCAACAACTCCTGGCTGCGGCGCGGGTCGGCGTACCAGGCGGCATCACCGGTAGCGAAGTAGGCGTTGACCACGGCGGGCAGCGCCCCGACACTGACCACATCGTTGACGATGCAGCCCACCGCATCGGTGGCTATGTCGGCGAAGCGGCTGATGCCGGTCAGGGCCAGAAACTCCTGCGCGATCAGGGCTTTCGTCCCCAGGCCCTCGACCACCAAAGCCAGGGTTTGCCCTCCCAGGGTGAACACGTAGGCGGAGCTGCCCCGCGAAGCAGCCAGTTCTTGCCCTCCCCGAGCCCCCAACAACCCTGCCGTTGCTGCTGCCAACGCCACCGACTGGCGTTTCACCTCATCGAGCACGTCGTAGTCCACTCCACTAGCGGCGTAGGCCGAGTCAGCGTGGGGGGAGGAGGTAGCAGGCGTGGTGGGGGTGGCAGGCGTGGAGGAGGTAGTGGAGGTCACCGTGGGGTCCTTTCGGGAGGTCAAACCCAGCCTAGGAGCCCGTACTAGTTGACACCAGTCGGGTTTTTCGGGCGTTTACGCCACGAAAAACCCGACTGGTGTCAACTAGTACGGGGCCGGGCAGCGTTTAAGTGCTGGCCGGGCAGCGTTTAAGCTCGGGGAGCCGAAAAAATCTGCCGCACCGACAGGACTACCGTGATGCCCTCCGTTGACAATGTTGACCACTCCACCCTGCAGCGGGACCTGGAGCTGCTGACCCGGCTGCTCAGCGAAACCCTGCACCGGCAGGAGGGCCCGGAGTTGGTGGGCCTGGTCGAGCGAGTGCGCCGGGCCGAACCCTCCAGTGCACCGGAGCTGGCCGGGCTGGACACGCCGATTGCAACCCTGCTGGTTCGCGCGTTTGCCACCTACTTCCACCTGGCCAACACCGCCGAGCAGGTGCACCGGGCGCGCGAGCTGGCCAGGCTACGTGGGGAGCACGGCGGCTGGCTGGAGCAGGCTGCGGGGCGTATCGCGGCCGCCAACCTCCCGCAGCAGGAGCTCCAGGCGTTGGTGGACACGGTGGGGGTGCGCCCGGTGCTCACCGCTCATCCCACGGAGGCCTCCCGGCGCACCACACTGCTGAAACTGCGCCGCATCGCCGAACTGCTTGACACCCTACAGACCAGCAAAACCCCAGTGCAGCAACGAAAAATTGAGCGGAGGCTGGCGGAGGTCATCGACGCGCTGTGGCAAAGTAACGACCTGCGCCTGGTGGCTCCCGAGCCCTTGGACGAGGCGCGTAACGCCGTCTACTACCTCGACGACCTGTTCGCCGAGGCCGTGCCCGAGGTGCTGGAGGAGTTCGCCCAGCAGTTGGACAGCCTCGGCGTGCAGGTGGCTCCCACGGCCCGCCCTCTGCAGTTCGGCAGCTGGATTGGAGGCGATCGTGACGGTAACCCCTTTGTCACAGCCACAGTCACCGGGCAGGTCTTGGAGGTCAACCACCGGCACGCGCTGACCGACATCCTGGAGGTGGTGGACCGTCTGCGTCACGACCTGTCCACCAGCAGCCGTTTGCGGGGGGTCGACCCCACCCTGCAGGCCAGCCTGCAGGACGACCTGGCCGCGCTGCCCCACGTGCAACAGCGCTACCACCGCCTAGGAGCTGAGGAGCCCTACCGCCTCAAAGCCACCGTGGTGCACGCCCGGGTGCAGGCCAGCCTGCAGCGCCTCAACTCCGGGCCCGGCATTGATCACCAACCGGGGGTGGACTACGCGACCACCGATGAACTCCTGGCCGATCTGCAGATGATCCGCGATTCGCTGCTGACTCGTCGGGGGCAGCTGATCGCTACCGGAGAGTTGGAGCGGGTCATCCGCACGGTGGCAACGTTCGGCCTGCACCTGGCCACCCTGGACGTTCGAGAGCACGCCAGTGCCCACCACCACGCGCTGGGGCAGATGTTCGACCGGCTCGGGGAGCAGGGCTGGGCCTACGCCGATCTGCCTCAGCCCTACCGTGCCCAACTGCTGGCCCGCGAGTTGCTTAGCCGCCGCCCGCTGACCCCGACTCCCCCACCGTTGGATGCGGCAGGGGCGAGCACCTTCGCGGTGTTCGAAGCGATCGAGGCGGCCCAACAGCGCTACGGACGGGAAGTGATCGAAAGCTACATCATCTCCATGACCCTGGGAGCAGACGATGTGCTGGCTGCGGTGCTGTTAGCCCGCGAGGCGGGGCTGCTGGATCTGTCCGAGGGTCAGCAGGGTTACGCCCACATCGGGTTTGTGCCGCTGCTGGAAACACCCGAGGAGCTACGCCGCGCCGACACCATCCTGGGCGAGCTGCTGGCCGACCCCAGCTACCGGCGTCTGGTGGCACTGCGCGGCGAGGTGCAGGAGGTCATGGTCGGCTACAGCGACAGCAACAAGGCCGGGGGGATCACCACCGCCCAGTGGGAGATTCACCGTGCCCAGCAACGCCTTCTGGAGGTCGCCCAAACCCACGGAGTGCATCTGCGCATCTTCCACGGACGCGGGGGAACGGTCGGGCGCGGTGGCGGCCCCGCCCACGACGCCATCATGGCCCTGCCGTGGGGCACCCTGCAGGGCCAGATCAAATACACCGTGCAGGGAGAGGTGATCAGCGACCAGTACGGCCTGCCTGCCTTGGCTCGCGAGAACCTGGAGCTGGTGCTGGCCGCCGGCTTGGAGGCCACCGTGCTGCACCGCACTCCCCGCATCGACGAGGCCACCCGCCACCAGTGGTACGCGGTGATGGACCTGATCTCCGATGCCGCCTATCAGGCCTATCGGGGGCTGGTGGAGGACCCCAACCTGCCGGCGTACTTTTTCGCCTCCACCCCCGTGGACCAGCTCGGGGAGTTGCGGCTGGGCTCGCGCCCCTCCCGACGGCCGGATTCGACCAGCGGTATCGACGGGTTGCGCGCGATCCCGTGGGTGTTCGGCTGGACCCAGTCGCGCCAAATCCTGCCTGGCTGGTTCGGTGTGGGCACCGGCCTGGCCGCCGCCGTGCAGGCCGGCCACGGGCAGACACTGGTGGACATGGCCAGAGGTTGGCGGTGGTTCTCCACGTTCCTGTCGAATGTGTCCATGACCCTGGCTAAAACCAAGCTCAGCATCGCCGCGCACTACGTCCACACGCTGGTCCCCGAGCAGTTGCACTACCTGTTCGACACCATCCGCGCCGAGCACGACCTGACCCTCCGCCAGGTGCTTGCCCTCACCGGGGAGGGGGAAATCCTTGCCAGCAACCAAGTTTTGGCTCAAACCTTGCACGTGCGCGACGCCTATCTCGACCCCATCAGCCACCTGCAAGTAGCACTGCTGGACAAGGCCCGCCACGCCAGAGCCGAGGGTGAGCCCGACCCCGACCTCCACCACGCCCTGCTGCTGACCGTCAACGGCATAGCCGCCGGGCTGAGGAACACCGGGTGAGCAGCTTTGCAATCTTGACGCCATCGTGGAGAGAGGGATTTGGTCATTCCATGCTGACGACACAGAACGAGAGTTGATCAGCGATGTGTCTCGGTCCCGGTATGTCGAGCAAGCTAGACGCACGCTGATGGGGCCTCCAAGTCGAGGGTCTGTGCTCCCTATCCCGAGGTGTGACGGTCATGGGGGCGTTGTTCTGACTTGCGCCACGGCTTCGTCAAACCTTGACAAGGCGGCGCTGTGGCGGATGCGATCAACGCCGGGCAGGCGTTAGGTTTCCCTCCACCAGCCTCATCACTAGGGGCTTTCGCGAGGAGTTGCCATGACCTGTGTCACCACGATCCGTCTCACTCTCGTGCGCTTGGTGGCCCTGCTGGCCGCTTCGGGGCTGGTGGGGATCGCGGCGGCGGGTCCAGCGCAGGCAGCGCCTACGCCTCCCCCCAATCTGCCTGCGCAGGTGGATGCATTTGCGGCCTACGTACCGGCCTCCACGTGCTCGCAGACGGTCAAACCCGGAACCCGCGCCCTGATGGACCTGCTGCTGGACAACTACCCCGGCACGACATCGCTGGGCATTGTCATCGACTGTTACGGCGGGGTGCGCAGCGAACACAAAGAGGGTCGGGCGCTGGACTGGGCTAACCGTGCGTGGGTACCCAGTGAGGCGGCCAACGTGCGCGACTTCACCCGGTGGGTGTTGGCTGCCGATCGTTACGGCAACTCGGCAGCGATGGCCCGGCGCCTGGGCATCATGTACATGATCTGGGACGACCAGATCTGGGAGTCCTACCGTGCTGCCGATGGGTGGCAACCTTACCGGTTTCCGGGCTGCCCCACGGTGACTCAATGCTCCCAAAGCCTGCGTCACCGCGACCACGTCCATATCTCCTTGAGTTGGTCGGGAGCCCTGGGCCACACCTCCTACTGGGCGGGGCGGCTGGATACGGCGGGCTACGTGGTGAAACCGGCGGTGCGCATCAGCAGCGTCGATCACACCGTGCTCTCCGAAGGGGTGCAACGTTCAGCGGTTGCGGTGCTGCAGCGTGGCCTGCGGATGCCGGTCGTCACCGGGTACTACGGGCCCCTCACGCGCCGCGCCGTGCTGTCGTATCAAAGCAGCCGAGGCCTGCCCACCACCGGAGTGGTTGCGGAACTGACGTGGGGGCGCCTGCAACGGGAGCTGGCTATCGACGCCCAACGCATCGTCGGGGTCGACCACACCTTTCTGAGCGTGGGCAGTACCGGCTGGGCCGTGCGCGTGATGGAGTCGGCGCTCAACAGGCCCGTCAACGGCTGGTTCAGCACCACAGATCGCGACGCGGTGCGCACCTTCCAGGCGTTGCATCGCATCCCCACCACCGGTGCAGTCGGCCCCCTCACCTGGGCGGCTCTTCGCGGAGTATGACCCCGCAGCATTAGCCTCATACGGCGTGAGCCCTGACCAGCTGATCGCCGCAATCCGCGAGGGTGTGGAGCACACCCTCCCCGGCGTGCAGGTCCCGGTGCAGGTGCGGCGATCCCGACGTCAGGGGCAGGGCGACTGGAGCACCACCGTGGCGTTGCACGCCGCCTGCGCAACTGGCAGCGACCCACAGGATCTCGCTGCGGCCATCGCCGAGCAGCTACGCGCCCATCCAGGGGTGGCGCACGTGGAGGTGGCTGGGGCGGGCTTCCTCAACATCAGCCTGACTCCGGCTGCCGCAGGGGAGCTGGCGCGCGAGATCCTCGAGCAGGGCGAGCGCTACGGCCTGCCTCCCGAGCTGCCTCTCAGCCGGGTCGCAGACGAGGCGCCCCGGTGGACCCAGCTGGTGCAGGCCGTGGGTGTGGATGCAGCCCGTTACGCTCTGGCCCGCTGCGATGGTCAGCCCAGCACCGACCTCGACGCTGACCTGCTGGTGACCCATAACGCCAACAACCCGGGTTATCGCGTGCGCTATGCCCATGCCCGGGCGTGCAGCATCATGCGTCGGGCGGGCCAGCTGGGAGTTCGCCGGCACGACGAGCAGGGCAGAGCACTGTTCGACCCGGCACTGCTCAGCCACGCCACCGAAACCGTACTGCTAGCGGCGTTGGCCGACTTCCCCTACGTGACTGGCCAGGCCGCTGCGCATCGGCAACCCAGCAGGCTCACCGGGTATCTGGAGGAGCTGGCAGGCCACTTCACAACCTGGGACACCCAGTGCCACCTCACCCCCCCAGGATCTCGACCAGTCAGCGACACCCATCGCGCCCGGCTGTGGTTGTTGCAGGCCACCCGACAAGTCCTGGCCAACGGCCTGCAACTGCTCGGGGTTCATGCCCCCAGCCGGCTGTAACCTCGACGGAACCAGGAGCATGACGAGGAGCAGGTGGTCTTAGCCGTTCTTGCCGGAGGCAGTGCGAACGGTGTTGAGCAGAGTTTGGGTGACTGCATAGGGCCCAGCTTGAGCATGCAGGCGCAAACTCACCGCAACGTCTGGAGCACACCGAGGCAACGCCACAGTGAGTTTGTCAGGACGCACGTTGAGAACCTGCGCCGCACGCCAGGTCTTTCCCGCATCGGTACTAGCCTCAACTCTCACCACCGGCTGGGTCGGCATGGAGGCGAATGGCAGCGACAGTTTGGCCCAGGCCAACGGTTGAGCCAGACGATTACTGGAGTCGACCTGCAACTCCATGGAAAGGTTGGGCAACGGCAAAGGGGTGGGGGCGACACCCTCGGCCTGCGAGGGGAAGCTCCACGTGGTGGAGCTGGTGAAGCTGCCCCAGGGCAGGGTCAAGGAGGTGGCGTAGTCCAACTCGTAAGAACCCCTCTCGACGGGAACCGGGAAAGTCGCGCTTTGCCCCTGCTGGCTCCCAACCACCTGCCCATCACGACGCAATGTGTACGTGCTGGTTTGCTGGAATCCACCCGTGGGGCCCACAGCCATCACGTGTTTACCCTGGCCATCGGATAGTCCAGCAAAAGCAAACGTCATCATCGGACCCATGCGCATCGCGAGGGGTTGGTAACCCGTGGGGGTGGCCAATGCGGACTCTGGATGCAGAGGCGCTTGGAACCAACTCACGCTGCGATGGGTATCAGGGTTTTCCATGCGAGCACTGTCCGTACCCACCAAGGCCTCCAAGCCCTGGATCCAGTACGCCTGACTGGTCCATAGGCCTGGCTGAACGTATTCGGTCCAGGTTTGCCCAGGAACCACCACCAGGGGGTATTTCGCCGTCTGGTTAAAACCAGGTACCAGAGGACTGCGCAGACTGTAGGTCAAGGCCATCGCTGCACTGCCGGTGGGCGAGAGCACCGTCTCGCGAATACGGGCCATGTGGAGCACCTGCTCAGCACTCAGGGTCACAGAGCCAGGCAGCGCGTTGGTGACTTGATGCACGCTGCTGTACACCTGCGCCATCCCAGACCCAGTGGCTTTGGTTTGCTGGCGGGCGTAGAGGTAACTACCCCACGTGCCCACAGTGACAGGCTGGGGCTGGGTCAGGGTGGCGAGGTACTCACCACCGGGCACCGCCAGTTTGCGGGTGAAAACGGCTCCCTGGGCATCTGTACGCTTTTCCACCATTTCGCGGGTCACGGGCAGGGTGGTTTTCCCCTCCACACCAACTGTGAGCGGTTGCGCTTGGCGCGCGTCGAAAGTCACCACGGTGTCCTTCGACACGTTCACCTGCGGGTTGACCATCCACGCGCCTCGCGCGGGTTGGCGGGGCTGGGTGGGCTGATCGGAGAGTACATCGAGGTGATAGGTCCCCTCGGGAACCATCATGGTGGTGGTCCCTGTGGCATCAAAGGCAGCGAAATCTTGCCGGAAGCCCATGGTCATGTTGGTGGCGTCGAAGACAGTCAGCGCTGGGGCCAGGTCAGGTTGACCCGTTGCGTTGATGACAGTAACGCTTAGTTTGTGTAACGCACCGGTCTTGCGTAGGGCAAAGGGCACCCCGTCGGGCACGTCAACCGAGGCGTCAGCGCCAACCGGAGTAGCCACCACCTCACCCTGCACCAGGCTGGGAGTGGGCAAGCCTGCAGCCGCAACACTCACGGTGGCGCTGGCGTGTCCACCGGCAGGAACGGTCACACTCTGCGGGCTCACGCTCACCACCTGCGCCGAGGGTGATTTCACGCTCAGATTCAGTGTCACCGCGACGGTGGAGGTATTGGTGTAGGTCACAGTTCTCGCCACAGGAGCCGCCGTGTTCCCCCGATCAGTGAACAGGCCAAAGTTCAGATCGGTCTGCTCCGGCATCACGGCATTGCCCAACGCAGCGGGGATGTTGAGCAGCCCTCCCCCTTGCTGATAAACCGAGTACGAGGGATTCTCCCCAGCAGTCGTGGCCAAGGCAGCTTTGACTTGCTGGGCACTCCACGAGGGGTGGGCCGCGCGAATCAGCGCAGCAGCCCCGGCGACGTGAGGACTGGCCATCGAGGTCCCCGATTGGGACATGTACAACCCACCTGGCCCCAACGTAGTAGCGCGAGCTGCCATCACCCCGACACCCGGAGCAGTGATCTCGGGTTTCATAACCCCGCTAGGCCACGCGTGGTAGGAGGAAAACTCAGCAAGCCTGCCCCTACTATCCACCGCACCCACAGTCAAAGCCTGCTTGGCGCTACCGGGCGCACCCACGGTGTCGGGGCCAGAGTTACCCGCAGACACAACAAACAACGTGCCACTGGCAGTACTGATGGCATCAAGAGCCTGGGAAATCGGGTCGGTGCCATCGCCGCGAAAGGACACACCCAGAGACATGTTGGCCACATCTACTTTCTGCTGACCAACCCACTGCATCCCAGCAATCACCGAGGAGGAATCCCCTACCCCTGTTTCCATCCCTTGGTCATTGAGCACTTTGGCATTGATTAATGTGGCGTCGTAGGCCACACCTCGACGTTGCCCCCCGCTGGCTGCCCCACTGCCGGCAATGATGGAAGCCACATGGGTGCCGTGCCCGTACCGATCGTCGGTGCTCTCAGTGCCCGTGAAGTTCTTCGCAGCCACCACTTTGCCCACCAGATCAGGGTGGTTGGGGTCGATGCCTGTGTCTAAGACCGCGACAGTAACACCCCTACCGCTGCGCCCAGCCGACCAAACCGCTGGGGCACCCACCTGCAGAAGATTGGGGTCCCAGACAGCCTTCACTTTGCGGTCCAACCAGATTTTTTTGGGCAGACCAGGAGCAGCCTGAGCCATGATGGCGCTAAGGTTCTGGGTGGCTTCCAAGGACTGTGCTTGGGTGCTCATCTTTCCCATAGGCGTCAACGTCTGGGTGGTTGCTCCACGATTGTCGATGAGTTGATCGGCGCCCTGAGCCAAGCTCTGCCCCAAGTTCTGCGCTTGAGCTTTATCCACCTTCAGTGCCACTGCGTTGATACTGGCCAGGTTCACCGGCTTATCCACCGCAGCGGAGACCGCAGCGCGTCGGGTCGGGTTGGAGGCAGCACCTTGCACAATCACAGGAACCGAGAGGCTGACTTTGTCATCGCCGCGCTCCCGAACAATCGTGGTGATGTCGAAGAGGTCTGGGTCCAGCACCGTGGGCACCAGGGGTAAAACATCGCGCGGGATGACGCGCGTGTGACCGTCACTATTTTGGGTGATGAATCCGCGACTCGGGCGACCCTGTGCAGGCAGAAAAGCCTGCACATCCTGATCCCCGGACACCACCACCCGGTCTCCCGTGACCAGGGTCACTATGCGGGTGGGCAGCGCATCGGCAGGCTTCACTGTGCTGGGAGCCTGAGCCTGAGCCGACTGCCGAGCTCCATAGAAGCCGTCCAACACAGGGTTCAGCGGCGATAACCCCACCACCAAGACCAGCACGGCCACTAAACCAACCCGAGGGCGCCGAGAGTAACGTGCACCAGACATACTTCCCCATTTCTCGCTCACGATCTCCAGATGCCGACTTTACCGACGCCTGACGTGACGAAAGGTCAACCTGGGCAAAGGCCCCGCGAACCAGTGGGTGCGGAGGTGAACTCAAGGAAGGTTTCCCCCGATCGACAGCTGCGCCTTGACACAAGGTGATCGCCGAGAGCGGATGCGTGGCAATGTCAGGTCATGGGTGCCAGGTCATGGGGCGGTGCGTATCGCGTTGATCAGGCTCTGTTGGATGCGATACCGACCCGCCTGAGCGGTGACCATCAGACTCACCGGGGTATCGGCAGCCAACCGAGGCAGGCTGACCTCCACCGAGGCGCCCCGCAGCGGGGAGGTGGCGACTCGACGCCACGTTTTGCCTCCATCAGTGCTCATGGCCATTGCAATGGACGACACGGGAGGCAGGGCGGCAAACGGCAACGACACACTCACCCTGGCCTTGGTGCCCACCAGCCGGTTACGCCCATCGGTGGGCAAGTTAAGACCCAGGTTGAGCAACGGCAATGCAGCACTGTCACGCCCAACCGGAGCAGCGGAGGGGAAACTCCACGTGGTGGTGCTGGCAAAACTCCCCCACTCTAACCCCGCCTTCGCCTCATAACGCAGCTGATAGGAGCCAGGGGTGCGCGGCACGGTCAGCCGAGCCTCAGGGGCACTCACCACCCCCACCACCTGACCATTTCGACTCAGGGTGTATCGGGAGGTGACCTTCTCGGGAGTGCCATAGCTGACCGCCAGCACACTGTTAGCGTCGGCATCAGAGAAACTGGGTATGGCCAAGGACATCTGAGTGGCAGTGCGGGTAGCCCCCGGCTGGAAGCCTGCATACGAGGCCCGCAACGGTTGCGTACGCAAGGGGGCGCGCAACCATGTCTGCATACGCGTGGTTCCAGCGCGTTCTAACCGTGCTGGTTGCGTGGCGGTCAAACTGTCACTGCCCTGGTACCAGAACGCCTGGCTAAACCACCACCCCGGCGAAACGTACTCACTCCAACGTGCTCCTGGCAGGACAACCATCGGGTTGGTGGGCATGGGGTCGAACCCAGGCACAATCGGAGCGCGCTGCTGGCTGATGTAGGCGCCATTGGCCCCAGGGGAAACCGCCACCTCCCGCCCTGTGGGCGAGAGCACCGCCTCCTGCACATGGGCCATCTGGGCGAGCTCATCAACCTCCACACGCACAGGGCCGGGTAGCTGCCGCTGGGTCGTGCGCACGACTGAGTACACCGGGGAGGGCTGGGCCTGACCTTTGGCTTGCACCCGCTCCTGGGCGCGCAAGGCGGCACCCTGGCTGGAGCTGACCGTCACCGCCGGCAACTCCGGCGTGGTGTCGAAGTAGGAGTAGCCCGACCACGGCACATCGGTGTCGTTGGCAATGACTAGCAGCGCTGCGCGATCTGCGGCCGCGTTGCGCATCACCTCCAGGATGGAAAGCTGATCCGAACGGGTCACGACCACCAGCGCGCCTGAAGCATCGACCTGGGCAAAGTCATCGGTGCTGCCGATGCCGGCGCTGACCACAGGTAGGTTGGCCTGCCCCACATAGGGCTGAGCTCCCCCTACGCGGTAGGGGTAGAGCATCGGCAGCCCCTCAGCACTGAAGCTCACGGGAGGGGCATGCTGGCGAGCGACCGCGTAGCTGCCCCAACTGCCGGTGGTGACCGCTTGATCGGGGGAGTCGGTGGATAGCCTCATGAGGTCAGAGCTGGTGCTCTGCGCGCCACTGTAGACCTGACCTTTAGCGTCGGTGCGTTTCTCCACTAGCTGCAAGGTGCTCACTTGGGTGGGCCGCTCAGCCACACTGACGGTGACTGGTTTGGCTTGGCGTGCGTCGAACACCACCAACGTGTCAGCCGTGATCTTCACCTCTGGTTTGACCATCCACGCCGAACCGGAGGCCTCCCCCCGGGGGTTGGAGGTGGTGGAGAGGGCTTCCAGTTGGTAGGAGCCCTCAGGGACCTCCACCACAGCAGTGCCCTGGTCGTTGAACTGCAGATACTCCTGGTGGAAGCCTTTCGCCATGTCGTTGACGTCGAAGAGGGATACGGAAGGCCACGCGTCGGGCACTCCCAAGGCGTTCACGACCTTGATCGTCAGCGTGTGATGGAGCTGCTCTTTCTCTAAGCTGAAGGCCACCCCATCGGGGGCATCCATGCCGGCATTGGCTCCGGTTGGTGTGGCCACCACCTCACCGTCCATCACGCCCAACTGTGGCACTGCGTCCACCACCACCTTCACGGTGGCCGTGGCGCTGCCCCCCGCCGGAACCGTCAGTGTGCTGGGAGTCGGGCGAACCACCTGCTCGGTCACAGGCTCAGACGAGCGAACGCCCAAGGCCAGCGTCACCGCCCGGGTGCCGGTGTTGGTGTAGGTCAGCGTACGAGTGAGGGGAGGGTGGGGCTGACCGTAGGCAAAACGCCCCAGATCCAGGGCAGCTACGTCGGGCATGACTGTCTGTGTTGCCGCCGCAGCCAGGTCCAGACGCCCCCCTCCCTGCTGATGCACACTCAGGCGAGGGTTGCCCACCGCTGTGGTGGCTAAGGCGGACTTCACCTGGGCTGGGGTCCATGTGGGGTGAGCCGCCCGCAGCAGCGCTGCCGCCCCTGCAACGTGCGGGGCGGCCATCGAGGTGCCCGACATGGAGATATACGGCTGCCCTGGCCCCAGCAGGCTGGAGCGAGCGGCGATGATGTCCACTCCGCCAGCGGTGATCTCCGGCTTGATGCCTCCTCCGCGCCGGGGGCCGTAACTGGAGAAACTAGCCAGCTCGTCGTGGGCATCCACCGCCCCCACTGTCAGCGCCTCGCTGGCTGCCCCTGGAGCTCCGATGGTGTCAGGCGCTCCGTAGTTACCCGCTGCTGCCACGAACAGCGTTCCAGAGGACTTACTCACCGCGTTGACTGCCTGCGAAAGCGGGTCGCTGCCGTCGCTGACCTCGCTTTGGATCGACATATTGGCCACACTGGCCTTCTGCTGGCCGGCCCATTCAACTCCGGCGATGATGTGGGAGAAATCCGCTGAGCCGGAATCGTCGAACACCTTGGCGTTGAGTAGTTGGGCGGCAAAAGCCACTCCCTTGCGCTGACCGGTGTTAGCCGCTCCGCTCCCCGCTGCCACTGACGCCACGTGCGTGCCGTGGCCCACGTAATCCTCATCCGTAGACGCGGTGGAAAAGTTCTTGCTGGCCACCACTTTTCCGGCCAGATCCGGGTGGGTGGCATCAACGCCGGTATCGATGATGGCGATCGTGGCCCCTTTGCCTGTCAATCCTTTCTCCCAGGCCGCTGGGGCATGGATCTGCTCGAGGTTGGCATCCCAGGCCACTTTCACCTTGCGGTCCAACCACACCTTGGTGGGCAACTGTGCTGCCACCAGGGCACGAGCCCCTACGGCCTGCTCCCCACGGGAGCGCCACCGCTTCGCCCCCGCCGACAGCTGAGCACCCAACTCCTGTGCTCGGGCCTTGTCGACCCGCACAGCCACCGCGTTGATGCTGCTCAGTGCCCGTCGCCCTGGCTGGGCCGCCTGCACGGCGGCGCGGCGGGAGGCGTTGGTAGGTGCGGCCTGAACGATGACCGGTACGGTGGTGGCGATGCGGTCATCGCCACGCTCACGCAGCAATGTGGTCACGTCGAACAGCGCGGGGTCGAGCACGCGAGGAATCAGCGAAAGCACATCGCGGGGAATGACGGAGGTGTGACCGTTGAAGGTCCGCACCACATAACCCTGATCGGGTCGGTTGGGGGCGGGAAGGAACGAGCGAATGGTCTGCTCCCCCGCCACCACCACTGTGTCACCGGTGATCAGGGTCACCATCCGCACCGGCTGGTCCAGGGTGGCGGGGTTGGCGACACTGCTTGCGGCTGCCTGTGCCGGTTGACGGTGGTATACCCCTGCCATCCCGGGGTTGAGCGGTGAGAGGCCCACCGCTATCACCAACCCTGCTGCTACCGCAATGCGCTTGCTGCGACGACGAGCGGTGAACCCCACAATGCCTCCCCAGGTGTCAGTCTGGACAGGACGCTACCGACCGTTGCCCTGAGGTGACAACTTCTCTGGGTGTGCCACGCTGAGGTAGAGGGAGAAAGTCACGTGGCTGGCAAGCACGCTGGCTCAGTTAGGCATCCAGGTCGTCGGCAACAGCACGCAACAGAGCTGCAATTTTGTGGGAGTGACTGGAGTCGGGGTACTTACCACGACGCAGAGGAGTAGACGCCCCGTCGAGAAGCTTGATGAGATCCTCGATGATCACCACCATGTCTTCGGCGGGTTTACGGTTGGCCTTAGTAACCGCCTTGGCCACTGAGGGCAACGGCTCCACCAGACGCACTTGCAGTGCCTGATCGCCTCTTCTGCCTTCGGCGACTCCAAACTCCACTTTGGTCCCAGGCTTCAACGTCGCCACTCCTGCTGGCAGCGCACTGCGATGGACATAAACGTCCCCGCCTTCATCGGAAGCCAAAAAGCCAAAGCCTTTTTCCGAGTCATACCACTTCACCGAACCGGTAGGCACCTTAACCTCAACTCAAACTATAGGATCACGCATCTGCTGCGGATCAAGCAAATACAACAAGCCCAGCCTAACCGAGCCTCCCCAGCCCCCGCACGGCGGTTTCACCGGCGAGCGGGGCAAGCCGCCTCGAACTAGCTCAGTCATAAGGGGTGGGCAGGGCGGTCCATTGGACACAAATCTGGCAAATGAGCTGACTGAGCGTAGAGATATCGGCATCATCAACGATGTGAGCACCCAATGTCCTCCCCCCGCCACGACGGCCTCGGTGGCCAGTCCACTGGCGGCCTACTTAGCGCAGGCAGGGTGGAATCCTCGGGAGCTGGCTCGTCAAATCAACGCCTGGTTCGACCGCTGCGGGCAACCCTCCCAGCGCATCCACCCCACAGCGGCCTACTCCTGGATCAAGAAAGGGTTCTGCCCCTACCAGGCCACCGCCGACGCAGCGGCCATGGTGCTTTCGCATCATTTGGGTCGCAATATCACCGCCGACCAGCTGTGGCCTGATCGCGCTACCGTCGGGCATCGTTCCGCCACGGCCACCGACGAACTGAGCAGCACCTGGTCACTGCCGCACAGCATCAGCCACCTGAGCACCCTGGTGCAGGCCGACCCCACCACAGTCCAGGCAATCCGTCCCAGCAGCGCGCCGGAGGTCCTGGCAACTGCCTTGGCCAGCATCACCCACCAGCCCACCTCCCTACAGGAAGTCACCGGTGCCGAGCGGGTGCTGCCGCCCATGATGGAGCTCCTTGAAAGCCACATTGCCAACCTGCGGCGCTTAGATGACCTGCAAGGAGGCGGGGCACTGAGCCTGCACTACGTCAGCGGGGAGCTAGCAGCCCTGCTCACCCTGCTCACCAAGGCCAGCTACAGCCGCGCCGTCGGCAGGCGCCTGCACCAGGCTGCGGCCAACCTGGCCCAGTTGGCAGGATGGATGCACTTCGACGCCGGGTCACTTGGCGCCGCGCAGCGCTACTTCCTGCTGGGGCTTCGCGTGGGAGGGGCGCAGTTGGACTCCGACGCCCAGGCCAATATCTTGGGCATGCTCTCTTACATGTGCGCCCACGAGGGCGACCACAGCACGGCCATTGAGCTTGCACTGGCCGCACACCACCGGTCGGGCAGTACTAGCCCCTTGATGCGGGCACGGATCGCCGGACGCCTGGCCAGTGCCTACGCCGCTGCCGGACAGTTAGCGCCTTTTCGCCAGCACGCCGAGCAGGCACGCCACTGGTACGAGCGCCGCCACCAGGATGCCGCCCCCGCCTCGCTGTACTACCTATCCACCGAGCAGTTGGACGCCGAATCCGGGTTGGGACTGGTGCAGCTAGCTGCCATCCAACCCCGCCACCGCCGCGCCTTATTGCAGGAGGCCCAGCAACAGTTGCAGGCTTTAGCCAGCACAGATCTCGAGGGCGGATATCAACGATCCGCCTTGCTGCACGGCACATTTTTAGCGCAGGCACAGCGACAAACCGGAGCCATTGACGCCTGCGCACAGACCATTCTGCTGGCCACACAACGGCTACCGGTGGTGCAGTCGCGCCGGTGCAGAGCTCTGCTGCGCCAAGTCAGCGATGATCTGGCGCGCATGCTGTCCTACCACCCCCCACGCGGCAAAGCCGCAGGTCGCCCTCAGGCGTTGATCCCCTCCCAACAGTGCGTGGTACCCCAGCTTTCCCACGCCGAGGGCAGACAGCAGTTCTTCTCCACAGTCAGCGCAGCGCTAGGGCCTGACTCAGTACCGGCGGGAGGCTTCGCGTGAGCATCGGGCTGCCAGACCGGCCCGTGAGCCCGAGCCGTAAACGCAGCCGTAACACCCTCACCGGGCTGCCTGCAACCCCCACGTCACCAACGAGTCGAGGGCTTTATTTGCGCGCGGATGCCTACGACAGCCCCGGTGCCTGGACCCTGATTACGGCATTGCGCCAAGAGCAGCTAGACACCTATGGCTTCGCCGACGACCCAGCCACCCTGCCCGCCCAGGAGTTTGCTTTCCCCGGCCTGTTCATCGTCGGCTACAGCTGGCAGCAAGCGCGGTGGCAGCCCAGTGCATGCGCAGGGATGCTGTTTCGCAGCCCCGAGATCACCGAGGTGAAGAAAATGTTCGTGCTCCCCCAGGTGCGCGGGCAAGGCTGGGGCCATGCGGTGTTGGAGGCGTTGGAGCAACACGCGCGCCTCTACGGAGCCCGACGCATGGTGCTCGAGACGGGTGCGCGCAACCTGGCCGCGATGGCGCTTTACCGCAGTCACGGCTACCAGGCCATCCCCCCCTACGTCCAGGGCCGCGACCCGCAGATCAACCGGGCCTTCGCCAAAGACCTGCTGCCTCCGGCCGCCGCCCTACCCCCCGGCTGGACCCACCCCAGCCTGAACTAGAGGACACCTCCATGAGCGCCAGCGCTACCAGATGGAGGCGCACACGATGATCGCGACGGCAAGGTGCATGGAGGCAGCCAGCAGAGCGGCAGGGTGAAACCCTTGCGCGGTGACCACCGAGCCCAGCTTGCCTGGAGTGAGCAGGTCGAGCAGGAAGAAACCCGCCACCTGGAAGACCACCCCGATCAGACCGAAAGCGGCAGTCCAAGCCAGCGCGCGCCCCATGCCGGGCCCGTTGGTATAGATCGCCACAGCAATGATGGCCGCTAACCCGACCTGAGCGGCTGTGGCAATCACTGCTGCGCTGGCGCTGTTGTTGACAAAGATCTGCTTGCCCAGGTGGCCCGGGGTGATCAGGTCTAGGGCGAACCACCCTAGGGCGAGGATGGCCAGGCCGACACCGGCGTAGGCCAGAGCGTGCAGAGCGGCTTCATAGAGAGGCATGGGATTCTCCTTGCTGTTGTTGGGGATTGGGGGCCTTACCGAGCTAGGCGTTAGGTTACGGCACGTGATCCTGCTGCTGGCTGCACCGCCGCGTCCTGCGCAGCGAGCAAAGCGGCGATCTCCTCGGGGGTGGAAGCTGGGGCGTCAATGATGTGCGGGACGAATTGAGCATCCTCATTGGTGATCAGATGCGTGGATTCGCGGATCCCCAAGCCCGCCGCCGCCCCATCGATGATCCAGGAGCCAATCACGGGCAGCACCCCATCGAAGGAAGCAATGTCGATCCACTCCTGCCACACCAGGTTTTGGTGCTGCGTGTGACCCACAGGCTCTTGCGTGACCATCTCGCCGTCAACGAGCATGACACCCGCTCCTTCCCAACCGGCCACAGGCTTGGCGGCGTAGCGGGTCATGCCGTGCGGGCCGTCCAGGTAAGCCGGTACCAGCGCGGGATGATCGGGGAACATCTGCCACAGCACCGGCAGAATCACCTTGGACTTGGCCACACCCTTCCAGGCAGGCTCCAGCCATACCGTGCGCGAGTCTGCGTTGATGAGGTGTTGGCCGAACTCCTCGCCCAACATCCACTCCCACGGCCACATGGCAAAACAGGCGGTGATGGGTTGACCGGCTAGGTCGACGAACTGGCCTGCCTGCCGGTCCCAACCGATGTCTTCGATGTACATACCGACGGTCTGCAGGCCGGCCTCCACAGCGGTATCACGCAGGTAGCTGACCGTGACCAGGTCCTCGTCGATCTCCCCTTTGCCGGTGACAAACCACACCGTGTCACTGCCACCAAGCCACGGCCTCCAGTCGCCCCACGCCTTGACCAGACGCTCGTGGATGGTGTTGGCCTGGTCGACCCCGGGCATCACCTGCTCCACCCAGTGCCACTGAGTGACCGCAGATTCCAACAGACTGTTGGCGGTGTCTCCGTTGAACTCCAACAGCTTGGTCTGCCCCTGGCTGGTGTAGGCCAGGTCCAGACGGCCATAGATGCTCGGCTCCACCTCTTGCAGGTGCCGGTCGAGACTGGCCTGCAGCAACGGTTGGGCAGCAACCGGCAAGCCACAGGCGGCGAGCAGCTGAGGGTCTTTGATAATGGTCTGAGTGGCTTGGGTGATCATGTCGTAGAGCTCGAGGGTGAGCAGTTCCAGCGCCTCCACCTCCGGCAGGCTGAACTCGTAGTAATGCCCCTCGTGCCAGTAGTCCTGCGGCTGGCCCGCCCGATTGGTACCCGTGGCGTAGACCAGGCCATCGGCGCGCACCAACTCCAACCAGTTGGGGCGAGGTTTGCTTGCGTGGCGCCACATGCTGGCTCAGCCTCCGATCGATCCGCTGCGCCCGCCGCGACTACCACCGCTGACGCTGCCACTTTTGCTGCCCGTACCGACGTATCCCCGGGTTCCTCCGCTGCCAAACCCGCCGCGCTGGACCACCCCTCCTGGGCTGCTAAAACCGCTGCGGATCGTGGCGTTGTTCGGCAGCGTGGTCGTGGCGTGCGAGGGCATCAGACCGCCGATCGGCGGTACTGCCGAGCTACGCCCCACGAAATACCAGAAGAAAGGATGGGTTCCCACCCCCCCGTAGTTGCCACTGGAGTCGTAATGGGCGCCGCTCGCCTGGCACATGCTGTCATCAACCCTCTGGCCCGTCGAGGGGTCAGCGCACACCGCTGCGTAGTCAGGGTCCTCCTCATCGGTGGAGTTGTTGTGGCTCACCACCGCGACCGTGAGCCCTGCGGCCAACAATCCAGCGATGGAGGTGGCCACGATCAGGCTGCGGCGGCGAATCTTGGAGCGAGCCGCCTGCTGCTCGCTCTGCCCGTCGGCCTGCCCAGCCCCCATGAACCGGCGGGAGTGCTGGCTGGCCGGCTGACCCGAGGCTGCCCGCCAGGGGCCCTGGGAGCCCGTGCTGCTGGAGGGAGCAGGCGCGCGGGATGCGAGGTCTCCCGCAGGAGGGGTCCATGACCATGCGCCGGTGACGGAGTCTCGGGTCATGGTGGGGCGCGGTTGCTCGGAAGCGGCAGCGGGGTGCTGCGGGCGGGGGGAATCAGAGGCCACGGTTCCTCGATTGCTGACGTGTGCGCGGTTAGGTACTAGGGCTGATTCTGGCAAGCTGAAAGCAGTTTCGTCAGCTGAATCAGCCAAGTGGCAGCGTAATGGTCGGGCCAACTGGCCCTGTCAGCGCCCAAAGCCAACACCTGTCCGACCCATCGGTCATACTGTCCTCATGGCTACCTCTCAGGACCCATCCGCGCCCGAAGCGACTGCGCTCGCCACCCCCAGCGAACCCGTTCGGAAGTCCAACCCGATCAAGCGGGCCCTGCTGTGGGTAGCAGCTTTGTCCACCGCCGCTGTGGTGGCGCTTGTCGCCGGAGTCGTGGTGCTGTTCTTGCTGCTGGGGATGCTCATCAGCAAAGGTTTGCCTGACTGGGCCAACCCGTTCGACTCCACCACCACCATGAGTTCGCAGAAGCCCCTGGAATTGTCCTTGCGCGACCTGGCCGAGTATCACGGAGCAGTGGGAACCTACCAGGTCGTGGTCCAACGCGAGATGAGGATGAAGCATCTGCCCAGCTTCATCGCTGGGGAAAAGATCACCATTATGGCTAACGGCTCGGTGGATGGCATCGTCGATTTCACCAACCTGGGCAAAGACAAAGTGGTCATTGACCAGGCAGCGCGAACAGCCGTCATTACCCTGCCCAAGCCGCGCTTGGGAGCCACCAACCTTGACATGGACAAGTCGCAGGTCCTCGACGTGGATCGCGGGCTGTTCACCCGAGCCATGGACGCCATCCAGGAGAATCCGCTGCAGGATCAGGACATCTACCAAGAGGCCTCCCGCAAACTGGCGGAGGCAGCCACCGGCAGTGACATCCTCCAACGCACCGAAGACAACACCCGCAAGATGCTCACCGAGCTCGCCCAAAGCCTGGGCTTTACCAGCGTCACCGTGAACTTCGTCTAGCTCCACCAGCGCAGAACACCAGACGGGGGCTTGCCCTCACCGCACTTGGTGTACTGCACGTCAACGCGGTGGCCTGCTGGCGGGCGGCCACTAACGTGACGGTATGACCATCGACCCCTTCTGCCCTGACGCCCGCCCTGTGCTCGTTGTGGACTTCGGCGCCCAATACGCGCAGCTGATTGCCCGACGCGTGCGCGAAGCGCGCGTGTATAGCGAGCTGGTGCCCCACACCATGCCGGTGGAGCAGATGCTGGCGCGTCATCCCGCCGCGATCGTGCTCTCGGGAGGCCCGGCGTCGGTGTACGCGCAGGGAGCTCCAGCCCTGGACCCAGCGCTGACCCGGGCGGGAGTGCCCATCCTGGGGATCTGCTACGGCTTCCAGGCCCTAGCCCAAGCCCTGGGGGGCGCGGTCGAGCACACCGGCGGCGGGGAGTTTGGCATGACCGCCCTGCAGGTGGCCCCGCAGGCACCTGGGGCTCTGTTGGAGGGCCTACCCGAGCAGCAGCAGGTGTGGATGAGCCACGGGGACGCAGTCACTCAGGCTCCCGAGGGTTTTACGGTGACAGCGAGTACCTCCAGCACGCCGGTGGCCGCCTTCGAGGACCCGGCACGGCGGATGTGCGGGGTGCAGTTCCACCCGGAGGTGGTACACACCGCCTACGGCCAGCGCGTGTTGGAGCACTTCCTCTTCCGCATCGCCGGTTGCCAACCAACGTGGACCACCTCCACGATCGTGCAAGACACTGTGGCTGCCATCCGTTCCCAGGTGGGCAACGCACGGCTGATCTGCGGCCTGTCCGGTGGGGTGGACTCCGCCGTGGCCGCAGCACTGGTGCAACGCGCGGTTGGGGAGCAGCTGACCTGCGTGTTCGTCGACCACGGCCTGCTGCGCGAGGGAGAGGCGCAGCAGGTGGAGCGCGACTTTGTGGCCGCCACGGGGGTGCGGCTGGTGGTGGCCGACGCTCAGCAACAGTTCTTGACCGCCCTGGCCGGGGTCACCGACCCCGAGGCTAAACGTAAAACGATCGGGCGGGAGTTCATCCGCGCCTTCGAGCAGGCCGCCGCCCAGGTGGTCTGCGACGGGGAGCAGGCCAGCGAGCCGGTGCGCTTCCTCGTGCAGGGCACCCTCTATCCCGATGTGGTGGAGTCCGGCGGAGGCTCCGGCGCTGCGGTCATCAAGAGCCACCATAACGTGGGCGGCCTGCCCGAGGACCTGGCGTTTGAACTGGTGGAGCCCCTGCGCACCCTGTTCAAGGATGAAGTGCGCCAGGTCGGGCTGCAACTGGGCTTGCCTGAGGAGATCGTGTGGCGTCAACCGTTCCCCGGGCCGGGTCTAGGCATCCGCATCATCGGGGAGGTCACCCTGGAACGCCTGGAGATCCTGCGCCGCGCTGACGCCATCGCCCGGGCTGAGCTTTCCCGCGCCGGGTTGGATCGAAGCATCTGGCAGTGCCCGGTGGTGCTGCTGGCCGACGTGCGCTCTGTCGGAGTGCAAGGCGATGGCCGTACCTACGGTCACCCGGTAGTGCTGCGCCCAGTGACCAGCGAAGACGCTATGACCGCCGACTGGGCCCGCATCCCCGACGAGGTCCTGGCTACTATTTCCACCCGTATCACCAACGAAGTGCGCGAGGTCAACCGCGTGGTGCTGGACGTGACCAGCAAACCCCCTGGCACCATCGAATGGGAGTAAGGGAGAGCAACGCGCGCGAGGTCTCGGTTACGTTTGGCCCCAGACGATCCTCACGAAGCCCTCAAGTATTGGAGATGTCAATGAAACCACTGCGAGTGATCAGGGTTGCAGTAGTGGTGACGGTGCTACTGCTGGGTAGTGGTTGTTCCAGCAAGACACCAGCTGGCATTGGGCCAGTGACTGCGGCAACCATGTCCACCTCCTCCGCCCTTGAAACTCCACCCCCGGTTGTCAGTCCGACCATGAGTAGCGGTACCACCCCCACCTCACCTCCACCTGCCCTTACGTCCACAACGCCACAAACGCCTGCCAAGCAGCCACCACCCTCTACCACCACCCCCGCCAATGGGCTGGCAGGCCAGCGCATCTACGTGGACCCTAACTCTGATGCCGCACGGCAGGCCCAGCAGTGGCGGCAGTCACGCCCGGCAGATGCGGCGTTGATGGAGAAGGTAGCCCGAGGAGGGTCCGCCTATTGGACCGGAGATTGGCAGTCAAGCGCCCAGGTGACCCAAGACGTGCGCGCTTATGTGGCCAAGGCGCGAGCAGCCAATGCGACACCCGTGATCGTGGCCTACAACATCACTAACCGCGATTGCGGCAGCTACTCCGGCGGCGGAGCAAACTCTGATGAGGCCTACCGCGACTGGATGCGTTCGCTGGCCAGCGGTATTGGCTCCACCCGCGCCATGGTCATCGTGGAGCCCGACGCCATTGCTGACTGGGACTGCTTATCGCAGGGCCAACAAAGCGCACGAGCAAACTTGATCAAAGATGCCGTTGGGGTGCTCACCTCCACGTCAGGCGCCTGGGTCTATATCGACATTGGTACTGCTCGGTGGTTGGAGCCTGTCGAAGCAGCTCGGCGCCTGCGCCTAACGGGGATTGAGCAAGCTAGGGGGTTTTCGCTGAACGTCTCCAACTTCATTGGCACCTCAGAGTCCATCACCTACGGCGACAAACTCTCCGCACTGGTGGGAAACAAGCGCTACGTGATCGACACCAGCCGCAACGGCCTGGGGCCCGACCCAGATGGCGAATGGTGCAACCCCTCTGGCCGAGCCCTCGGGCAGCTGCCAACCACCTCGACGGCTAGCGCCCGCGCCGATGCTTACCTCTGGGTCAAGATCCCCGGAACCTCTGACGGCAGCTGCAATGGGGCCCCCGAGGCTGGAACCTGGTGGCCCGACTATGCCCTCGGCCTAGCCCAGCGCGCGACCTGGTAGGAGCATCCGGCTCAGCCCGCCCGGGGTGAATAGTGGGGTTCGATCCCCTGGCAGCGGAGAGGTGACTTACCGTAGGAGTGTTGCTTCAACGACAACTACCGCACTGCCTCACCTGCACAGAAAGGGGCCAGTCATGGCCGGAAAGTTCGAGTTGTACCAGGACAAAGCCGAGAAGTTCCGCTTCCGCCTGAAGGCCAGCAACGGCCAGGTCATCGCCACCGGCGAAGCCTACGAGTCCAAAGCCGCCGCCCTGAAAGGCATCGAGTCGGTGAAAAAGAACGCCTCCGACGCCACCGTGGAGGATCAAACCGGGAAGTAGCAGGGGTTAAAGGGGAGGGTTGACGATCGTCAACCCTCCCCTCGGCCCTGATCACCCAAAACATGCCCTAACCGGGCACAGGCCTGAACGGCAGAGGTTAACAAGTCCCTAGCCTTATGAGCTCAACAACGATGAGCACTAACCCCTCAGCAGTCAAGGAGAAGAACCCAGCCCCCCAGCTCACCTTTGGTGGGGTTTCAGTGCCGGCAACGCTCTCATTGCAGTGGTTGGGGGTGCTGCTCTGAGTAATCCAGCCGTGGCAGGTGCATCCGCTCTAGCCAGCGCAATCTTTTGTGCTGCTCATCTTGCAGCAAAAAGGAAAATGGTCAGGCACCGAAGGATGTGGACCAGCCGGTCAGTGGTGTGAACAGTCCCCAAACTCCTCAGGACACTCACCGCCCTGGCCAAGCTCCTTTTGCTGTTAGGTTCCCCTCGCTCCCGACCCATGCTCCCGGCTCCAGGACCCCTAGCCGGGGCTGACGACGACCTCGACCCGTTGCAGCTCTTTCAGGTCGCTGTAGCCGGTGGTGGCCATGGCTCGGCGCAGGGCCCCCACGTAGTTCAGCGAACCATCGGCCCGGCAGGAGGGACCCAGCAGGATCTCCCGTAACGTTCCCGCCGTGCCCACAAAGGGGCGAAGACCCCGAGGCAACTCGTGGTGGTGGGCCTCCGAGCCCCAGTGGTAGCCCCTACCGGGAGCCTCCAAGGCCCGGGCCAACGGTGAGCCCATCATGATGGCATCAGCTCCACAGGCAATGGCCTTGGCCATGTCTCCGCTGCGACCTACCCCTCCATCGGCAATGACGTGCACGTAGCGCCCGCCCGACTCGTCCATGTAGTCGCGGCGGGCGGCGGCCACATCGGCGATCGCCGAGGCCATCGGTACCGCCACCCCCAGCACCGTGCGGGTGGTGTGCGAAGCCCCACCTCCGAAGCCGACCAGCACCCCCGCCGCGCCGGTGCGCATCAGGTGCAGCGCGGCGGTGTAGGTGGCGCAACCACCCACGATGACCGGCACGTCGAGTTCGTAGATGAACTGTTTGAGGTTCAGCGGTTCGGCCCGACCCGAAACATGCTCGGCGCTGACCGTGGTGCCCCGGATGACGAACAGGTCCACCCCCGCCTCGACCACCGTGCGCCAATGCTCCTGGGTGCGCTGCGGGGATAGGGCTCCGGCCACCGTGACCCCGGCGGCGCGCACTTGCTCCACGCAGCGGGTGATCAGCTCGGGCTTGATGGGCTCGGCGTAGAGGCGTTGCATCGCCTGATTGGCCTGCTCATCGTCTAGCTGGACAATCTGGGCCAGCAGCGGAGCCGGGTCGTCGTAGCGCACCCACAGGCCCTCCAGGTTGAGCACCCCCAGCCCCCCCAGCTGGCCGATGGCGATCGCGGTCTCGGGGCACACGACGCTATCCATCGGAGCGGCCAGCACCGGCAACTCGAAGCGGTAGGCGTCGATCTGCCAGGCCGTGGAAACCTCCATCGGATCGCGGGTGCGCCTGCTGGGCACCACCGCAATATCGTCAAACCCGTAGGCCCGCCGCGCCCGCTTGCCGCGCCCTATCTCCATCTCGCTCACCGTTGCCTCCTCGTTCACCGGTACCTGGCCTTGAGCCTAGTGGGCTGGGGCGCGACGGGCACGGCGGGCGCGACGCAGCCGCGACGCAGCAGGCTGTCACTGATGACCACCAGGTCACCGGCCAGACCCGGTTGCGCCAGCAGTCACTCTGCCCAGTTCCCCCCGTTGACCCAAGGGGTCGTCGCATTGAACCGGGTTCAGGGGCCGATTTCACCCGGGTCAATGCGACGGCCCTCTGAGGGACAGCGCGAGGAGCTCCAGGCGTTCAGGAGTCCAGGATGTCGTCCATGCCCCAGGCGCGCAGGAGGGGCTCCATGGCGGTGTCGATGACCTGGCGGCCCTGACTCCAGCCCACGACCAGATGGAAGCAGACGGTCGGCAGACCTGGGGCGCTCAGGCGGGGCTCCACGGTGAACACCCGGTCGGGGGTCACCACCGTGGAGGTCTCGACGGCGCTGACAAACCGGCGCGCGTTGCTGACCGCATCGGCAATCGCACCCGCGTCGGCGCAGGCCAGAACGTGTTGCTGCTCCTGGCTGATCGGATCGTCAGCGGCCACCCACGGGATGGAGTGGCCCAGGTTGGTTTGCAGCCCATCGTGCACGCTGTAGATGGCGTTGGCGTAACCGTGCTGCTCGATCAGCGCCAACGCCTGCGCGTGGACCTGCGCAAAGGTCATGCCCACCTCGATCTGCTCGGCGATGCGGTGGGTCAGGTGCCACACTGCGCGAAGGTGCTGCCGGATGACTGGGTTGCTGCCGCAGTAGAGCGTGGTGTACAGGTCGCCGATTACCCCGTCGAGTCCCACCGGGGAGGCGTACACCCCCAGCATCGACTCCTGTTGCACCAGGAGATCCGGACGCGGCCAAGCCTGCTGCAGGCGATAGGTGCCCAAACCCACCCGGGTGTAGTCGGGCGGGTTGCCCACCGCCACAATCACCCCGTCCGAAGGCGGCGCGTACCACCCCACACTGGCCAACTCCGGGCGCGCCCTCAGTCTGGTGGCAATCGCCTGCGCCAAATCCTGCTCGCTGCGCCCCTCCAGCGGCGGCACCAGGACCTCCCCCAGCGCCGCTGCCGTCAGCGCCCGCATCTGCCGCACCCGTTCGATCATGCCAGCAGTCTGGCACACCCCTGCCTTCATCAACCAGCCGAAACACCCACCCACACGGCGGCTGCGGACTCTGTTTCACCCCTCCACGAGGCATGGCGCTGGTCGTCGGTGGCGCACCAACGACAACCAACGCCTTACGGTGGAGTCTTTGCTACGCCTAGGTTTTTCGCCACTACCCCAGCTGGGCAGCACCTTCGACTCAGCCCTTCAACGCCGCTTGGGCGGCCTCAACGAGGCGATGTGTCGCTCGTAAAACTGACGAGAGGCGAGTCCCACCCAGAAATACCTGGCCGTAATGAGCCGAATCCTTGATGGCCAGGACTGTGGCGAGGTCCCTCGACAGATCCCGGTCGACCTGTTGGAGAAGAGTAACGGCGGCAGCATGATTGGCCTCACGCGAACGTGTCCCCAGCCGCAGACAGCACAACGCATCCGCCGCAGCAATGGCCGCCAGGACCGCATTTCCAGCAGCGACATTGCGATCGACTGGTGTGGGCTCCCCCGCACCTGCCACTTCGGCAACATCAAGGTAACCCTGAGCCACCTCCACCCGCGTTTGAGCCTCGTGGCGTCCGCACAAGTTTTGCCTACTCATGGTTTCCTCGCCTTTATCGCTTCCTCGTTGGGCTGGGGCAGTAACTCTGACAGCTTGACTCCGGCCAGCAGCACTGCTTCGGTGCGCCACTGGGCCAGAATGGGCTCGTCGGCCTCCACGGCTGCCCGCAATCCCTCCACGTCGGTGGCCAGCCAGGACACCTGGTTGCCGCAGGCCTGCTCAATACGCTGTTGCGTCTGATACAACTGGTCCTGCCATACCAGATCTTGGTCAGCGTTGAGTGGCGGCGCCACCACCAGAATGTCCAGGTCGCTGCTGAGGGTGCCATCTCCCCGAGCCGCCGACCCGTAAAGTGACGCGTGCAACGGGGCCAGCGACCAATTGTGGATGAGTAGACGCAGCAGCTCAACTAGTCTGGCTCGGGCGGTGACCAGATCCACCAGAGCTGCCGTCAATAGGTGGTCGCGGTTGAGTCGGCAACTCAGAGATGACCCCACCGTTGCTGTGGTCACCAGCCCATGGGCGGCGAGTTTGCGGATGAGTTCTGAAGCACGCATCGGAGAAATGCCGGCTACACGCGCCAATTGACGCACAGTGAATGCTGAGTCTGCACCGGCAAGAACCCGAAGCACACTGGCGACTCCCTTGGTCATCACCACAGATGCCGGATCAGTGAGATCCATCTCCACTCCTGTCCGTCAGCACGCCATTCTTATCCTGCATGTATGGTAATACTCTACATTTGTTAGGTGTTACCATACACAGGGAAGAACGGGAGCTTCAGTTGTCCGCTCTACCTTGGACATGTCCGGGTGATGACTGATCCGCCTTACCGCCGTCACCAGCAAGCTGCGCCGCTGCGTTACGCCGGGTAGTTGGGCGCCTCGGCGGTGATGCCGACGTCGTGAGGGTGGCTCTCAGCCAGGCCGGCACCGGTGATGCGGATGAACCGACCCTGCGCCTGCAACTGCTCCACGGTGGAGGCGCCCACAAACCCCATCGAGGCTCGCAGGCCTCCCACCAACTGGTGCACCACCGAGGAGACCTTGCCCTTATAGGCGACCATGCCCTCGATGCCCTGAGGGATCAGCTCCTCTTCAGCTAAAGCATCAGCCTGGAAGTAACGGTCACGCGAGTAAGACTGGGCCTGCCCTGTGGCGTCGTTGCGCTTACGCATTGCCCCCAGCGAGCCCATGCCTCGGTAGGACTTGAACTGCTTGCCGTTGCGATAAATAAGCTCCCCGGGGCTCTCTTCGGTGCCGGCCAGAAGCGAGCCCAGCATCACCGTGTCAGCCCCGGCCACCAGGGCCTTGGCGATGTCACCGGAATAACGCAACCCGCCATCCCCAATGACCGGCACCCCCTCCGGACGCGCCACCCGAGCCGCCTCCATGATGGCGCTAACCTGCGGCACCCCCACCCCGGCAACAACACGGGTTGTACAAATAGAACCTGGGCCGACCCCTACCTTGACGGCGTCGGCGCCGGCTTCGATCAGGGCGGCAGCTCCCGAGGCGGTGGCGATGTTGCCGCCAATGACCTGGGCGTCTGGGTGCTCGCGCTTGATGCGGGCGATAGCCTCCAACACCGCCGTGGAGTGGCCGTGGGCCGTGTCGACGATCAGCAGGTCCGCCCCGGCCTCCAGCAGAGCCATGGCGCGCCGATAGCCATCCTCACCAACCCCTACCGCGCCTCCTACAGCCAGACGACCCTGGGAGTCCTTGGTGGCGTGGGGGAACTGCTCGCTCTTGACGAAGTCTTTCACGGTAATCAGGCCACGCAGGTGGTTGTGCTCATCGACCAGAGGCAGCTTCTCGATCTTGTGTTGGGCCAGCAGTTGCATGGCGTGCTCCCCGGAGATGCCCATGGTGCCGGTGACCAGGGGCATGCGCGTCATCACATCGCGCGCGGGGCGGGACAGGTCAGTCTCAAACCGCAAATCCCGGTTGGTGACGATGCCCACCAACACACCGTCAGCATCCACAATGGGCACCCCGGAGATGCGGTAATGCGCACAAAGGGCGTCAATCTCGGCCAGGGTGGCCTCGGGGCTGGCGGTGACCGGAGAGGCCACCATGCCGGCCTCTGAACGCTTCACCACGTCGATCTGCGCCGCCTGCTGGTCGGAGGGCAGGTTGCGGTGCAGCACCCCGATGCCCCCGTGACGGGCCATGGCGATGGCCATGCGCGCCTCAGTGACGGTATCCATCGGGGCGGATAGCAGGGGGGCCGCCACCCGCAGCTGGCGGGTCAGCCGGGTGGAGGTGTCCACCTCATCAGGCATGACGTCGGAGGCCCCAGGCACCAACAACAGGTCGTCGTAGGTCAGGCCCAGCGGGATGTCTGAGTGGAAAGTCAGGTCAGAAGGCATGACTCCCAGCCTATGCGCCTGAGGGACAAAGGTCCGCCGGTTGCGACCAAGCGTCACCTTGAGCCCGCCTGGGGTAACGCTAGGGGAAAACAACGAGACGGAAGGGTGGGGCGTTGGTGCCGGCTCCCCCCAGATACCGTCACCCAACCTCAACCCACCACTTCCGCCTCTGCTTGGCACGAGTGCTGCTACCTGTTGCGTTGCGCCGGTCGCGACACCACGTCAAACGCCTGGTAGAGCTTCACTCACCCCCGCACAGGAGGTGTTCGTGCCCGTCTCGCCCCCAGCCCCCCAGCAAGGAGGCGAAACGTGGAACTCCTGCCCGCCGGGCTCAACGGGTGAGCCCCGCATGTCAACCGACAGGCAGGAAGCTTGTCATCTAGTGCACCAACCCCCACCGAAAGCCCAGCGCCACAGCCTGGGCCCGATCAGCCGCGCCCAATTTGCGGAACAACCGCCGCGCGTGGGTTTTCACCGTGTCTTCTGACAGGTAGAGCTGCTTGCCGATCTCGGAATTGGACTGGCCGCGGCTCATCCCTTCCAACACCTGCATCTCCCGCTCGGTCAGCGAAGGAATCGCCCCCTGGGTGCTCTCCACGCGCGCGGCCGCTACGCCACGACGCACTGCCGCACCAGCAATCGCGCATCCCACCGTGGCCACAAACTCTTCGCGGGAGGCCGTTTTCACCAGGTAGCCGCGAGCACCCCCGGCCACGGTACGGGCCACTCCGTCGATATCCTCAGCGGTGGTCATGAGCAGCACATTGGCTTGAGGGTTGCTGACCAGGATTTTGCGGGTGGCCTCCAAACCATTCATCCCTGGCATGCGCACATCCATGAGCACCAAGTCGGGGCGCTCAGTGTGATAGCGCTGAACCGCCTCATCACCGGAGCTAGCTAGGGTGACACCGGACACACTGGACACTTGTGACAGCGCCCGGCGCAATCCTTCGCGCGTGAGCGGGGAGTCGTCACAGACGAGTACGCGGGTCATGGGGTGGCCTTCCTGTCAAGGGCCTCCATGCCCAGTGACAGGTATTGCTTCGGCAAAATCCGACCCGAACGTGAGCATCTATTTTGAACGTGCTCGTGATATGCCACGGCATAGTCACCGCTGCGAAGTGATTGTCGATATTCGCCCTTATTGAGTGATTTCCTGGGTATGCCAACCCGAGCACCGTTAAAATCACAACATCATCACAAGATCGGCTCGCAAGAGTTGCCTGCAATCTCAACCAGAAAGTAAGGATAACGACCCATGACCGATGCGCCCGGCCAAACAAGCAAAACTCTCGAGGACCCGAACACAACCGCCGCAACCCTGTACGAACGGGCCCTGCGGATCCCGCACCTGCCCGAACCCAACCGGTGGGACGCCTTCACCACCATCGCCAAACACCCGAACCTAAACGCCAAAACCCTGCACGAACTGGCCTGGCAGATCCACAACCTGCCCGAACCCAACCGGTGGGACGCCTTCACCACCATCGCCAAACACCCGGACCTAACGCCAAAACCCTGCACGAACTGGCCTGGCAGATCCACAACCTGCCCGAAGACAACCAGTCAGACGCCGCCGCCACCATCGCCAAACACGCGAACACAACCGCCGAAACCCTGAACGAATTGGCCCCGTATCTTGGTAACCCGCCCCCCGGTGTCCCACCACTATCTCAACAATCCCCAGCCAAGCCAGCCCAGGTCACAACCTTGCCTGTAACAGGCCCCGGCAGCACACCAGGAAGAACACCAACGACAACACCAGGAAGAGGAAAAGGTAGAGGTTAGTAGAGCCCACACTCCACTACTCATACCCAAACTCAGTCCTACCTGGCATCGTCAGGGTTCACCGACGACCGCTGACGACGCCGGGTGGAGGCTCTCGGCCTGGCGGACATTGTCGGCATAGTGGCGCAAAACTTGCCTGAGACTGGCCTCAGGATCTACTCCTAGCTGGCGCGCCTGCTCCACCAAGTGCAAGATTTGCACGCCTAGACGATGGTCCGGCTCATCGCTGGGCACGATGGCGGGCAGTGGTACGGATAGCCCGCCCCGGTTGACACGTGAGAGCATCTTGGAGGCCAGCGAGAGGGCCGGTTGGGCCTGCGCCACGCCATCAAGCACCGATTCGCGGGATTTCTCGTCGGTTTTCATCTGCTGCCAGGTGGATTCATACTGATCCAACCCGTCGGGTGTCGACGGGTCTACCCCGGCCAATTCATGCTCATGGGCTGCAGAGGCTCCCGCACCAAACACATGCGGATGGCGGCGGCGCAGCTTCTCGCAGATCCCCCGGCTCACTTCGTCGATTGACCAGGGCTGCTGCGCGTCTTCCTCCTCCAGGCGCGCATGGAAGATCACTTGCAGAAGCAGATCGCCCAACTCCTCACACAAGTCGGTACGCGAACCGGACTCGATGGCCTCAATGACCTCGTAGGTTTCCTCCAGCAGATAGGTGACCAACGACTGGTGGGTCTGCTGGGCATCCCAGGCGCACCCTCCAGGGGAACGCAACCGATCCATCACCTGGACCACGTCCAGCAGCCGGGCTCCGGGCAAATCCCAGGAGGCCGACAGCACCTCCAACTCCACTGATGGGCCCGCATAGGCAACCGGGGAGGCTTCGCTACTCTGCCAAGCCAACTGATTGGCCAACTCCTGAGCCAGGCCCACCTGAGAGTGCTCATCGGCCAAAAACGCAATCGTGGCGTGACGGGCCGCAGCTATCAACTCGGTGGCCAGGGTTTGATCAGTGAGGGTCTGCTCGGTGGTGCCATCCAGAGCGGTGATTTGAATCTGAGCCGCCTCCAAATAAGGAGTTTGGGGATGCACCGGCGTACGGACGTACACCGCGTCTGCGTCCAACAACACCTGCCAGGCTGCCGCTGACAACAACCCCGGCGCTACACGCGGAGAGGTCACGACCACCGTCAAATGACCCATTACTGCACCTGAGAAGCAGGCGCAGTGGGGTCAGGAGCCGGACTGATCGGCACCGGAGCCATCGTCGCCACAGGGGAGCTGGGGGTGCTCAACCCGCCCCCAAACAACGGCTTGAACTCTCCCTTGGTGGAGTCCCATGTCCCGTAGCGCGGATTGACCTGGACATGATCGCGCTGGTACTGAGCCCACTGTTGCTGCAAATCTTGCAGGTACTTCGCTGGATCCTCTGCGGGATTGTCAAGAGCGTGCTTCTCCACGGCTGCCTGCATCGCCTCATCAGCGACATCAGCCTGAGCCAACCACCCCAACAGATCACGAGCCGGCTGACTCAACGCTTGGCGGCCCGGTAATTGCAAACCCTGCGCAGCCTTATCCAAGTACTGATCGGTACTAGTGGCCACTTTGGCTGCATCCACCGTTTGATGGTTGGCCTGCGCAAAACTGGTCAATTGTTGGGCTTGACGAAAAACCAGCAACACCATGTGATCGGCGGAAAAACGGCCCTGGGTGATCAGCTCAGCCAGGCGTTTCACTTGGTCGTCGTTGGTCAGACGGGAGTACTGCTGTTGAGTGAGGCTCTGCCCCTCCACCCTCATGACTGCATCCATGTCACGCCAACTGCAGCCGGCCAGCGACATAACCACTGTTGCCAGCACCACCGCCACCGTGGCGCACCACCGCGTCTGCCTCTGCTTCACTGTGCCTCCCCGATCCGCCGCTGCGATCACCCTACTGCCGGTTGCAGTGTACAAGCGGGAGATGTCAAAAAGCCCGCACCAACGAAGGTGCGGGCTTTTGAGCGAGAAGCTGCCGACTTAGGCCTTACCCACCGGCTCATCGAGTTCCAGGTCGAAGCTCTTTTCGGGCAGCGAAGCCGCCGCGACACGTTGCTGGGTGGCCATCCCCCGCAGTACCTTGACCCGGTCGGCCTCTTTGTGGGTGCCGAAACGTTTACGTCCGTGCTCAGCCAGCACTTTGCCACTGTCCTCCAGCACCCAGTGACAGAAGGTGACATTGTTGCCCTTGACCCACTCCTCACGGATCAGCGGGCGGGACAGTTGGTTGCGCAGCCACAGCGCTGCCCAATCGGCCATCTGCTCAGCGTCGACGGGAACCCCGCGCACCACCAGGCAGTCAGGATCGCTGGGGTCGAAGTCGTGCAGCAGGTAACGACTGCCCCAGGAACCTTCCAGCGCTAACCCGTTGGAGTAGACGTAGAAGGCCAGTTGCAACACGTTGAGGGTGGGAGTTGCACCCGGCACGACCGGGATCTGGTCGATGTCAACCGTGAGTACCAACGGCTCCAGGCGCGCAGTGGCCTCGGTGTCATCGGGTTTGGTCAGCGAAGCAGGCCACTGGGCGGCGTTGGCACGCAACCGCGCTAAAAAGCGCGCCTCTTCATCACCACGAGCAGCAGTATCAGTCATAGGAAACCATTCAGCCATGCGCCTAGCTTGGCGCGTTTTCACGCCGCGCGCGACCAAAATCGAATAACTGGGTCCCAAGTGCCAGCTGGACACACTCTCTTGGCGCAGGACAGGTCGGGCACGGAGGACATTTAAGGCAGCCGCACCATGGCGCTACTGCTTTAAAGGGCTTAAGACTCTGAGCTTCAGCCCGTCACTTTTTCTGTCCAATGTGACGTAACGTTTGCCCCCCTCTACCGTTTTATAGAGTTATGGGTCTATTTTCTTCCTTCACTTCCCGCGTTCCTGCTGCCCGCCTGCACGTGGGCTTTCGACGCGCTCGTATCGCCGGTGCTGCTACCGCCGCTGCCCTCCTGAGTCTGACCACAGTGGTAGTTCTGGGCTCCTCAGCTTCGGCTGCCGATACCCCTGTGCGCGATGGCTCGCGCTACGACCGCGCTGCGGCCTCCTGCTGGGAGGTGAAACAGGTGAATCCCTCCGCCCCCAGCGGTGTCTATTGGTTGCAGACACCTGCTCTAGTCGCTCCCCAGCAATTTTTCTGCGATCAAGTGACCGACGGCGGGGGGTGGGTCTTAGTCGGGCGTGGCCGAGAAGGGTGGTCGTTCGCTACTACTGGCCAAGGCAGCCCGACCTCGATCCGCACCGCCCCCTTTGGGCCCGCAGCATTTTCCCCAGCCGCGCTGTCTACAGCAACCATTAATGGTCTGCTGAACAACACTGCCGTCTCCGATTTGCCTGACGGGATTCGGGTCTGGCGCGCCGCGACCTCCGACGGTGCCATCGCGCAGGAGCTCCGCCTGCGCACGGCGACACTGCCAGCGGGGGTGCCTGCCGGATGGAGCTGGGCGTTTAACGGAGGCATCAAACTGGCCTCCTTCAGCGACAACGGGATTCTCAACACCTCCCCTGGCCTGCACAGCCGTAACCTCAACGCCAAGCCCACCGGCGGAGATGGTTGGACCCAACTTTCCACCTACGAGTGGAAAAACCACAACTACCGCAACGGTTTCTGGTATGGCTACGAGGTGGTGGGCAACCAGGATCCCAACAGCTTCCTGTGGCAGTACGGCACCGAGCGCAACGCCGTGCCTTTCGCCCAAGTGTGGCTGCGCCCCCGCTTGACCCAGGCCGACGTGCACTACCCGGCTCCGGATCCCTCCGGAGCCGGCGCGCAGACCTTGCGCCCCCTGATGCGTACCACCACTGAACCCGGCACTACGTGGGGAGTCAGCGGAATAGTCGGCGGAGGGAAGGGCGAGAACAATCTCGAGGTTCAAGCCCTGGCCACAATAGGAACCACCCTGTATGTAGGGGGCAAGTTTGAATACGTTCAGCGTGGTGCTACTCCAGGGGTGAACGAAAAAGTGCGCCAGCCTTATCTAGCGGCTTTTGACATTCCTACCGGGGCATGGAAGCCAGCTTTTCTGCCCGTGTTGGATGGTCAGGTTCGTGACATCATCGCTGCCCCTGACGGTTCTTTATTCATCGCTGGCGAGTTCACTATCGTCAACGGAGTGAGTAATACCCAGGGATTAGCCAAAATTGACGCCACCACTGGTGAGGTGGTGCCGGGATGGAGCGCCACGCTGTATGACTCCACCACGCCGGCCAATGCCCGTGGGCGTGCGCTGGATATCCACGGTCAGTGGCTCTATGTGGGTGGAACGTTTAACACCGTTTATGGGGGCGGGTTAGCCCCGGGCACCACAGCGCGAAGCGTCAAGCTGCGCAACATGACCCGGGTGAACCTCGCCACG
>JBDIAW010000011.1:0-54581 GCA_039812585.1 Actinomycetota bacterium | reverse complement strand
TGTTCCCCGCCTGGCGGGGTGGGAAAGTGGATCGTGGGATCGTGGGAGGGAATCTGGGGCGAACTCACACCATGCTCCTCAAGCGCTAGCGACACGTGTCGTCTACTAACGTAGCCTGCCAGCTGGCTTACCGTGGCGAGAGTGTCTGTTTTGCTCCAAGCTCCTGGGCACTACACCCGCATGGTCAGTTGAGGTGCAGGCTTCAACAGACGTTGGCTGGAAACCTCGCAGAGATCTGCGAGCTGTCGCGCAGCTGGTTGAGGTGAAGTCCTCAACAATGGGGCCATCTCCTGCAGGCGGCGGGCCAGTCGTTGTTTAAAGGCTGAGAGATTATTCTGGCGAGTCTTCGGGCTCACTTGGGTGGGGTCAAATTGTTTCTGGATAAGGGTTTCATCCTGCTCGCCCAGTACTGGCCGTTCAAAGTTCACTTTGTTGAGTTGAGCTTCTAACCCTTTGGTGATCGAGAATAGGTGGGCGGCATCTTCATAGAAAGGCGAAGTGGGAGGCTCACCCCCAGCGATCCATGGAAGTGCTACCCGCACTTCTTCGGTCAAGAGATCAACTTGGGCAAGGGTGGCTTGGGTGCGTGGGTCGGTCTCTTGGCTGGCAGTTCCAGCTCCCGGTCCGATCATGACGGCAACAGCGGCTGCCGTCGAAACGAGCAGGTTGGCAGGGTGAGGGCGCACTGGTTCATACCTTTCCTGTGAATCATGGGCGCCCATATTCTTCCACTCCACAGTGCGCAGAGGGTCTTGAATAAGGCTCGAACTTTTAGCTGGCCGATAGGGCCAAGTTGGCTACCAGGGCGTCCCAGTCCGAGGGAGGGAACTGGCTGGGTCTGGCGTGGTAGGTCACGGCAGCCCGTTTGAGCCCCATGGCGCGGGCGGCAATTCGGACCATCACTGGGGTGGCGTCGGGAGCAGTGCCAAGGTAGTCGCACACCGAAAACTCCACGCTGGTGGTAGTGCCCACGACGTTCAAGGCGCGACTGGAACACCCCTGCAAAGAAGGGTTGGAGATCTGGAGCCAAGTCAAAACCGCCAGAATGTAGGAGGTGGTGTTGGTGGCGTCATCGGTTGCTGCGGGGGGGAAAGTTTGCATGATGAAGCTTGCTGCCGCGTGGGAATCATCGGCTACAGCCTTCAACACTGTGTTAGTCAAGGAGAGCTGGGTCCATCCTGCGGGTAGGCCAGGATAAGACCAACTCAATTGCGACGGTGAGTAATTGCGACTCAACGGGTAGTACCCGCCCGGCGGAGTGGTGGGCGGCGGTGGGGGAGGCGGCGAGGTCATCCTTGGTGCTGGTGAGGTGGAGGTCTTCACACTCGTTACCGGCGAGGAATGAGGCTGAGAAGGTGATGCGGTGCGGTGCGTGCTCTGCGTACCGCTGGTGTGAGGAAGAGGTAGCGCCTGCGGGGGTGCAACCCTTGAGGAGGCAGTCGGTACCGACTGCCTCTGCTCTAGAGGAGGACCCGTCGGGGGCTGCACGGGGGCAGCAGTGGTGTCTTGCGGTACGGGGTCGGAGGGTTCTGGTGCGCTAGGTGGGGTCGTCGGACTAGGCAAGGTCGTGCTGGGCGTCGTTGAGTCGGCACTCTCAGACGTCTTCACCCTGCCTAGCAGGAAATACAGACCTGTCCCGCCGATCAGCACAATGGCCAGTGCTACCGACAGCATGATGATCCACGCAGCCCAGCGTCGTTGAGGCGGCGTATCGATGGGGGACGAGCCGTAGGGTGTCGAGTCCAACGGCTGCCAGCGGGGCTGGTTCACTACCGACTCCTGCGTCGAGGGGATCAAGGGCGTCCCCTTAAGGTATCTCGAATCCCGGGCCAGTGAAGCCAATCAAGCTAAGTCCACTCGCCAAGAGGAAGTTCCTAAATCCAGAATGGGAACCAGATGCGGTTCGCCCATTGCTGGTAGGTGATGACCTCGGCGGTGAAAATGGGGTAAAAGTAGACGAAGTTGAGCAACACCAGCAGTAAGTAGCCCCCCACCATTCCGGCACCGAAGACTCGGCGCGTGGGGGAAGCGCCACGGGGCCCCAACAGCAACCCGAGGCAGTAGGTCAAAGCCAGCACCAGCCAGGGCAGGAAAATCACTCCGTAGAAGGCATAAATCGTGCGGCCTTGAAAACCGAACCAGGGCAAATAGCTGGCGGCTAGCCCCGCCACGATGGCACCGGCGCGCCAATCGCGCCGCAACGCCCAGCAGAACACCACCACCACAATCGCCAGGATGCTGGCCCACCAGATGGCCGGGGTGCCAATGCCCAAAATGGCCCGGGAGCATTGGTCAGCCCCACACCCGGTGACGCCTTGGTCCTTTCCCTCGTAGAAGAAGGAGACGGGCCGCCCCAGCACGAGCCAGCTCCACGGGTTGGACTGGTAGGGGTGAGGGGAGTTCAGGGTGCTGTTGAAGTGCCACATTTCCTGGTGGTAGGCAAACCAGTCGCGCCATACTTCCGGCATATGGCTGATCGCTGCGTTGGCGGCGCGGATGACTGGCTCCAACAGGGCCGATTTCACACCCTCGCCTTCGGGGTGGAAGGGTCGGGTGATGCCGGAATGACGCTTATGACCAGTGTCGGTGACAAACCAGCCCCACCACGAGGCGGTATAGGCCAGCGCGGCGCTGCCTACCAGAGCCAGGAAAGCCGGAACGCTATCGCGCAGCAGTGTCCCAAGGGCGGGGCGTCGGATGTGCAGGCTGCGTCGGGCAGCGTAGTTCCACGCCATCACGGTGACACCGAAGACTGCGACGAAAGGAGCACCACTCCACTTGGTAGCGGCAGCCAGGCCGAGCATGACTCCTGAAAGCACCAAGAAGGGCCGAAACCACACCCCGGGCCCAAAGCTTTGTTGCCACCCGGCAGGCAGTCGGTAGCGCCCGATGCCGCTGGGGCGGCGAGCGGCGGCAGCGCTGGCATCGGGATGTTTGAGCCGATGGCGTTGGGTGGCGCGGCGGTGACGGCGAGCTAACCACCAGCGGTGGAAATCACGGTCCAGCAGAAGAAATCCAAACCCTGCCAGGGCAAAGAACATGAGGATTAGATCCAGCAGCGCCGTGCGTGACTCCACAAAGTGCAACCCGTCTAGAGCCAACAAAGTGGCGGCAATGCATCCCAGCAGAGTGGAGCCCAAGAGCCGGCGAGCAATACGGGCAATCATGAGGATGGACAGGGTTCCCAGTAAAGCCACCATGACTCGCCACCCGAACGGGGTCAGCCCCCAATGCCATTCCCCGATGGCGATGACCCATTTTCCTGCCGGAGGGTGAGCAATGAAGGAGGCCCCATCGGTGCCCGTGGGCCCCCGAAACATCTCGGTGTTTCCTTGCAAAATCGCTACGTTGGCCTCGTTGATGTCCTTGGTGTCGGGGGAGTCCTGCCACTCTCGCTCGTGGCCAAACTTCAGCAGTGCCCAGGCATCTTTGGCGTAGTAGGTCTCGTCAAAAACAAATGCGTGGGGGTTAGCCAAATTGCGAAAACGCATCACCCCGGCAATCACCGTGATGGCAAGGGGAGCTAACCACCCCAGCCATTGATCCAGGGTCAAGCCGCGCCAGCGGGCAGCAAGCCCAGCCCGCACGCTGCGGCGTGCAGCGGTGGCAAGCGGTTGGCCAGGGTTTTGGCGCGCCGCCGAGGCGCTGGCAACAGAGGTCACATCAGCAGATCGTAGGGCCTGGCTTGGCACAAGTCGTCTCCACCTGCCGCACGTTGGGTGTTTTCCTCGTCCATGAGCCTCTGGCGCCACTTGAACTGACCACCTAGCATCGCCCGCACCGCCCTGCGAGAGGAGTCACGATGGACCAACCGGAAGCCGACGAGGTGGTGGATGTCGTGATCGAAGGTGGAGACACCCTGCATCAGTACAGCTCAGGTCATTATTCGTTTCTCATTCCCCTTCCTGGTCTGATATCCAAGATTCACCCTGACGCCGCCCAGGTAACGATTAATAATTTAGTAACGGGTTTCTTTGGATGTCCCAAAAATAAAATGGCGCTCCAACACCCTTCTTTGTCAACCTCCCTCGCGGTTTCATTCAAGATCATCAGCCCCAATCACTACATCGCTAGCGTGAAGGGTATTGGCAAGGTGGAGTTTCGTGTTATTCCTCTGCAAAGGTCATGGGAATCCGGGCAGAGATGGGCCATCGAAGTTAAAGGGAAGGAATCGCGTTTCATCAGAAATTGGGGACGCGCTTTAGTGGCATTCCTGCAGCCCATATGCCAAACAGCGACAGAAAGTTTGAAACCGGTACGGGCAGCTGCTGCCTTACCAACCGATCATGCGGAGTCTGCCGTTATTCGTCGAGGGTATTCCCGCCACACGACCAGAGGGGGCGTCCGACTCCGACCTGCCAGCACCCGAGGGACCTAATTGGTGCGACTGGTCTTCTGTCCGAATTGTCTGATGGAGGTGGGTGATCACCCTAGCCACAAGGGTGATTGTGGGGGGAAAGCGCGCCGAAGCAGCACGTGGCTGCCTACTGTGGGGTGATACCCGCCCGCGAGGGGCGGGATGGGTAAGGTAGGTGGTCTGATGAGTTCCCTTTCCAGGGCTGCTGCCTCCCCAGGCGATGATATTGAATACGTCGACCTGGACAGCATCACTCAGACAGTGGCCATCCGCCGCGCTGATGGCACGGTGGTGCACCCAGATCCTCCCCCGGTCGACAGCGCGGGTAAAGGTAAGGGGATGGCGTTGATCAGCATCGTGGTGGTGCTGGCGGTGATTGTGGTGACCTTGGGGGCGCTGGGGCTTTTTGTGAAGCACCAGAGCGACCAGGAGATTGCCGCCTATAAGGCCAGTGGTCAACGCGCCACAGCCTCCTCGGCTCATCAGCGGATCAGCTTCAGCTACCCCACCGACTGGAAGGACAGCTCAGCCACCTTGTCTGCGACCACCTCTCGGGTCCAAAAGGACGCAGTGCCTAACGGAGAAATCGTGGGTTTTGCAGGAGTGACCTTGTTGGAAAAGACCGCTGATCCTGCGGTCGAGACCCCCGCCAGCGCTGGGCAAGCGGTGACGGCCTGGGCCCAACAGCTGCAGACCAAAACCTCCCAACCGGATTTGGCGGTAACGCAGTGTCAGGCCGAGTCGGTGGAGTTGACGGGACAACCTCGTCCGATCATTACGACCAACGCTGCAGCTGTGGTAGTGGCTTTCACCTGCAAGGGCAACGACGGAACGCCACGTCAGGCCTGGCAGATGCGCGGCTATTTCCCAGGGCCACTTGCCTCGGCTGAGGCGCGGGTGCCCGGGCGGATGTTCACCCTCACCTTCCACGGGCAACAGCGTTACTGGAAGATTAATAAGGGCCTGCTTGACGAACTAGCCTCCTCCGTTCGCCTCGACGGCCAACCGATCTAGGGTCAGGCTCACCCAACAAACGTGATACACCGTTGGTCTGAAGCAAAGGTTTCATCGTTTTCTTTATCTAATGCCAGGGCTTAGATAAAGAAAACGATGAAACCTTTGCTAAGGTGCCTCTATGGATCGCGCTAGTGGGCGGTATGAACCTCAACCTGGAGGTTTTGCCGCGTTCATCCCTGATGCTCTGCCCCCGGCAGATCTCACATTGACTGCCCCTGTGCAAGCGCTGTTGTCCCGGGCGGACCGAGAGGTGGGACGGTTGGACGGGGCAGTGGCCATCATCCCCGCCGCCGATCAATTTGTCAGCATGTTCGTGCGGCACGAGGCAGTGTTATCCAGCCAAATCGAAGGGACGCAGGCCTCATTGATGGACGTCCTGGAATATGAGGCGCTCACCAGCAAATCCGCAGGTAGCGTCGACATCCACGAAGTGATCAACTACATCAAGGCGATGCAGTACGGGATCGACCAACTTGACAAACTCCCCTTGTCTTCGCGATTGATCAAAAAGGTGCATGCGGTGCTCATGGAGGGGGTGCGTGGTGGGGAACCAGCCAAAACTCCGGGAGAGTTTCGTCGCTGCCAAAACTGGATCGGTGGGGCGGGGCCTGACTCGGCTCGTTTTGTGCCACCACCTGCTGATTACGTTACTGCGGCGATGGCAGACCTTGATGTGTTCATGAACAGCTTGGATCAACCCACCCCACCGCTGGTGGCAGCGGGGCTAATCCACGCCCAATTTGAGACGATCCACCCGTTTCTCGACGGCAATGGGCGCACCGGACGCTTAATGATCACTTTCTGGATGCTAGAACAAAAGGTCATCAGCCAGCCCGTGCTCTACCCCTCTCTTTACCTGAAAAAAGAACAGGCCGAGTATTACCGCCGACTGGATGCGGTGCGAACCCATGGAGATTGGCATGGGTGGTTGCAGTTTTTCCTGGGGGCAATGACGCAGGCAGCCAAGGAAGCCAGCCAGATCGCCTTAGCCATTGTGGAATTACAACAGCAGCACCGTCAGCTGGTGACGCACGAACTGGGCCGTCGTAGCGGCTTGGGGCTGAGGTTACTGGATCTGCTGTATCAGCAGCCTGTGCTCAATGCCGCCTTGGTGATGCAACGCCTTGAATCCTCCCAACCCACGGTTTCGGCACTGCTGCGCCAGTTCTGCCAGATAGGGGTGCTGCGCGAAATAACCGGTGCCACCCGCGGCCGGGTGTATGCCTACCAGCCTTACCTGGATCTGTTCCCAGGAGCAAGTCAGCGTTAAAACTTCAGACGGGTGGTAGGTAGCCGAGAAACCCCAGCGAATCTGTCGGTGCCCTGTTCTAGGCTTAGGCCCCATGCCTGTTGATACCTCCCCCTGCCTTGGCCCCATCTTGACTGCCGTGGCGTGGCCCTATGCCAACGGGCCACGCCACATTGGGCACGTCTCCGGGTTTGGAGTGCCCAGCGATGTGTTCGCCCGGTTCATGCGCATGAGCGGACACCAGGTGTTGATGGTCTCTGGCACTGATGAGCACGGCACTCCGATCCAGGTGCAAGCCGACGCGGAGGGGGTCGGCGCCCGGGAGTTGGCTGACCGTTACAACCGGGTGATCGTGGAGGATCTGGCTGCCCTAGGCCTGAGCTATGACCTGTTCACCCGCACCAGCACCGCTAACCATCATGCGGTGGTGCAGGAGGTGTTCTCCACGCTGCATCGCAACGGCTACATCGTGGCGCGCACCACGCTAGGGGCCATCTCCCCCTCGACAGGGCGCACCTTGCCTGACCGCTACATCGAGGGCACCTGTCCGCATTGCGGCACCCCAGGCGCACGCGGCGACCAGTGCGATGCCTGCGGTAAGCAACTGGACCCCGAGCAGTTACTCAATCCCCGTAGCCGTATCAATGGGGAAACCCCGACGTTTGTGGAAAGCGAGCACTTTTTCCTCGACCTACCCGCGTTTGCCGACGCGCTGGGCTCCTGGTTGGCTACCCGCACCGACTGGCGGCCTAACGTCATCAAGTTCAGCGAAAATCTGCTGGCTGACCTGCAACCGCGTGCCATTACCCGCGACCTGGATTGGGGGGTGGCGGTGCCCCTGCCCGATTGGCGCGACCGGCCCGACAAGCGCATCTACGTGTGGTTCGACGCGGTGATCGGGTACCTGTCAGCCTCCATCGAGTGGGCGCGGCGCAGTGGCGAGCCTGAGGCTTGGCGCGCCTGGTGGCAAAACCCGCAGGCCCGTGGGTACTACTTCATGGGCAAGGACAACATTGTCTTCCACTCGGTGATCTGGCCGGCGATCCTGCTGGGTTACAACGGCGCTGGGGAGCCTGCCGCCGCGCCAGGGTCGTTGGGGCAGTTGGCGCTGCCTACCGAGGTGGTCTCCAGCGAGTACCTGACCATGGAGGGGCGCAAGTTCTCCTCCTCGCGCCACGTGGTCATCCACGTGCGCGACTTCCTGTCGCGCTACAGCGCCGACGCTTTGCGCTACTACATCGCGGTAGCCGGCCCCGAAAGCCAAGACACCGACTTCACGTGGGCGGAGTTCGTGCGGCGCAACAACGACGAGCTGGCCAACGAATGGGGCAACCTCGTCAACCGGGTGATCTCCATGGCGGCGAAAAATTGCGGGGGGATCCCGGCTGCGGGGGAGTTGCTCGATGTGGACCTGGAGGTTTTGGGTGCTGCTGCTACCGCGTTCTCCACGGTCGGGGAACTGTTGGGCCGCTGCCGGCAGAAGGCTGCCATCCAGGAGACAATGCGGGTGGTCTCGGCGGCCAACAAGTACCTGTCCGACTGTGAACCGTGGAAGCTGGCCAAAACCGACCCGGCGCGCATGGCCACCGTGTTGCATGTGGGCCTGCAACTGGTCGATGACTGCAAAACCCTGCTCACCCCGTTCCTGCCGCACTCGTCGCAGCGGGTGTATGAGATGCTCGGCGGCCCTGGCGTGTGGGCCGCGCAGCCGCAGATCGTGGAGGTTTCCGAGGAGCAGCCTGATGGGTCTACCCGCAGCTACCCGGTGCTCATGGGTGACTACGCCGCCGAGGCTGCCCGCTGGCAGCGCCTCCCCCTGGCCGTAGGCACGCCTCTGTCGGCTCCCACGCCGCTGTTTCCCAAGCTCGACGAGTCGGTGGTGGAGCAGGAATTGAAACGGCTTCAGCACGCTGCTGAGGGGCAGGTTCAGTGAAACTTCTCTTAACTTCGGCTGGTATCCGCACAGACGCATTGGCTTCTGCCTTGGGTGGGTTGGTGGGCAAGCCATTGGGTGACATTAGTGTCGCCATTATCAACGAGGCAGCAGCAGTTGAGTCGGGAGATAAAAACTGGTTGTTGAACGAATTGGTAGATTTACGACGGCACGTTCCAGGTGCGGTTGATTTTGTTAATCTCTTAGCGCTTTCGTACGAAGAGGTTCGACAACGGTTGGTTTTTTCTGACGTTATCTACGTGGTGGGGGGAAATCAAGATTACCTCTATCACGTCTATCACAAGACTGGGTTTGCTCGTTTGCTGACTGAAGAATTACTTTCCTCCAAGGTTTACGTAGGCAGTTCGGCTGGATCAATGGTGATGGGTTATCGGGCCGCCACGAACTTATATCAGAGTATCTACGGGGCTGCCAACACTTACGGCGTCAAGCGTTATCTTGAGCTGGTGGACTTTATCATTAATCCGCACTACGAATCTGCAAACTTCCCTCGTAATAATCGAGCAACTGTGATGGACATGGCTGCTAGGGAAAGCAAACCAATCTGTGCCTTGAGAGATAACCAGGCCATCGTTGTCAATGGTGAAGACATTTCATGTGTGGGTGGTGACAACCTCAGAGTAGAAAAAAAGCCGTTGACCCTGACAACATTTCATGGCCAGGGGCTACAGCCCGGTATTCGCTATGAAGATCTGCCCACCCTGGCCTACGACGACAATCAATGACCGCTCAATCCTGCACGTCAGACACTGTCGGCGGGAACTGGCCGCCACTGCCGGAACCGTTGCTGGTGGCCGTAGCTGATGCGCACACCCATCTGGACTTGACGCGCCACGATCTGGCTGCCCCGGCCTTGGAGCCGCAGGAGTTGCTGGCTCGTGCCGCGCAGGTGGGAGTGAGCCGGGCGGTGCACATTGGGTGCGATGTGGCCAGCTCCCAGTTCGGCGTGCAGTGGTCGGCGCGGCTGCCAGGGTTGGCCTGCGCGGTGGCGCTGCACCCCAATGAGGCTCCAGCGTTGGCCGCAGCTGGCCGGTTGGACCAGGCATTAGCACAGGTGGAGACCCTCCTGCTGGCCCACTCCAAGGTGCGTGCGGTGGGGGAGACCGGGCTGGACTACTACCGCACCTCGCCGGAGGGCCGTCCCGCCCAGCAGGAGTCGTTTCGCGCCCACATCGAGATGGCCCGCCGCCACGACAAAACCCTAGCCATCCACGACCGCGATGCCCACGACGACGTACTGGCTACGTTGCACGAGGTCGGAGCTCCGGCACGGGTGATCTTCCACTGTTTCTCCGGGGATGCGGAGATGGCACACCTGTGCGCTGAGCAGGGGTGGTACCTCTCCTTCGCGGGCAACGTGACGTTCAGTAACGCCGGGTCGTTGCGGGAGGCCCTGCGGGTTGTGCCGCCCCACCTGTTGTTGGTGGAGACAGACGCGCCTTTCCTCACGCCCGTGCCCCATCGGGGGCGACCCAACGCCAGCTACCTGATCCCCGTCACCGTGCGGGCCATGGCGCAGATCCGCAGGGAGGACCTCGTCACGCTGTGTGCCCAGCTCGATGCCAACACCTCCACGGCCTACGGCGGCCCGTGGTGAGGCCGGATTCGCCTGCGTTAACTGCCCGGCAGGTCCGTCAGTTGGCCTTGCGCTACGGCATCACTCCCACCAAGGCATGGGGGCAGAACTTCGTCATCGACCCCAACACTGTGCGTCGCATTGTTGCCGCAGCCGGGCCGTTGGCCGGCCAGCGCGTGGTGGAGGTGGGCCCGGGCCTGGGCTGCCTCACGCTGGGCCTGCTCGATGCGGTCGGCCCCACTGGCGTTGTGGTGGCCGTGGAGATCGACCCCCGCCTGGCCGCAGCTCTGCCGGTCACCGTGGGTGAGCTCGCCCCGGAGTTGGCCCCACGCTTGCACGTCCTGCCCGCCGACGCCCTGCGGTTGCTGTCGGAGGAGCTCGCTACCCCCACTGCTCTGGTGGCGAACCTGCCCTACAACGTGGCGGTGCCGGTGGTGCTCCACCTGCTGGCCATCGCCCCGAGTATCGCCAGCGGCCTGGTCATGGTGCAGGCGGAGGTGGCCGACCGCCTGGTCGCTGCCCCGGGTTCGCGCATCTACGGGGTGCCCTCGGTGAAGCTGGCCTGGCACGCCGCCGCTCGCCGCGCCGGAGCGGTGCCACGGAGCGTCTTTTGGCCGGCGCCGCGGGTGGACTCCGCGTTGGTGGAGTTCACCCGTCGCGAACCCCCTCCAGGCACCCCTCGCCAGGCCACCTTTGCCGTGGTGGACGCGGCGTTTGCCCAGCGCCGCAAGGGCCTGCGCGCCGCTCTGGCCGGCCTGGCTGGGTCCACTCAGGCCGCCGAGCAGGCCTTGCGAGCAGCGGGCATCGACCCTGCTGCCCGTGCAGAAACCCTCGATGTGCAGGCTTTCGCCCGCCTGGCTGCCGCGCTACCTGACCTGCCGGTAGGTTGACGTTTGTGCGGTTTTAGGGCCGTTTACGGCCCGTAAAACCGCACAAACGTCAACCCAAAGATGGGGAGGGCAGTGGAATGCGGGAGATCCAGGTGCGGGTGCCTGCGAAAATTAACCTGCAGTTGAGCGTGGGGCCGCGCCGGGAGGATGGCTATCACGAGCTGGCCACGGTATTTTGCGCGGTCGGTCTCTACGACACGGTCACTGTTAGGCCAGCCCCAGAGCTCACGCTGCGGGTCACTGGGCCGCACGCCGCCGCAGTTCCCACCGACGAGTCCAACCTGGCGGCCCGCGCCGCTTGCCTGCTGGCTGCCGCAGTGGGTCGAGATCCTCAGGTGAGGGTGGAGATCGACAAGCACATCCCCGTGGCGGGGGGCATGGCCGGAGGAAGCGCCGATGCCGCCGCCACCCTAGTTGCGCTGGCCCGTCTGTGGGACCTGCCTACCGACATCTCCACCCTGCACCCGCTGGCCGCGCAGTTGGGCAGCGACGTGGCGTTTCCCCTGCTCGGAGGGGTGGCCGTGGGCACCGGCCGAGGAGAGATGCTGCGCCCAGTGCCCTGCGCCACTCCCCTGTGGTGGGTGGTGGCACCCTCGCCGCACCACCTCTCCACGCCCGCAGTCTTCGCCGCGTTAGACCGCCAACGCGCGGCCGTGGGGTCGGCGCCGGTACCCGCCCCCCACGCCGGCCCTGCCCTGCTGGCCGCCCTAGCCGCCGGTGACGTGGAGGCTGTGGCGCGCAGCCTGCACAACGACTTGCAACCTGCCGCTGTGGAGTTACTCCCCGACCTTGCCCGCACCCTGACTGCTGGAGACCGAGCCGGAGCCCTAGCCACCCTGGTTTCCGGCTCCGGCCCCACGTGTCTGTACCTGGCCCGGGACAAGCCCCACGCACAGGAGGTGGCACAGCAGGTGGGTCGGCCTGGTGACCATGTGGTGCAGGGGCCGGTCGTGGGTACGACGGCGCGAAATTGCCTGGAGCCCTAGCCTCGACTGGCCTGGGTCAGCACGTCCACGATTCGCTCCACATCGCTCAGTGTGGAGTACAGGTGCAGGCTGATGCGCAAGGAATCACCGACCTCCTGCGGGCTAGCGTTGCAGTGACTTCCGGTGCGTACGCAGATGTTTTCCTGCTCACACAGTGCCGCCAACTCGTCAGCGCGCCATCCCTGCAAACGCACGCTGACGATGCCATACCCAGGCCGGCCGGGTGCGTTGACCACTCCAGGCAGAAAGCTAAGGCCAGGCACGTGGTGCAATTGGGTCAGCAGGTGTCCAGTCACCATGCGCAAATGCTGATGGACTGCCTCGAGCCCGACATTGCTTAAAAACTGCATTGCCGCCGTCAAACCGGCTAAAGCGGCATAGGCAGGAGTACCCAGCTCACCCGGATGACCCGGCCGGCGCGAAGAACCCCCCGCTTCGCCAGTCGCAGGAGGCTTATCAACGACCGACATCCACCGGGGATGCACCAACAAGGCCCCGATGCCACTGGGAGCCAACATTTTGTGACCGGAAAAAGCGAAAAAATCCGCCCCCAGCGCGGTGGTGCTCACAGGTAGGTGGCCAGCGCTTTGGGCGCCGTCCACCACTAAAACCACCCGTGGCGGCACCACAGCGCGGATGCTGGCAATGTCAGTGCAGTTACCGAACACGTTGTGAACATGGGTCAGCGCCACCACGCGAGTTCGGGAGGTCAGCACGCGAGCCAACGCTTCGGCTGTCACCACCCCGGTCTCATCCGCCCCAACGGGAACCAGGCGGATCGGTATCCCCAACGCTGCGAGGTGCTGTTGGGCGGTGATCCATGGGTCTACGTTGGCGTGGTGGTCAGTGGGGCAGAACACCACCTCGTCACCAGGGCTACACAGCTGCGGTAACCAATGCGTGGCCACCAGATTCAGGGCATGGCTGGCATTAGGTGTGAAGATCACTGACTGGGGGTCAGGGTGGTCGAAAAAAGTCGCCACCATCTGGCGGGTGTGAGCCACCGCGTGCCAGGCTTGCGCGGCCAAGGCATACGTTGCCCGACCTCCGTTGGCGCTGTGAATGAGGGATTCGGTAACCGCGTCCAGCACCACCTGAGGCTTGTGAGTGGTGGCAGCACTATCGAGGTAGACCAGATGTGGATGAGCCTGAAAAAAAGGAAAGTGCTGACGCAGCTTTTCCGGGTTCACAGCAGCGGGGCACACCGGTGGGAGGCTATCCATGCGCGTCTGGCTCTCGCTGTGCGTGGATCATCAGACTCACCGGATAGTTGTCGATGCCGGTGGTGACTTCCTGCACCTGAATGTGGTGCAACGGCAAGCTGTGGAGGACCTGGCGAATCACCGAGGCGTCTGGGTTGAGCCGCCCTTCCACGGCATTGTCGATGAAACGTTGCACCATCGGTGTGTGGTGCTGGTAGGGAGTCACGATGGCCAGAAGCACACCAGAGGGAGCCAGGACATGGGTCAGGTTTGTGCATACCTGGAGCAATTGCTCGCGGGTGTCGACGCACTCCAGTGACTCCAAGGCAATCACGGCATCGAAGCAACCCAGCCCTTCCAAAGGCCGGGTGAAATCGTGCTGTTGTACGGGCAGCATCACCTGAGCCAACGCCTCGGCACAGCGATTCGCCACCTGGAGCAGTTCACCTGGCCATCCATGCTGGTGTTGCAGCCAAGTCAAAGTGTCGCTGTAATTCGTGGCAAGCCACCATGGGTCCAGGCGGGTCAGGGTGGCCTGGCAGGCCTGCACGGCCGCAGGGTCGAGGTCTATCCCCATGACGCTACGCACTCGGTGGGCATAGCCCAGCGCCCAGTAATGTGCGACGCTGCCACAGCCGGCATCTAACACACGTGCCCCTAGAGGAACATGGGTCGATAGATGCTCCAAAACCCGCTGACCGGCCAGGGTCAGCGGCATGTCAACGGCACTGACACAGATGTCGTTGCTCATGTCAGTTCACCGGTGTGGTGACGGTGGCGGTTGGTTCGTGGTGGCGCCCCTGCAAGGGCAGCCCGGCATGGCGCCAGGCAGTAACTCCACCTGCCAATGAGGCGGCGTCATAGCCTTGGGCGCGCAGCAAAGCTGCATACCGTCGCGACAACTCTCCCACTGCACACACCACCACCAAGCGACGTCGGGGCATGACCGGCCCCTGTTCGATGAGCAAGGCGCATTGCTCGTCGACAATGTTCATGGAGTCAGGCAGGTGAGCCACGCTGTAAGCGAAATGGCCCCTCAGGTCGATCACCAACGTGTCCTGGTGGTCAGCCAGCAGTTGGTGCAACTCGTGCGGGGTATAGGTGGGGCAGTCGTTCACCTGTTGGTCGCTCAAGGTGCTCAAGGTCACTGCTGTGCTGCCGGTTGTCAGTTCAGAGCCGGCAACGAACACCTCAGGTCGGTGACGCTGAACAAAGGAGGTATAGGGCTCCATCCGGTCACAGGCCAGAAAAACGGCGTTAGCTCTGCGGTTCTGGGCGCACAATTGCTCGTCTTCGCGACGCAGCCGCTCCACCATGGCCGAGTAGGTTAGCCCCGAGGTCGGCCCGACGCACATGCCACAACGCCGGTTGAGGACCAGCATCCCGTCGATAGCCTGCGGGATATCTCCTTGGATGATGTCGTTGTAAAACGAGGGGTCGTAGAAGCCGACTTCCCATAGCTCGTTACTCATCCGACCACCGGGAACCACATTGCCTGGAGCCGAAACCACTCCATAAATGCGGGTGTGGGGGTCATGTTCACGCAGACGTGACCCGATACCGGTGGTTGAACCACACGTCCCGAGAAAACTGGTGAAATAATCGACAGATCCCAAGTCGGCAAGAATCTCCTCCCCGGTCCCCGCATAGTGGCTGGCCGGATTAGCGGGATTGAAATACTGATCAGTCAAGATGTAGTGATCCGGCTGAGCTGCGACTAACTTTTTCGCCGCCGCCAGAAAGTCATCCGGGTCAAACGGATCTGGGCATTCCGACACAGCGGGTAATTCCTCAAGCTGGGCACCAAGAATGTGCAGAATCATGCGCACTTCGGGGTAGCGAATCCGGCTGGTGACCGTGAGAAAGTTCACTCCGTACGTGCCACAGAGCAACGCCAAGGCTTTGGCGGTGTTTCCGCTGGAGCTTTCCACCACGGTGAGGCCCCGATCGCGGGCTGTCTGCACGATCTCACGCAGCATGGACCAGGCCACTCGGTCTTTGAGCGAACCAAAAGGGTTGAGGTATTCCAGTTTGGCGTACACATCAATAGCGCGTAAACCGTGAATCTCTGGGTCGATACGCAATAAAGGCGTGTTGCCGATGAGTTGTTCAATGCGGTCATAAATCATGGTAGGTATCGGTCCTCATGCAGATAGGTGACGGCAGTTGCGGGGGTGCGACCCAGCACGGCCACGCGTTTGGTACCCACCGGGTGGCCCAAGCTGGGGGAGTCGGAAAAGTCGCTGCTGTACCCGGCCGTGTTGACCAGGCACAGCACGTCAGCTTCTTGAGGCTGGCGCGGGAACGTCACTGTTCGGGGCAGCACAATGTCAGCTTCCTTGCACAAAGTCCCCACCACCACGGCTTGGTAGGGCGCCCAGCTGGGGGGCGGGGCAGCGCCGGGAGGCGGGGGCAGCAGGATGGGGTCGCAGATCTGCTCCTGCATGTCCAGCGAGAGGTTGGCCGCATGGGCCTGGACAATGACCAGGTTGGTTCCCGCCGCAGTGGTTTTGGTGCCCAGAACCTCCACCAAACTAAAACCGGCCTGATCAAAGGCCAGCATTCCCGGTTCCAGCATCACGGTGAGCATGAGGTCGCTGATCACCCGTGCTAAGGGTTGCCCCCACTGGGTGGGTTGGCGCAGGATCTGACGCAGCACCTGTTCGGGCTCCTCGGTGGTCACCAAACCGAGCGCGTGGTCGCGCCCCGTCACTCTGCCTTGATGGTTCAAGGACAAGCCGTAGGCATAACCACGCCACGTCAAAGGGTGGTCGTGGGCACGGGTGGATTGGCCGGCGGCGGGGTGCTCTGGGCTGCCGCTGTGGACGAGTTGGGAGCACAACGCGTCGATGAAGCGCGACCATTGGTCAGCATCGGCGACGATTGGCGGTCGAAGTCCTCCCCCCATGTTGAGCAGACGTGGCTGTAACCCCAATTGTTGAGCTTGGGAGCACAAGTGAAGCAAGCGTTGAGCCTGACGTGCTTTCACCGCTACCGGCTCGTAGTTGTGCAGGTGCAACCCCTCGAAACACACGCGATTCTGACTGGCTAATTCTGCGAATATCTGTGGCAATTCGTGGGTAGATAAACCGAAGCGGGACTGCCCCGCACCTGAGGCGCGGGGTAGCAGGCTTGTGGTGCCGGCATCGTTGTCGCTACTTTGGCCGGCATCGGCTACCCGCAGCAGGATGCGGGCTGGGGGGGTGGTTGCGGTGGTGAGTGCGAACAGTGTGTCCAATTCGGCCCGGCTGTCCACACTGATCAGGCATCCATGCGATAGGGCCAGGGTGAGGAAAGCCCGGTTTTTCGGCCCAGTGCAACTGATGTCTGCGCCGGTGAACCCCGCCGCTAACGCATTAGTCAGTTCGGTGGTGGAGGCAACGTCAATGCCAAATCCGCCGGCTCGGGCAGCACGGGCAAAGGCAATGGATTTATTGGGCTTATGGGCATAGGCCAGATGGGTGTGCACACCAAGGCTTTGGCAGGTGTCCTGCAGCCGTTGCAGGTTGTCTACCAAAAGATGGGGCAGGATCACATGAACAGGCCCGACGCTGAGCTGTATCAACTGGTGCAGCAAGTCAGGGTGATTCAAGCAGGTCTGCACATCGGGATGGATCCGCGGTGCCAAAGGCAATCCTGGTAGGGGTGGGCTCGCTAGGTGGTTGGCGTTGTCATTTGTCATGTAGACCCACCTGATTGTGCTCCAACGGATCGCTCAAGTTGGTGTGCAACTGCTGGCCGTAGTAGGCGTTGTACCACTTGCTGGCTCGCAGGTGATGAGCCTGATGGAGTCGGTGTTGGCGCTGGGCGGGGTCGGGGGAGCCCAACAGGTGCAACCGTCGATCGAGGTCATGCCATACGGCCAAGCTGCCAGGTAGCGGTGGTGCAGGAGGTGCCGAGCAGCCCTGCTCGTGGCCCGTCGTTTGGACAAAACGGCGATGTGGCTGGCTGTAGCCGATACATCCCACCAGGGCTTGTGGCTCCAGAGCCTGCTGGAGAAAGTGGCGGTCTTGCTCGTCAAGCACCTGGTTACCCACCGCCCACAGCGGTGGCGCGTCGGGAGGTAACAAGGCGCAGGTGTCGTGCCAGACCTGCACGCTGCGGGGGGTGGGCTCCACGACGACCACCAAAGCCTGGCAGTGGTAGTACAGGGCTGTGCCCAGCAGGTCGGTTCCGGCTGGAGCATCCATCACCACCGAGACGCCGACCTGGAGTTGCACGTGGCTAAGCACAAGCAGCAGTGCGTCTAACTTGCCGTGGTAACAGTCGTGGCCGGCGTCAGCAGAGGTGTAACTGCCGGTGACTATGAGGTCCAATCCAGGCTCGCGGTAGGCGTATTCCTGCAGGAATGGGTCGGCCTGGGTGGGGTGGATCCGTCGAGATCCCACCCCGGGTGGCGTGGTGCCAATCATTGGACGGTCGCCCAGATCGGTGCGTTGCCCCCGCAGATATGCGGCAATGTGTGGAGTGTGGGCGCTGAGGTGTCGCGGGCTGGCAGGCACTCCCAGTGCCGCTGCCAATCCCACATTGTGGTCAGCGTCACAGGCCAGCACGTGGCGGTTACTTTGGCAGTGGCGGATGTAGGAGGCTGCCAGGGTGGTTTTACCTGCCCCTCCCTTACCAATGAAGGCGATGGTCATCTCAGCTCCGGTGCGCTGGGGTAGCAGAAGTCATGGTCAACCAGTCCCAGCAGGTCGCGTCCGTCGAAACTGTTCCACCAACTGCGACATCGGTGCGTAAACATCTGCTGAAGGTCGGTGGCATAGCGGTCCCAGTCGCGGGGGTGTTTGAGGGTGTGGTGGTGTAACTGCGTCCACAGCGCAGTGGTGGCAGGCAGGGCAAAAGGCTGGCCATCGCGAATTTTTTTGTCCCACATCACCGGATCGGTGACTTGGAGGTTGTGGGGCAGATGGCGGGCCAAGAACTCTAGATCGTGGCGGTCGGTGATTTTGTTGGGCACCACCACACAGGGCACCGAGTAGTCGCTGTTCTGCGTGATAGCGAGGAAGTTGCGCACAACGTCAACGCTGGCGGGGGTGGGTTCAACTACCAGGGCGTACAGGTCGTAACCAATCAACAAGGAGGTCCCCACGACATCGACTCCGGCGGTGACATCGGCCACCAGCCAGTGATCGCTTTGATAGTCCAACAGGCGGTGGACCAGCATTTCGGCGGCGTTGAGCCTGACGTGATAACAGGAGTCGCCCACATCTTGCTGCTCATGTCCGCCGGTGCTGACTAGATAAACCCCCGGTAGGTCCGGGTCGGTTCGTGCCCAACGGCTCAAAAACTCATCGTCTGGCCCGGGAATCACCCATCGGGACTCTCCGCCAGGAGGGATGGTCCCTATGTGGGGGATGTGGTCAGCGGCTAGGAGTCGAAACGCGGGTCTGTGCCCCTCGAAATACTCGGCGATGGCTTCGAAGCTGCTACCCAGGGTGGGCGGCAGGGGCCCGGAGGTAGCGGTTGCGGAGGGTAGACCAAGTGCCTGGGCCAGGTGAGCATTGACGTCGCTATCCAATGCCACCACCTCAGCGCCATCTGCAGCCAGATAACGCGTGAAAGCAGCTGCCAGCGTGGTCTTGCCTGATCCTCCTTTGCCAGCAAAGGCGATGCGCATGGGTCTACTCCGAAGCTATTGGAAACGGTTATCATTACCTTTAGTCGAGAACGATAGCAGAGGGATCACCGCTGTCCAAACTCGCCGCACGCGCGACTCACGCCAGAGGGTCACGATGATGCACGGGTGTTGGGGTGTTTGAGCACAGCCCTCACCGCAGCTGTCGACCTTTATGCTGACTAGGTGTCCAGCCAACCCACCCCCCTGCTCACGGCCCAAAACCTCACCAAGGCCTATGGCGATAAGGCCCTACTGGACGGAGTCATGCTGGGGGTGTTGGCGGGGGACCGTATCGGGGTGGTGGGCCGTAACGGACAAGGCAAATCCACCTTGGTGCACCTGTTGGCGGGGGTGGTGCCCCCGGATGAGGGGCGGGTGGTGCAGGCGGGCAGCGTGACGGTGCGGCTGTTCGACCAGCAGGCCAGTTTGCCGCTGGAGCAAACGGTGGGGCAGGTGGTGCTGGCCGGGCGGGCGGAGCACGAGTGGGCAGGCCAGGCTCAGGTGCGCGAGATCGTAGCCGGCCTGCTCGGCGGTGACAGTGCCCAGACCTTGCCCCTGGACACGCGATGTGGGCAGCTGTCTGGAGGGCAGCAGCGTCGCGTGGCGTTGGCAGCGCTGTTGGCAGCTCCGCAGCACACCGACCACGAGGTGATCATCCTGGATGAGCCGACTAACCACCTGGATGTGGAGGGGGTGGCGTGGCTGGCTGAGCACCTGCAACAGCGGCACAGCTTGCGCACCGGGGCGGGCGCTCTGGTGGTGGTCACGCACGATCGGTGGTTCCTCGACGAGGTGTGTACCTCGATGTGGGAGGTCCACCACGGGCAGGTCTACCCCTACGAGGGCAGTTACGCAGCGTACGTGCTGGCGAAGGCGACACGGCTGGAGCAGCAGGCTGCTAGCGAGCAACGCCGCCGCAACCTGATGCGCAAAGAGCTGGCCTGGTTGCGCCGTGGCGCCCCAGCGCGGACCTCCAAAGCCAAGTACCGCGTGGAAGCCGCCAATGCCCTGATCGCTGCCGAGCCTCCTCCTCGGCAGGAGCAGATCTTGTTGCAGTTTGCCGCCACACGGCTGGGAAAAACGGTGCTTGAGCTGGAGGACGTCAGCCTCAACCTGGGTGGGCGCCAGCTACTCGACGGGGTGACCTGGCAGCTGGGGCCAGGGGATCGCCTCGGGGTCGTGGGGGTCAACGGAGCGGGGAAAACCTCACTGCTGCGGCTGCTGACCGGCGACCTGCAGCCCGACAACGGCCGGGTCGTCGCTGGGCAGACGGTTACGCTGGGTTATCTCCCTCAGCAGGTCACCACGTTGCCGGAGGATCGCCGGGTGCTTCAAGCAGTGGAGGATGTGGGTCGTGTGCTGGAACTGGCTGGTCCTGGGGGGCGCATGCGCAGTGTCACCGCCTCGCAGCTGTGTGAACAGCTGGGCTTTGTCGGCTCCGCCCAGTCGGTGAGGGTGGGTAAGCTGTCCGGCGGGCAACGCCGCCGCCTGCAACTGCTGCGTCTGCTGATGGCTGGTCCCAATGTGTTACTGCTCGATGAGCCCACCAACGACCTGGACACCGACACCCTGGCTGCGGTGGAGGACCTGCTCGACGGTTGGGCCGGGTCGCTGATCGTGGTCAGCCACGACCGTTACCTGCTGGAGCGGGTCTGTGAACGCACCGTGGGTCTGTTGGGTGACGGTCGGTTGCGTGATCTGCCAGGCGGCGTGCAGGAGTACCTGCGCCGCCACCAGGACCAGGCTGAAACCCCCGCTACTGCAACGGTTTCCACCCAGCTCAGCACCCAGCAGCCCCAACGCAGCGAGGCCAAACAAAGCCGCGACCACGCCAAACACTTGGCCCGTCTGGAGCGCCAACTGGACAAACTCACCGACCAGGAGAACGCTCTGCATGCCCAACTGGCCGTTGCCGCTACCGATTACACCCAAGCCGCTGCGCTTGATGCTCAGTTGCGCACCCTGCACGAGCAACGCGAGGCGTTGGAAACAGAATGGTTGAAACTGGCCGAGCAGGCCTGAGCTTTGTGGGGAAGAAAAGGCACAGTTGGCGGGTGCAAAACGGTACCTTTTCTTCCCCACTAACTGCTAGGTGCTCAAACCCGGTTGGTACTCCAATCCGCGCAGGCCGTTCCAGGCCAGGTTGACTACATGCGCCACTACTACGTCCTTGGCTGGGGAGCGGGTGTCCAGCCACCATTGGCCGACCAGGGCCACCATGCCGACCAGCATTTGGGAGTACATCGGCGCCACCGCAGCATCCAGACCCTTAGCCAAAAACTTTTCGCTGAGGATGTCCTCCACCTGGCTGGCGGCATCACCGAGCAGACTGGAGAAGGTGCCGCCGGTAGAGGCCACGGGCGAGTCGCGCGAGAGGATGCGAAACCCTTCAGTGCATTCCTCGATATAGCCCAGCAGGCCGAAAGCGGCGCGTTCCAGCAACTCCCGCGAACCGGTCTGCGGCCCAGCGCTCAAGGCGCTGGTGATCCGGGTGAGCAGCTCGTGGACCTCCCGGTCCACCACCACGGCATAGAGGCCCTCCTTGCCGCCAAAGTGCTCGTACACCACAGGTTTGCTGACTCCGGCGACGGAGGCAATCTCCTCCACCGAAGTGCCATCAAGCCCCCGCTCGGCGAACAGCGACCGCCCGACCGCCAGCAGTTGTTCGCGCCGTTGTGCTCCACTCATACGGACCCGCGCAGTGGTCGGGGCAGCCGCCGCGCTGGGGTCCAGGCAGGGTTGACTCATTCTGCCCAGTATGCCTCACCGGTGCTCGGAGCATCTGCCGACCAACTCAGGCGACGTCGCGCCGGTCTATGACGTAAAGTAGGGGGGCTTTCCCGGATCGTCTAATGGCAGGACGCCTGGTTTTGGTCCAGAGAATCGGGGTTCGAATCCCTGTCCGGGAGCTGTGCAGCGAGACGTCAACAGGACAAAACAGACAAAAAGGTCCTATAATGGTCTGCTATGCGGATCGAATACGAAAATGGGCTCGGCAAGAAGGCGCGCAGCTGGGGACGGTATTATTCAGCCGGTATTGCGAGCGCTATAGAGAAACGCCTCGAGGAGATTAAGGCTGCGGAATCGGTAGAACAGTTACTTCAACAAGTAGGGTTGGGTAAACCGTTGGCTCATGCTCGGAGCGGCTATTACTCGTTGCGCCTTTCCAATTCACTCCGGCTAGTCTTCAGGGTTGATGGTAAGACGGCAATTGTTAGTGAGATTGGAGACCACCGAGCCGTCGCGATAAAACAAATACCGCGAGAACCTAACCATTTGCTTCCCACGGGTTCACCGTATCGTCGTAGGACAGTGACTGGGACTCACCCAGCCAGAATGGCATAAAACAGTTCTGCGGTGGCCGTGCGTGTTGGGCTGGTGACAATGTTGCACCAATGCCCGCTCTCCTAGCGCTGGCGGCGCAGGAACGGGCTCCAGGCGCCAAAGTCAGGCACGGGTAGCAGGCTAGCTTCCACGGTGGCCGGGTCGAGGTGACCGGGGGTGAACTGCCGGTCGGTGATCTTTCCTTGGCGGTTGAAGGTGGTGCGGGTGGTGGTGGTGAACCCGTCGAGGTCCAGGCTGTAGCCGATGGTGACGCTGGGCTGGATGCCCTGGGCGGCCTTGCGCGCGGGTGCAGCTCCCCGAGAAGCTGCCAGGGCTGAGGGGGTCACCGGATCGTGGTAAGCGTGCATGGTGCTGGCCCGCAGCAGCATCCCGTAGGGGCCGGCTGAGTGGGCCTGCTCGTCGTCGTTGTCAGCAAACGGGGAGGTGGCGGCGAAAGCAGGGGTGGTCTGCTCGAACGGGGCGGTGGTGGAGTCGTCGTCGGGCTCGCCGGAGCCGTCAGCCACCTCAACCTCCTCCACAGCGGGAGGTTGCCCCACCCGGACGTATTCGTAGCGCAGCCAAGGGCGTAGCCGCTGGTCCAGGAAGCTGGTGGAGATGAACTGGCCGCCTTGGCCGATCTGCATGACGGTGGTGGGTCGATCGGGGGAGCCGACCAGCAGGGTGAGGCTGCGCCCGGCCTCCAGTCGCGCGCGGGCTTGATGGGCGGGGATGCTGTGACCAACCGGCTCGCGAGCCTCCCACGACCAGTCGCGGTAGACCCACGGGCCCACCCGGCATAGCCGTCCCAGCAGGTCCGCACCGGTGTGCACTGCCTGGCGGCTCAGCTCCAGCAGCAGGCTCAGGTTCGCCCCCGTGGCCAGGGTTGCGGGCAGCACGGCCTGGTAGGTCAGGCTGGGGCATGGTTGCCCGGAGAACGACCACGACCCACCGGGGGAGGTATTGGCGTTGTTGAGGGCCTGCGCCATGGCTAGTGTGGGGCTCCCCGCCTCGGTCAGCACGCCTGGGTCCAGATCGTCGTGACCCACCACCAGCCACCGCAGGGCGATCATCTCCTGATCCCAAGGGTTGGCCTGCCCCGGGGTGTGAGCTGGGTTGGGAGGCAGTGCGGTTAACTCCACGGACAGGGTGAGCCCGCCCACGTCTACGCCGCACCGGTACGAGCCTTCGTCGAGGCGATCGAACAGCACCATGGCCTGGTCGAGGCGAATGCCCCCCAACGCCAACCGCAGCGTGTCGCTCACCGGGCCCACCTCCTCAACGCGTTGCTGGAAAAGATCGCCCTCCTATTCTGCCCCGTGCCCGCAGAACGTCTCCACCGGAAGATACTGTGTGGGCAAGACTGGCTGAAAGGACTTGACGATGACGCAGAGCGACGCTCCCCTGGCCGTGGTAATCATGGCCGCCGGGGAGGGCACGCGCATGAAGTCGCGCACCCCCAAGGTGTTGCACCAGGTAGCAGGACGCAGCCTGGTGGGACACGCGGTGCACGCGGCGCGCCAACTGCAAGCCCAACACTTGGTGGTGATGATCGGCGCCGGGGCGGGTCGGGTGCGTGAGCACCTGGAATCGTTGCCTGAACCCCCGCAGCAGTCCCAAATCCTGCCCGTCGTGCAGGAGCCGCGCAACGGCACCGGCCATGCGGTCCGTGTGGGGTTGCAAGCCTTGGCGGAGCATCTGGGTGCCCAAGCGCCCCTAGAAGGCACAGTGGTGGTGACCTCCGGGGACTGCCCCTTGGTGCGCCCGCAGACTCTCGCTGCGCTGGTGGAGGTTCAGCAGAGCCAGGGTGCCGCTGCGGTGGTGCTCACCGGTGTGGTGGATGACCCCACCGGTTATGGGAGGGTCATCCGGGCGCAGGGCAGCGCTGCCGCTCCTGAGCCTGGCCAGGTGCAAGCGGTAGTGGAGCACAAGGACGCCACCGAGGCTCAACGGCAGATCAAGGAGATCAACACCGGCTTTTACGCTTTCGATGCGGCCCCCCTGACTCAGGCTCTCGCTCAGCTGACCACCGACAACGCCCAAGGTGAGGAATACCTGGTCGACGTGATCGCCCTATTCGCCAACCAGGGCCTACCGGTGGTGGCCATGCCCGTGGAGGATACGGCTGAGGCCTTAGGGGTCAACGATCGAGCTCAGCTAGCTCAGGCGGCGGCTCTGCTGCGGGATCGGATCGTGTTGGCCCACCAACGCGCGGGAGTGACCATTGTTGACCCGGCCTCCACCTGGATTGATGCCGATGTCAGCATCGAACCTGATGCGGTGATCCTGCCCGGTTGCCTGTTGGAGGGGGCCACTGACATTGCCGCCGATGCGGTGGTGGGCCCCCGGTGCCGACTGCGCGATACCACGGTGGGGCAGGCGGCCATTGTGGCTGACACGACCGCAACCTTGGCGGTGATCGGTGAACAAGCAACGGTTGGCCCTTACACGTATCTGCGTCCGGGAACGGTGTTGGAACGCGGGGCCAAGGCGGGGGCTTACGTGGAGATTAAGAACTCCACGGTGGGAGAAGGATCGAAGGTGCCTCATCTGTCGTATGTCGGTGATGCGCAGATTGGGCGTGAGTCCAACATTGGAGCGGCGACGATTTTTGTTAACTACGACGGGGTGAATAAGCACCGCACGGTGGTCGGTGATGCGGTGCGCATCGGCAGTGACACGATGCTCGTGGCTCCGGTCACGATTGGTGATGGTGCTTACACCGCTGCTGGATCGGTCGTCACCGAGGATGTGCCTGCCGGGGCGTTGGCAGTAGCACGAGCTCGGCAACACACCAGCCAGGGGTGGGTGCAGCGGCGCCGTCCCGGATCAGCCTCCGCCAGAGCAGCTGAACGTCACGCTGAAGCAGCAAGCGACGACGCAGCGTCATAATCTGGACCGTCCCAGGGGCGGCTCTACGTGATGTGACCGTGGTGTACAGAAAGGTGAGCGCCAGCCTGGGCCTGCGATTTCCTCCATCATTAGGCACAAGGGCGCTCCAACGGGCAGGATGAGTCCAGCGCGCGAGATGGAGGATGACAATGACGCTGGCCTCACCCGGTTTTCGCACCAGCGGAGAGAGGCGGCTGACTCTGCTGTCTGGCCGCGCCCATCCACAACTGGCGCAGGCGGTGGCGCAGCAGTTGGACATTAGCGTCACCCCCGTCAGCGCCTACGAGTTTGCCAATGGCGAGTTGTTTGTGCGCTTCGAAGAGTCGGTACGTGGCACGGATGTGTTTCTCATGCAATCGCACACCCACCCAGTCAACACGTGGATCATGGAGCAGTTGCTCATGGTCGATGCGGCTAAGCGAGCTTCCGCGCGCAGCATCACGGTGGTGATTCCTTACTTTGGCTACTCCCGGCAGGACAAGAAACATCGCGGTCGCGAGCCCATCTCTGCTCGCCTGATGAGCGACCTTTTCTCCACCGCCGGGGCCGATCGGCTGGTCACCGTCGACCTGCACACCTCCCAGATCCAGGGCTTTTTCAACGGCCCGGTCGACCATCTCTCCGCTCTGTCCACCCTGGCCAACTACGTGCGCACCCACTATGCGCACAGCCAGCTCACCGTGGTCTCCCCAGACGCGGGCCGGGTGCGGGTGGCTGAACGTTGGACCGACACGCTGGGAAGCCCGCTGGCCATCATCCACAAGCGCCGCGATCCCAATGTGCCTAACCAGGTCAAGATGTTCGAGGTGGTCGGTGAGGTCGAAGGTCGAACCTGCGTGGTGGTCGACGACATGATTGATACCGCCGGGACTATCTGCACCGCTGCGGAATCCTTATTCGACAATGGAGCCGCCGCTGTGGTCGTTGCCGCCACCCACGGCATGTTCTCTGACCCTGCCGTGGAGCGGCTGAAGAACTCTCCGATCAGCGAAGTCATTGTCACCGACACTTTGCCTATCGCTCCAGACAAGCGCTTTGACAAGATTACGGAGCTTTCCATCGCCCCCCTCATAGCCCGCGCCATGAAAGAAGTCTTCGAAGACGGCAGCATCACCTCGCTGTTTTAAGGGGGTCCGCCTGCGGTCTGTGGATAACCGGGGAAACTGTCGGCGGGGGCCGCTAGCGTGGCGGGCATGACTCAGATTCTTTCTCACCAACCTTCGCCGGATGCTGGTGCCACGGCTTACCGTGGAGGTTGCCAGCCCCTGCCCGTGAGGAGGTCCACCATGCAGACCCAGGCCGACCAAACCGGAGCCCTGAAGCCGCTGTTGCAACTGCTCAGCGCCACCAACCAGCAGGTGGTCATCATGGAGGGTGACCAGCCAGTAGCCGTGGTCCTCAGTGTGGAGGCTTTCGAAAACCTCGAAGACGACCTGGCCCTGGCCCGGTACGAATTCAAGAAGGCAACCGGCACTGTGAAGACCGTCTCCCAGGAAGAAGCCAAACGCCGACTGGGTTTGGCGTGATCATCCATGAACACGCCAAACCCAGATTTTATCGTTATATGGGATGAGGATGCATTACAGTCTTCGCAAGCGTTCATGCAAGATGGGTGCGGCCTGCTAGCCGTGTTTGCTGTTGCTGACGCTCTGGCTTTCCAGCCTCGCCCTGCTCATTCCTACCCATACGGTAACCCTGATCACCGTCGGTTGCGGGCAGGTCAGTATCGCCTGATGTACGAGATAGATCCCCCTAGAGGCATCATCACCATCACCCACTTAGGTCGGGTGCCTCCCGCCTAGTCCTTCACCCCGAACAGCGGCAGGCAGGGCTCCAAACCCTCCACTGTGACCGGGTAGTGACGGGCGGCAGAGTGCTCCCATTGGTGCCGGGTCATGCGGAAAAGGTGCTCGATGCGCCATTGAGGGTGCTCGGCGGGCTCGTCGGTGAGGTGCTTGCGCAGGGTGCCGTTGGGCTGGTAGCCCAAACTCTTGGTGACGCCCAGGGAAGCAGCGTTGCCCTCGAACGCCTCGGTGGTGGCCTCCTGCGCCCCCAGCCCGGCGAAGGCCAGATGCAGCACCGCTGCGCGCATGTGTTTGCCCAATCCGCGACCCTGCCAAGCTTGGGTCAGCCACGAGCCGGTGCCCACACTGCGCACCTGCGCGAAATGCTCGGCTCGTAGGCTTTGGGAGCCGACGACTTCACCTCGATGAACCACGACCAACTCCAAGAACCAGTTGTCTGGTTTCCAACAGGCGCGCGTGTTCCAGTGCCATTGCAGGACGCCACGCTCCAACTCAGGGCTGAGCTTGCGGGTCCAAGCGTTGGCGAAGGGCATGAAGTCCGGCTCGTGCACCCCGGCTGCGGCCGCACCAGCTAACGCGATCAAATCCTCTTCAGTGGCGTACCGCAGTTCTAAGTCGGCGGTACGCAGTCGCAAGTCAAACAGGGGCCAATAAGGGTGGGATCTCATAGGCCCAGTGTGAGGTAGTGCGCAGCCGGTGAACAAGCGAATAAACGTCGGTGCTCGGCTTGTGGGGCGTGGGTCGGGCTCAGAGTGTTGCCCGATCCCTTCACCGGCAGGCGTGGATTGGCAGGCCTTTGGCTCAGGCTGCACCGGTATTAGTGCAGGGTGGGTAGTGTTATCTGCTGGAATGTGCCCCAAAGCCGCTCATGACCAGCGGCCATCTCGAGGAGATCGTTGTGTCTGAGGTTCGTTTGGCCGCCAAGAGCCGTACCCATTTCGGTAAGGGAGCTGCACGGCAGATCCGACGTGAGCATGAGGTTCCTGCCGTGATGTATGGCCACGGTCAGGACCCGATCCACCTGTCACTACCCGGCCACGCCACCATGATGGCGTTGAAAACCCCCAATGTGTTGCTCAGTATCGACCTAAACGGTAAAGCGCAATTGGCCATCCCCAAAGAGGTTCAGCGGCACCCGATCAAGGGCGAGCTGGAGCATGTGGATTTGCTCATGGTGCGCCGTGGCGAGAAGGTTGACGTGGCGGTGCCGGTGGTGGTGGAGGGCGACGCACAGCCAGGTTCGGTGCTGACTCACGAGCTCACCGAGTTGGAGGTCAAGGCTGAGGCCACAAACATTCCTGAACACTTTGTGGTGGACGTCAGCGGCAAAGCGGTGGGGGAGCACGTCACCGCTGCCGATGTGGTGCTGCCCAAGGGTGTGGAGTTGGTGACGGATGCCGAGGCAGTGGTGATCTCCATTGCTGCTCAGCAAAGCGCTGAAGCTCTCGAGGCTGACCTGGCCGCTGCTGAACAGCAGTTGGGAGTGACCCACGATGAGAAGGATTCAGAGGCCACTGACAAGTCTGACAAGGATGCGAAGGCTTAAGTCATAACGCCTTTGCCTGGGCCTGAGTAGGGTGTGAGCGTGGCTTCGCAGGCATGGTTGGTGCTTGGTCTAGGTAACCCTGGCGACGGCTACGAACTGACACGTCACAATATTGGTTTCCTTGCTGCTGACCAGCTGGCTCAGCGTATGCAAGGCCGGTTCACCCTCCACAAACCCACCGCGCGCCAGAGCAAATCGTTGCTTTTCGAGGCCCAACTGCGCCTGTCTCACCCTAGCGAGGCAATCCGTTTAGTGGTCGCCAAGCCGCAGACATACATGAACAACTCCGGTCAAACGGCAGCGGCGCTGAGTCACTACTACACCATCCCCACCGACCGGGTCATTGTCATTCACGACGAGCTGGACCTGCCCTGGGGCAATTTCCGCGTCAAGATAGGCGGGGGAGATAACGGTCATAATGGCCTACGGTCTATCCGGGCCAGCCTCAAATCGGGCGAATTTTACCGTATCAGGGTGGGAATTGGTCGCCCTACTGGTCGGATTGAGCCTATTGACTATGTTTTGGCAAAAATGTCGAAAGCTGAACGTAACGCAATGCCCTCACTGCTCGTTGATGTAGCTGATGCGGTCGAGTCCTTGATCCTTAACGGTCTTGAACGCACGCAGTCAGCCTTCAATTCGTAACAGGGTCCAATCTCTTGAGTGGCTTTGGTGCGAAGCGAAGGACATTTCGCTGTTGCGCCCCCCACGACCACTCCCGGTCATAACGGTTTGCTGCCTTGCGTGTACGTTGTGTGAGATTGACCCCACGAGGTGGAGGGGTGTATCTCTGCTCCGGCATCGTCACGGCGGCCGTTAATCCTGCTGGTTGAGGGGACTCCTGCGCTGATGGCGACCTGAGCGCTTAGAGGGGGCCGGCATTGTCCGTCTACGAAGCATTCGCCAAGACTGACGTTGTCATACCCCTGGAACATGCCCAATCCCTGCGGTTACGCCGCGCCACGATCTCCCACCCCTTGGTCTGGCTCGACGCAGCTCTAGCCATGATCGTCACTGTGATGGCCCTGATGTGGGTGGATCCCACTCCGAGCTTGGCTACCACCGTGGCTCTGGCCTGGCCGCTGGCATGCGCTGTCGCTGGAGCTTATGCCGGCCTGAGTCTGCACCAGAGCGCCCCATGGCCCACCATTCGACCCGTAGCGGTGGTGACGGTCACCATATTGGCCCTGGTAGCGGTCCTTTCCTATGCCAGCGACGAAGTGATCGAAGGTGACACCCTGCGCGCCACTCTGCCGGCGCTGGTGGTAGGCAGCATCCTGGCCCGACTGGCCCTAGCTGTGGGGATGCGCTGCAGTGGTGCAGGGCAGCGGCGGATCATCCTGGTCGGTGATGAGGTTGGGGTGCGTGAGGCTGCGGCCCGGATGGCCAAAAAGACCTCCCCGCAAACGGTGGTGGCCGCAGTGGTTGACGCAGCCACCTCGGAGGATCCTCTCTTGGATCAGGGAGCCCCGCTGTTGCAGGGGCTTGACTGCTTGGTCAATGTGGTGGACCTGGTTCGTGCTGACACGGTGATCATGGTAGGTAACGCTCTGAGTCCTCGGGCCGCACAAGAATTGGCGTGGGGCCTAGAAAGTCGTCAGGTTGACGTGGCTGTGCTGCCTAACCTGGTCGACACCTCCGGCCCCCGTCTGCACGCTCAGGTCCATCACGGGATGCCGTTGCTCTGGGTGCGCCAGCCGGTCCGCGAGGGGGTGAGCGCTACTCTGAAACATGGGGTGGATCGGGTGCTGGCTGTGGCCATTCTGGTGATCATTGCTCCAGTGTTTGCGGCTATTGCGGCGGCAGTGCGCATCTCCAGCCACGGGCCGGCCATGTTCAGCCAAACCCGGGTCGGCAAGAACGGGCAGCCCTTCACCCTGTACAAGTTTCGCACCATGGTGGTGGATGCTGAGGCTCAGCGCGATATTCTCCTGGCCAGCAACGAAGCCGACGGCCCTCTGTTCAAGCTGCGTGAAGACCCCAGAGTGACCCCGCTGGGTCGATTCCTGCGTAAGCACTCCCTCGACGAACTCCCACAGTTGATCAACGTGGTTAAGGGGGAAATGTCGCTGGTGGGCCCTCGTCCTCCCTTGCCGGTGGAGGTGGCTGCCTATGACGAGCACACCCGCCGCCGCTTGCTCGTGCGTCCTGGCTTGACCGGTCTGTGGCAGGTTAGCGGACGTTCCGATCTAACGTGGGATGAGGCTGTGCGCCTCGACCTGAGCTATGTCGATAACCTGTCTCTAACGTATGACGCTGACATTGTGCGGCGCACGGTGAGCACGGTGCTGCGAGGGTCGGGGGCTTACTAGTCGCCCTCCGCAGGGCGGGGGCTAGGCCCTGACAGGTCATGGTGGGGTTGCCCAAGGCGGTGTGGCCCGATTGGGTGCTCTGCGCGGGGAGTCGGTGCGGGCGAGATCACGGTGGGTGACACTGGGACCATGGTCATGTAGCGCTGTGGGCGCGGCGGACCTCCCCGTGGAAAGGATCACCCCAGTGAGCACCCACCCCGCTGTCAAACCCAGCCTGCACTCCTGCGTGGTGATGGTGCTGATTCTTTGTATTGCGGGCGCAATCGTAGGAGCCGGTGTGGGAGTTCTCACCCACCGCACGTTGACAACAACCGCTGTGTACGCCTGTGCGGCGGAGGGGCTGGCTCTGATCGTTGGCCTGCTGGTGTGCCTGTTGCGCCGGCGCAACAGGCCACAAGCCGAGGCAGAGCCGACCACCGTACCCTCCACGGATGCTCCCCCCGTTCAGGGCAGCCCTCCACTGGTGACGCTGACCAGTGAGCTACCCCAAACGGTAGCCATGGACGTGGTGGACCTGACCGGAGATTTCCCTGCCCTCACCCAGCCGCAGGAGCCCCAGCCTGAGCAGAGGCATCTGGTCGAGCAACGTAAAGCCGCTTTGGAGCAGCGGTTGGGGCTGTCTCTGCCGGTGGCGGTGGCGGTGGATCGCGCCGACCCCGAGCAGGGTTGGGCAGATATGCTGCATCAAATCCGCTGTCTGGAGCCCCCTGTGCGCATCGTGCTGTGCGTCAGCGCGGGTCGCGGGGCAGCGGTGGGGGAGTTGGCGGCAGGGCTGAGCGTGCAGGCGGGCAGGCAGCGGTTGCACAGTGCGTTAGTGCAAGTACGCGGGGATGAGGCGAGTGGACCCTACCCCACCGATCCTGCCGCGTTGCATCAGGCTTTTGTCAGCCTGGCCGAAACCTCCGATCTGGTGATCATCGATGCCCCGGCGTGGGAGGATCAGATCAGCACCTCTCTGCGGGCGCACAGCGATCTTGTACTGGTGGAGTCGCCAGCGCCCACTCCTAAAGCGGCCTTGATCGAGGTCATGACCACCTTGAGCAGCAAGAAGTTCCTCGCTACCAGCATTCCTGTGGGGCTGGCCATGATCCGTGGTGAGGCTCCTACTGATCATTAAATCAGTGCGATCGGACCCCCGCGTCCTGAGTCAACCTTTCTGCTGTTGCTGCCGATAGCTGCACATGTTCGCGGCACATCCCAGCCCGCCCCCTGTCCGGGCTGGGATGGTGCTGGGCCAGCCTGCGTGAACGTGAAGCAGACGGGAGGGGTGTCCATGAGTGTCTTTGAGGCCTACGCGGGCGCAGCCCAGGCCACTGACACCCATGCTCGGACCTCTGCTCTGCGTCGCCCGTTGTGGATGGCCATGGTGTTGGCTGATCTAGTCGCTGCGGCTGCCGCTGCCGTGGTGCTCACCCGCTGGGTGCACAATGACGAGCAGGTGCATCTGCTGGACCTCGCGGTGCTGGCGTGGCCGCTGCTGTGCGCGCTCACCCACACCTACCATGGAGCGACGGTCACCTTGCTGTCGTTGACCACCACCATACGACGTTTAGGTGTGGCCGCCTTAGTGGCCTGGAGCAGCCTCGCACTGTTGGCGGCCCTGACCCACCACACCCCCAGCCCCGCCCTAGTCGTGGTCGGGGTGCCTACCGCGTGGATGTTCAGTGTGGTCGGTCGGGTCCCGGCGCGGCTGCTGGCCACCCGTCTGCCGGCGTTTCGTGCGGTGCGCAAGGTGCTCATCGTGGCCGACGAGGCGGCGGTGCGAGCCATTGCCCGGCGGTTGCAAGGCTCCGCGATGGCCTCCACGGTGGTGGCAGGAGTCGTCCCTCAGCTGTCGAGCACCAACGCGATCCTGGGGGAGGATGCCCCGCTGCTGGTCGGTATGGACCGAGTGGTCGCCGCTGTCGATCTCGTGGGAGCAGACACAGTGTTCGTGGCCAATGCCGCACTCAGCCCTAAGCAAGTGCGGGAGTTGGCCTGGACGTTGGAGGGTCGCGGGGTGGAGATTGCGGTGCTTCCAGGGTTAGCGGAGGTAGCCTCCCATCGCGTCACCATGCAGATCTCCCACGGGATGCCCATGGTGTGGCTGCACGCCCCCCGCCGCCGAGGGCTGTCGATCATCCTCAAGCATGGCCTGGATCGGGGGTTAGCGTTAAGTCTGCTGCTGCTGAGTTCGCCGCTGTTCCTGCTGCTGGCCGCTGCAGTGCGCCTGAGCAGTCGAGGGCCGGCGATCTTCACCCAGACCCGAGTGGGTAAGGGCGGGCAGGCTTTCACCATGTATAAGTTCCGCACGATGGTGGTCGACGCTGAGACCCGTAAGCAAGCGTTGCGACGGGCGAATCAGGCGCAAGGGCCACTGTTCAAACTGCACGATGACCCTCGGGTCACCCGAGTGGGCAGGTTTCTGCGTAAATATTCCCTCGATGAGCTGCCCCAGCTGATCAACGTGGTGAAGGGGGACATGTCGCTGGTCGGCCCCCGCCCACCGCTACCCGAGGAGGTCGCCGCCTACGACGACGAGGTCCGTCGCCGGATGTTGGTGCGGCCCGGTCTCACTGGCTTATGGCAGGTCTCGGGGCGCTCCGACCTGGGCTGGGATGACTCCGTTCGCCTGGACCTGCGCTACGTCGAGAACGTCTCCCTAGGCCAGGACGCCGACATTTTGCGCCGTACTGTGCGCTCAGTACTACGTGGTGACGGCGCGTACTGAGCAGACGCTGGGCATCCCGCCTGGACTGTGTTGTCGATCCTCGCCATAGCGTTGCTATGGCTGTGGTCTTCGCCTTGCCAGCCGGGCGCCGAGCGTCTGCTCGGGCAATGTTGGGCATCTCGCCTGGACTGTGTTGTCGATCCTCGCCATAGCGTTGCTATGGCTGTGGTCTTCGCCTTGCCAGCCGGGCGCCGAGCGTCTGCTGGGGCAATGTTGGGCATCTCGCCTGGTTGGCCGGGCAAAGTTGGAGCATCCCGCCTGGACTGGGGTGTCGGGCTTAGGGCAGCTGGCCGTTCCAGGGGCCGTAGTCGTCCATCGCCACCGATAGGGGCGAGCCGATGCCCACTTTGTGGTGGCCGAAGTACATCTTCCCCCTGATGCCGTAACTGCCGATGCGGGGGGAGTTGGCCATCGCTGTGGAGTCGGTATACCACGCGTCATTGACGCCATGAGCCATGGTTGCCATCGCCAACCGAGGCTGACCTTTGATCATTAAGCGTTTCCAAGAGTTGCTGGTTGGCCCAGGGTTAATCCACATCTCCACCCAGCCGTTGTAGGCGAACGTGAAGTGGTAGATCACTTGATACCAGCGATCCGGTTGAATGGAGAACTCCCCCAAGTAAGCGGGATCACCGTGCAGTTGTAAGCGTTGATTGCCACCGCGAGTCCAACTTAACGACATCACTAGCGGAGAAGAGCCACTGAATGGTGGCCCGAACGCGGCAGTGGCGAAGGCTTGCCACTGGCTGGGCTCGGTGAGTACCGCATCGCGGGGCAGCAGGAAAGACAGCCCCACCCAGTACTCGTCGACGGTGTTGCCGTGCGCTTTGGGTTTGATAATGCGCGGGCCCTCGGCATCCACTCGGGCTGCGTTGGTGCCGTGGGTCAGCCCTCGAGAGCTGTCCAGCAGCGCCACTGTGCGCTTGGTGCCGGTGGGGTCGTTGACCACGGCGTAGTCGGTGCCCTCTTTGACACCTTCGGGGTAAACCCACTCGTAATGGCTAAACCCGGCGGTGGCGAAGTCAGCGCTGAACAGGGTGCGACCCTGATCTGTCGGAGTGGCTTTGGAAGACGAGCTACTGGTAGGGGCAGGAGTGGCCGTGGATGCTGGAGAGGTGGAAGGTGAGGTGGACAACGCAGTGGAGGCAGAAGGTTGCACCGGTGGTGGCAGGGGGTGAGAGGTGCCTGGCTCGGTGGTCACGCTAACTGCCGGTTCAGCAGGCTTGCCGCAAGCGCTGACCCCTAACAGGGTGATCGCCAACAGGCCGACCAGAAGGGTGCGCATCCCGGACCTAGGCCGCGCTGATGAGGTCCACGACGAACACCAAGGTTTGGCCACCGAGTTCGTGGGCAAGCGGGTCAGGGCCGTAGGCCAAATCTGGAGGAATCTCCAAGAGAACACGCGAGCCAACCTTGTGCCCTATTAGAGCTTGATCCCACCCCGGAATGACTTCCCCAACGCCCACCCTGAAGGTGATGGGCTGGTGACGATCAAAACTGTTGTCGAACACAGCTGTTTGGCCGTTCATGGGCTTCCAGCGCTGCCCCAAATAATTCGCCGTGATGGTCTGCCCCTGGGAGATCACTGGACCCGAACCTTCATGCACCACGGTGGTGCGCAGGGTGGTGGGTGGGTCGATAGCGGGAATGGTCAGGGTGGGTTTTTGCCCGAAGTCACCGTTGACTATCACCGTGGTGACTGGCTTGGGCTGAGAGGCGCAGCCGGTCAGCACACCAACGCAGACCAAGAACAGAGCAGCCAAGAGGGCGTGAATGCGCCGTGAACAGGGCATTGGTCATTCTCCTTGCAGCCGTCGGGTTGAACCTAGCCTATCTGCGCCCCCAACGACATTCGGGACCACTGGCCCGGCCCAAACGCGGCGCCAGGGGCGAGATCTGACTACCCTGGCCTGCACAAGGATCTCAAGGGGGGCACGTGGAGGGTGGTCAGGATGGCCAGGCTGCGGCTTGGTTAGCCGAGCAAGCCGGTCAGGTGTTGTTGGCGTTGCAGGCAGCGCACGAGCTGCCTACGCACGCCCAGGAGCAGGCTCGTCAGCAGTTGCGTGATGCAGGCGACGCTGGCTCACATCAGTGGTTGATGCGGCAACTGGCTCGCCTGCATCCTGGTGATGCGGTTCTCTCCGAGGAGGGTGCCGATGATCCTGTCCGACTCACTGCCCAGCGGGTGTGGATCATCGACCCTCTGGATGGGACCAGGGAGTATGGGGAGGGTCGCGACGATTGGGCTGTTCACGTGGCGTTGTGGCAAGAAGGGGACGTGGTCGCCGGGGCTGTGGCCCTACCAGCCCGAGGCCAGGTGTGGGTGAGCGATGGCGCCTGCCTGCCTGCTTTGTCTGCACCCAGCCCCACCCGCTGGCGGGTGGCGGTCAGCCGCACCCGACCCCCGGCCCTACTGGACCGGGTGGCGCATTTCTTGGCCCACCAGCCCGACCCGGTGTTGGTGGAGTATGTTGCCATGGGCTCAGCGGGAGTCAAGATTGCCGCCGTCGTTGAAGGCCGCGTGGAGGCCTACCTGCACGCTGGAGGCCAATACGAGTGGGATTCGGCCGCTCCTGTGGCCGTGGCACGGGCGTCGGGGTTGCATACCAGCCGCGTGGATGGCTCCCCGCTGCGCTACAACCAGCCCGACCCCAGCCTGCCCGACCTGTTGGTCTGTCATCCTCACCTGAGCGCTCGCCTGCTTGAGGCAGTGGCACAGGTCAGCGCTGCCCCGACCCCCGATTCTGCCCCCGATCCCCAACGAGGAGACTCCCGTGTCTGAAACCGCCACTATGACGGATTACCGCCTCAATCACCTGCGCGTGTTGGAGGCCGAGTCGTTGCACATCTTCCGTGAGGTTGCTGCCGAATTCGCCAAGCCGGTCCTGCTGTTTTCCGGGGGTAAAGACTCCATCGTCATGCTGCACTTGGCCAGCAAAGCCTTCTGGCCAGCACCGATTCCCTTCCCGGTGATGCACGTGGACACGGGCCACAACTTCGAGGAGGTGTTGGCTTTTCGTGACCAGCGGGTCGCGGAGTTGGGTGTGCGCCTGGTGGTGGCTAGCGTGCCCGAGGCCATCGAAGCCGGCCTCGTGGTCGACCCGCCAGGGCGGCGCGCCAACCGCAACCGTATCCAAACCCCCGTGCTACTGCACGCGGTGGAGCAACACGGGTTTGACGCGCTGTTCGGTGGCGCTCGCCGGGATGAGGAGAAAGCTCGCGCTAAGGAGCGGGTGTACTCCTTCCGCGACGAGTTCGGTCAGTGGGACCCGAAAAACCAACGACCGGAGCTGTGGAACCTCTACAACGGTCGGGTGCATCCGGGGGAGTCGATCCGCGTGTTCCCCCTATCCAACTGGACCGAGCTGGACATTTGGCAATACATCCTGCAGGAGCAAGTGAGCCTGCCCAGCATCTACTTTGCCCACCAGCGCCAGGTCTTCCAGCGTGACGGGATGCTTTACGCCGACAGCCCCTTCTCCGGGCGTGATGAGGACACCGAGCCCCTGTTCACCGAAACGGTGCGTTACCGCACTGTGGGTGATATCTCCTACACCGGAGCAGTGCGCTCCCATGCCACCACGCTGGAGCAGATTGTGGCCGAGGTGGCCGCCACCCGTCTCACCGAGCGGGGAGCCACCCGGGGGGACGACCGGGTCAGCGAAGCCGCCATGGAAGACCGCAAAAAAGAGGGGTATTTCTAGATCACGCCTCACCCTCTCGTTGTCGCTCAGGTTGTCTAAGGGGCTTAGCTAAGCTAGACTAAGTTTACTGAGATGAGGAGGTTGGGCTATGTTGGTGGTGAATATGTTTCAAGCTAAGTCCAGTTTGTCGGCTCTGGTGGAGAAAGTTTATTCCGGAAAGGTGAAAGAAATACTCATTGCGCGCAATGGAAAACCAGCCGCCAGGTTAGTTCCAGTGGAGAGCTATTCCGATGTCAGCCAACGGATCGGAATTGCCGCCGGCCTGGGCTGGGAGGTTCCTGAAGATTTCGATGCAGGCAATGAAGACATTCGCCGATTGTTTGAGGGCGAGTGATGAACCTCCTGTTGGACACGTATATTGTGATCTGGGCGCTGGCGGACAGCCCGCAGCTTCCACCCCAAGCGCGTGATCTGATCCTCAACACCCACAACGATATCTGGGTCAGTGCGGTCAGTATTTGGGAAGTCACCATCAAACATGGGCTGACCCATCCCGATGGCACACCCAAATTGCCGATGGGCGGTGGAGAAGTATTGGATCATGCGGTGCGTGCTGGTTATCACTTGTTGGATATCACGGCCGACCAGTGTGCCTCGGTTGCCCAATTGCCGGATATCCACCGCGATCCTTTCGACCGTTTACTGGTCGCTCAGGCGCTGACTGTCCCGCTCTTCCTAGTCACCAATGACTCCACCGTGGCGCGGTATCACGATTCAATCATTGAGGTTTAAGTGGGCATGTCCTGTCCCTTACTCGGTGCGGTTGGTTGAGGGGGAGGTGATACTGCCGATCACGGGAAGCATGCTGGCCATCACTGCAGTGGCGGCTAGCAGCGACAGGCCCACGACGGCCAGGTTGCCTCCACTGAGCACCGGCTTGAGTTGCTGCGAGACCAAGCTGATCAGCATCCACCCCATCGCCACGCCGACTGCACTGGCCAGCACCGCGACCACCACCAGGGGAAGCAGCGACTCGGCCAGCACCACCACCTGCAGGTCACGCACCCGCATCCCGCTCAGGCGCATGGTCAGCAGGGCGCGGCGGCGCTCCAACACCCCGGCCAACGTGGAGACCAGCAGGCTCAAGCTCGCCAGCAGCACCGTCACGGCAATGGCCGCATAGGCCATGCTGGAGAACTCCGCGATCAGTGGGGACAGGTGAGGCCGCTGCTCGTCAGCGCCGTAGTACAGGCGGGTCTGGCTGTTGGTGAGGCTGCCCGGGCCGTCGGCCAGCAGGGTGCGTAGCCGCTCCACGGTCAGGGCGTCCTGGACCTGGATCAGGGCACCCTTCATCTGGGTGAGATCTACCTGGTTGGGAGCTAGGGCGATCACGCCAGGGCCGGCTTGGCTTGAGGTGAAGCTGCCGATTTCACCGTTGAGGGCCATGGCCGGGTTCCCCCACAGCGAGGCGGCAACCCACTGGTCACCAGCCATGTTTTGGCAGGGCAGGGAGGTGAAAGCGACAACCTCGGCGCACCGAGCGACCCAGACGTTCGATGGGCGTGCATCCGTGGTGATGTCGTAGCTGAGCGCCATCCGCTTCACGCCTGGCGTGGTGGTGATGGCGTGTTGCAGGGCAGCCGACATGCCGGCGTGCTCCACGTACACCACATCGGAGTGCAGCGCTGCCAAGCCATTGCTCGCGATGGTGGTCTGCTCATAGCGGTGTATGCCACTGACTGTGGTCAGGTAGAAACTGCCCATGAACAGGGCCAACACCACGGCACTGACCGCGCGGAAACTCTGCCGGGGAATGGCGGCCATGCGGGTGCTGGCCAACAGCACCCGCGCCCTGCCGGTGCGTCTGGCCACCAGTCTGGCCACCAATCGGGTCAGGGTGGGGCCGGCCAGCAGCATCCCCCCCATCACCAACAGCAGCCCGCCGATCATGCCCAGGCCGACCCAATCCTCGTTGCGTTGGTGGCCCACCCAGGCACGACCCAGGCTGAACAGCCCGATGTAGAGACCCAGCCCCAGCACGAGCGGGATGAGCCTGCACCATCCCGGCCTGGATTCGGTGTGTTGCCGCCGAGCCACCCCCAACGGGGAGATGAACACCTTGCGGTTTCCCCACCAGTTGGACAGCAGAGCCAGGCCCAGGGTGCCCAGCGCAATCACCGTGCAGGTCATCCAGGAGATGGTGACGTCGGAGAGGAAAAACCGTTGACCGTCAAGGCGAACTTGGGCAATCAGGGGTCGTAGTGCCAGGTAGGCCAGACAGCCTACGGCCAGGCCCCCCACCGTGGCCAGCAGGGTTTCTGCGGCCAGCACGGTACGCACCTGGGCGCGGGTGGCCCCGACCAGGCGCATGGCGGCGTAGCGCTGCTCCCGCTGGGCTGAGCCGAACCGGGTGGCGATGGAGACGAACAGCAGCGCCGGGACCAACAGCCCCAACGCTCCCACCGCAATGATCACCATGAGGATGAAGCTGTAGGCGGGACCCTGGGTGGGGAAGGAGTACACCGCCACCGGCTCGGACACGCCGTACCCGCCTTGCTGCTGGGCCGCGTCGGGAGCCAGGCCTACCACCACCAGCAGCATGTCCGGGGAGCTGAGCAACTGCTCGGGGATCAACCCCAGGTTGGTGGTGCCGAAACGCTGCCCCAGCCCGGCCTCGGGATGCTCCTGGATCAAGCGTTGCACCGCCGGGGAGACGTAGTACTGTCCCGGCTCGGGGGTGGGCAGGCCGGGGATCTCCACGGCCCCAGGGCCGCTGGGACGTACCCCCGTGTACCAGATGGGGTCCTCGCCCCACTGGTTGAGGTTGGTGGACGAGGCGGTGGCCATCAGCAGCGGGCTCACCCCGGCGATCGGCTGCTGGGCCGCCTCGCTCATGGGGGCCATCCGCCAGGCGCTGCGGTTGTCGCGCTGCCACATGCCGCCCATCCCGGCGGCTAGGCACAGCACCATGAGCACGCTGATCGCAGTGGCGACCACGGTGAGTAGCAGTCGACCCCAGTTCTGCCGCAGGCTGCGGCGCAGGATCATCACGGCGACTCTCATGCCCTCACCTCCTGGCCCGCCAGGCGACCGTCGCGTACTACGACCTCTCGATCGGCGTAGGCGGCAATGGAGGGCTCGTGGGTGACCATGACGATGGAGGTCTGGGCCTGTTGGGCCACCCCCACCAGCAGCTCCATGATCTGCTGGGAGGCCAGGGAATCCAGGGCTCCGGTGGGTTCGTCGGCGAAGAGCACCGCTGGCTCCACCGCCATAGCCCGGGCGATGGTGACCCGCTGGGCCTGCCCGCCGGACAGGTGCCCGGGAAGTTGGTGGTGGTGGTCGTTATCCAGCCCGACGCGCATCAACCACTGGGTGGCCCGGTCGTAACCTTCGCGTCGTTTGACCCCGCCCAGCAACAGCGGTAGGGCCACGTTGTCCAGCGCTGTCAGCTCCGGGACTAACTGGCCGAACTGGAAGACGAACCCAAACGCGGTGCGCCGCAACACGCTGCGCTTGTCGTCGCCTAGGCAGTCAATGCGCTGCCCGTCGTAGATCACCTGCCCAGAGTCGGGCGTGATAATCCCGGCTAAACAATGCAGCAAGGTTGATTTGCCCGAGCCGGAGGGACCCATGATGGCCAGGACCTCCCCGGTGTCGATGCTCAGGCTGACCCCCGCCAGGGCCGGCGTGGTGCCATAGGCCTTGTGCAGGTCGTGGCATTCGATGATGGCATTCATCGGTGGAGCTCCCCTTTCAGTTGGGTGAGGCGACTGCTGGTCAGTTCGATCCAGCGCAGGTCAGCTTCTAGGTGGAAAATGGCGTGGTCGAGGATCAGGACTTGGTCAATCGAAGCACCGATCCGCTGGTGGGTGAGCTCCCGCATTCGGGCCAGGTGGGCGCGGCGCTGGGCGTCGAGGTAACGGTTCGGCTCACCCTGTCCGTGCAGGGCCAGCACCACCTTCAGGTACATGGTGGCCTGCAGATGGGGGGCCGAGGGTTCGGCCTGGGCCAGCCATTCGTGCAACGTAGCCGTGCCGGCGGCGGTGATGGCGTACTTCGTGCGCTCGGGCCCTCCGCTGCTGTCGGTGTCGGGGACCTCGCTGACCAGCCCATCGCGCCGTAACCGCGCCAGGGTGGCGTACACCTGCCCAAACGCCAACGGTTTGCCCATGGCCAACAGATGGTCATAGGCCTTTTTCAGCTCATACCCATAGCTGGGTTGCCCCTCCAGCAACCCCAACATGGCGTACGTTGCACTCATACCAGCAACTATACACTCGATGTATAGTTGCTGGTCAAGCGTGGTTCACCCGTTCTGGGGACATTCAGTGAGCGATGGGACCTTTTGCCGTAGCGCAGGGTCGGCATAATGACCGGTATGACTACTGACCTTGCTGATGCTCATTCTGACCACGCCCCGGCCAGCCCGGTGGTGAACTCGCCCGCTTCGATGGACATGCTGCGCTTTGCCACGGCAGGCAGCGTGGATGACGGGAAGTCCACACTCATTGGACGGTTGCTCTACGACTCGAAGTCGATCTTTGCCGACCAGCTGGAGGCGGTGGAGCGCACCAGCCGCGACCGGGGGGATGACTACACCAACCTGGCGTTGCTCACCGATGGGCTGCGCGCCGAGCGCGAGCAAGGTATCACCATTGATGTGGCCTACCGGTACTTCGCCACCCCACGGCGAAAGTTCATCATTGCCGACACTCCTGGACATATCCAATACACCCGCAACATGGTCACCGGAGCTTCCACCGCTGAGCTAGCCATCATCTTGGTCGACGCCCGCAAGGGCCTGGTGGAGCAGTCGCGGCGCCACACGTTTCTGGTCAGCCTGCTGCGCGTGCCCCACATCGTGGTGGCAGTGAACAAAATGGACCTGGTCGACTGGGACGAGGCGGTGTTTGAGCGTATCCGCACTGAGTTCACCCAGTTTGCGGCCAAACTCCACACGCCAGACATCACCATGATCCCGATCAGTGCTCTGCTCGGGGACAACATCGTGTCCCGCTCGGCCAACATGCCGTGGTATCAGGGCTCCTCCCTGTTGCACCACCTGGAAACGGTGCATGTGGCCAGCGACCGAAACCTCGTCGATGTGCGCTTGCCCGTGCAGTACGTGGTACGCCCCCAATCCCATGCCTACCCTGACTACCGGGGCTACGCCGGCCAAGTGGCGGGGGGAGTGCTCAAACCCGGCGATGAGGTGATGGTGCTGCCTGCCGGGCTGACCACGCGCATCACCAGCATTGATACCGCTGATGGCCCGGTGGCTGAGGCGTTCGCGCCGATGTCGGTGACGGTGCGCCTGGCGGATGAGATCGACATCTCCCGGGGAGACATGATCTGTCGCCCACAAAACCAGCCGGAGTCCACCCAAGACCTCGACGCCATGCTGTGTTGGATGACCGACTCCCCGCTGCGCCCCGGAGCCAAGATCGCCCTTAAGCACACCACGCGCACCACGCGCGCTGTGGTGAAACAGGTGCAGTACCGCCTCGACGTCAACACTTTGCACCGGGAGCAGGACCCCGACCAGTTGGGCCTGAACGAGATTGGGCGGGTGCGCTTACGCACGATGACGCCTTTGTTTGTCGACCCTTACTCCCGCAACCGTCTGACCGGCGGATTCATCCTCATCGATGAAGCCACCAACGTGACGGTGGCAGCAGGAATGGTGGTGGGGAGCTAACCCCCCCAGCGCACGGGCAGAATCATCCAGATGGGCTATACAGGGTGCGGCCTTACCGAGGCTTGACCGAGTGGAGGCAACAGCCGGGCTAGGGATGGTGCCGATGCATGGATCAGTTGCGAGTTACCGAGCAGTTCTTCAGGACTCGCACACTCCACCATCGGCACATCCATCCCACAAGGAGCCCCTGCGATGCCTCCCACCTCCCCCTCCACTGCGCGTCCCCAGCGCAGGATGGCCCAGTTCGCCCTCGGCATGGCTAGCGTGGCTACTGCTGCGGCGGTGGCTGCCAGCCTGGTCAGCGCCGCCCCTGCGCAAGCCGCCACCGTCACGAACCTCATCAAAAACTCCACGTTTGAGTCCAACACCTTGGGCTGGAACACCAACGCTGATGCGGTGGCTTACCGCTATGGCGGGGGGCATAACAGCGCCTACTCAGCGCGGGTGGTCAAGCTGGGCACCACTACTGGCACTGCACTGCTCAACGACTACAGCAACACGGTGTCCTCCACGGTGGCCGGACGTTCGTACACGTTGACGCTGATGGTGCGCACCCAGACCCCGAACGTCGACTTCAACGCCCGCCTCATGGAGTACAAAGGCAGCACCTTGGTCGGGCAGGCCAACCAATACGTGTGGCTGCAGGACTCCACCTGGAAGCAGGTCAGTTTTACCTACGTGGCCAAGAGTGATGGCGGCACCATTGACGTCAACCTCATGGGCTGGAAGATGGCTCCTAAGACCTCGTTCTTGGTAGACAACGTCAGTTTGGTGGCGGCGACCAGTTCCACCACCACCCCTGCTCCCGTCTCGAGCACCCCAGCCCCTGCCACCTCCACTGCCTCAGCGGCCACCGCTGGTACGGCGTCTGGTTGGAAGCTGGCCTGGGCTGATGAGTTCAACGGCACCAGCGTGGACCGGACCAAGTGGAACGTGGAAAACCTGTCGACCTACGGCGATGGCAACCAGGAGTTAGCCTGCCTGATGGACCGCCCCGAAAACCTGGCAGTCAACGGCGGGGTCCTCACACTGCGCGCCCGGCGGGAGGCCACTCCGATCCGCTGCGGCAGCTACGACAGCCGTTTTGTCAACGGCCGCAGCTACACCTCCGCGCACCTACAGACCCGGGGCAAAGCCTCCTTTAACTACGGCCGCTTCGAGATTCGGGCTAAGTTGCCCACCCAGGCCAACACCTCCAACGGTCTGTGGCCGGCCTTCTGGATGCGCCCGGTAGCCGGGGGAACCGGAGAGCTGGACATCCTGGAGGCCATTGGCGGTAGCGCTGGAGATACCGAATACAACAAGGTGCATCAAACGCTGTGGTACGACTACAGCGGCACCTACAAGCGCCAGACCTTCACCCACACCCTGCCCAGCGGCAGCCTCAGCGACGGGTTCCACACCTACGCTGCCGAGTGGGAGCCTCACGTCATCCGCTGGTACGTGGATGGGAAGCTGACCTTCCAGCGCGACCGCACCACCACCTCGTGGATTGACGACGCGTTCGCCCCGGGCAAGATGTTCTACCTGCGGTTAAACCTGGCCGTGGGGGGCACCTGGCCCGGTAGCCCCGATGCGGCCACCCGCTGGCCTGCCGACTACCAAGTCGACTATGTGCGGGTTTACCAGCGCTAAACCCTCCCTCACGTTGGCAGCGCCTCCTCCGTTAACCTCGGGGAAGGCGCTGCCTGCGTAGGCACTCGCCCGCTTTTTCAGAACGTCAGCTCATGGTGCTCAGGGTTGTTATTCTCAGGTCGCGCCCGGTGGCGGCTCCAGGCACCCAAGCCCACCAGGCCCACCACGAGCAGGGTGAGAATCCCGCCCAGCACCATGACCTGGGTCCGGCGGCTCACCCCAGTCGAGGCGGTGGGGCGAGCCGGGCTAATCACCGAACCCGCTGGCGGTGAGGCAGCCATGCTGGGGTCGGTTTGGGTGGGCAGGCTGATCTCCCACACCGCGCTGTGAGCTCCTTCGCTGCCGACCAGCAGACGGGAGCCATTGGCGGTGAAGGTCAGGCTCTCTCCCTGGCCCTGCTGGGGCAGTTGACGCACCGCAGGAGCGGTCAGCAGGGCAGCGCCCAGGTCACCGCTGATCCGCCACAGGTACACCTTGGCGTAGGTGCGCACAGCAAACAGCCGACCGTCAGGGCTGAAACTAGCGGCGGTGGCCTCGTCCAGTGGAAGGGAGCCAATGCGCTGCAGGGTGTTGACCTCGGTGGTGGAGGGCTGCGGAGGCAACGCCCACACGCTGGCCTGACCAGAGCCGGGGTTCTTCTTATCGACGATCACCACCTGGTTGGTCTGGGGGTGTACCGCCAGGGATTCGCTGTTGCGGTTGGAGCTATCGGGAAAGCGCAGTCGCCACACCGTTACTCCAGTGGCCTGCACTGCGGCGGAGCTGGTGCGCAGGTCTGGTTCGTTGATGCGGATCACCCTGAACTCCCGCCGATTCCCACCCTGGGAGCGCACTGCATCTCCGGTATCTGCGATGAACAGCGCTGGTTGCCCCTGCGGGGTGGTGCCCCGGTCGATGTCCTCCCAGTCCAGCGGGGTGACCCCTGGAACGGTGATGGTGGTGTGGGTGCGTCCTTTCTCGTCCAGTGCGTACACCGCAGCCGTAGGGGCTGAAGCGTCCTGGTGGGTATAGAGGTAGCGACCGCTACTGTCCAGCGCCAGCCCGCTGGATTGGGTCAGTTTCGGATCGGCAATGCGCCACAGCTGCCGATCCCCAGGCAAGGCCCCAGGTTTGGGGGTCTCAGGTGCGGCAAAGGCGGTGGGCCCTGCCAGCAGCAACCCAAGCAGGGTCAGTAGAGCAGTGGTCGCCAAGCGTGAAGGACGGATCATCACCCCTCCTCCTGGTCTGGGTAGGTCGTGGTTGACTGGGGCAGCCAGCCGTGGTGGCGTAGGTAGTCCATGACCATCTCTACCGATTGATCCGGGGTTTGGTTGGTGGTGTCCAGGGTGAGATCGGCGTCCTCCGGGGGTTCATAGGGGTCGCTGATGCCGGTGAAGTGGGGCAGTTGCCCGGAGCGGGCGCGGGCGTAGAGACCCTTGAGGTCGCGCCGTTCGCACTCGGCCAGCCCAGTGGCCACGTGGACGAGCACGAATGCCCCCCCGGCGTGCTCCACCAACTCGCGCGCAGCGGCTCGGCTCGTGGCGTAGGGGGCGATGGGGGCGGCAATGGCGACCCCTCCGTGGCGGGTGATCTCGGCGGCCACGAAGCCGATGCGGGTCACGTTGAGCTCCCGATCTGCCCGGGTGAAGCCCAGGCCAGCCGAGAGCAAGGCGCGCACCTGGTCTCCATCGAGCAGGCTGACCTGCGCGCGGCCGGCCTCCAGCAGGGCTTGCGCCACGCCACGGGCGATGGTCGACTTTCCCGAGCCGGAAAGGCCCGTGAGCATGATGCACAGCCCGCGTTGAGTGGTGGGAGGGCGTGCGATAGCCAACACTGCGGCGGTGGCAGGGGAAAACTGCCCGATGGGCAAGGGTTTTCCCGCGTCGAGCAGGTCAGCAAGCTCCGGGGGTAGTGGGGGTGTGGCGATCAGCTCGGTAGCTCCAAAGGCGCGGGCGATCTGCTCCTGCTGTGGGTGGCGCACCTGCGGGTCCGACTCGTAGGGCAGGGCCAAAGGCAACGCCAAGCTGGAGGGGACCCCTCCCGCAGCCAGTTGGTGTGCGGCCAGGGTGAGGCAGCGCTGGAGATGGTGGGGGGCCAGGCCCAGCGTGCTGGCTGACTGTTGGCCGGCGCCCACCAGGGCAAAGAGCAGAACGTACGCCTGTTCGCTGGTGGCGCGCTGGGCCAACTCCTGCACAGCGGCACTGGTCAACGGATCGCGGGTGAGCACCGCCAAGCAGACTCGCCCAGCCAGGTGCTCACGCACCCGAGCCGGGGTTTGCCGCAGGTGGCGCAACGGGCCGAACACTGGCTCCCGCTGCGGAGTGAGCGCTCCCGTGGCCTGCACAGTGCCGGCGGGGGTGCTGCTCATCTGCTGGATCTGCAGGGTGGCGAATGGGCGGCCCTCCGAGTCCTCCAACAACAGGTTCGCTGACCCAGAGGCAGGTAGTTGCTCAGGCAGCGGCACGGGCACCGGCAGGTCGTTGGGCAGCGCGCCGGTCAGCTGCAACTCCAGCCATTCGAGCACGTCGAGGGGTGGGCGCACCACCGGCAGGTCAGGGCAACTCATACGTGTCAGTCTGGCACAGGCACCCGCTAACCGGCGGTGATCACCAGCACGGCATCCTCGTCCAGTGGGCTAGCGAAGCTGCGGGTTCCGGAGTGACCCACCGACTCTGCGTGACCAACGTTCTGTCCGGTGGAGGGGTTCACCCACTGCGCAGTACCAGGTCCGGAGAGTTTGCTCAGGTCCACGGTCAGGCTGCGCTGCACCGGGGTGTAAGCCATGATCAGCGATCCGTCGCTGGAGCGGGCAGCAACGACATAGGTGTCATCGCCACCTCGATCCCCGGTGACCACCGATCCGTTGGTGTCAGGCACCAACGAGGCCCAGCGGTAGCGCTGCAGCACCGCACCGACCATCGCGGTCTCGCGGGCCCCCTGTCGCTGCAGGTCGTCGGTGGCTAGCTGTCCGTCGGAGTCCGGGCCCATGTTCCAGATGGAGGCGGGCCCGCCATAGACCACGCCCAGCGCTCCCGAGAGGGCAACCCACCATCCAGAGCGGCGGTTCTCCTGCAGGGAGGTGTCCATGTCACTACCGCAACACGCCTTCGGGTCGTAGGCCGGCTCCATGTCCAACACGGGCTTGGTGGGTGCCCACCCTCGGTGTTCGGCGACGAGGTCGTAGGGCCAGGGCGCCCCGTTGGAGTTCCACTGAAAAGAGTAGAAGCTGTGCCAGGAGCGGGATTGCATCTCAGGGGAGTTGCCCTGATTGTGGTAGGTGATCACCGCACTGGGGTGGGCGCTGCGAATTGCTGGGCCAAGAATATCGGCCTGATCAATGTACTTGGCGTTGTCGTCATCTCCTCCGATGAACCAGATGACGTTAGAGGCGTCCTTGTATCGCTGGCCCAGAAAACGTCCATAGGTAGCCACTTCGTCCTCGCTCAAGCCTTGAGTGGAGCCCCCATCGCCCCACCCGCCGTGGTTGGCGGCCCAAAACGGGTTGACCAGCAGGGTGATGCCCTTGGATTGGGCGTAGCGGACTTCCTCATCCACCCCTTGCCACCAGGAAGAATTAGGGCTGGCGATGTTGTCGTTGTCAAACGCTTTGCCGCGCGTGGTGTCCTCTGTGTAATGGTGAAACAGCAGTGAGGCCATGATGGTGTTGTAGCCCTGACTCTTGCGGATGTCCATGTACTGCTTCGCCGCCTGCACGCTGATCCCGCCGAACATGTTCCACCCGGTGTCGGCGACCATGAAGAACGCCCGCCCGGAGTTGTCAGTCAGGTAGCGCTTGTTACTGCTGACCGTCAGCGGCCAGGCCGGAGCGCCCGCGACCGAGGGGACGCTGGGGCGTGGGGCTGCTGTGGGTGGACGGGAGGTGCTGGTGCGGCCAGAGGAGGGGCTGTCCGAGGTCGTGGGGAGGCTGGTTGTGGGACCTTCGGTAGGTTCCGAGGGCAAGGCAGAGGGCATGGTGGGGGCAGGTGACTGGCTCATTGCGGTGTCGGTTCGGGTTTGGGTCAAGGCCGGGGAGTCATCAGGGCTGCCGGTGAGCAGGCCGGCGACCAAGCCGCCAATGCCCAGGACCAGGCAGACGCTGACTGCTCGCGTGCGGGGCTGGAAAGGAAGGGAAGACTGTGGGTGCATCAGCGGGGCTCCTGCAGGGAAGGGGGCTCTTCCAGGTAAGCCGTCCAGACCAGTCCGGCGAGCAGTCTTTGCTCAAGTTTGACCGAGCGGTTCCTGATCTTCCCTCCTCTGGATGAGGCAGGGTAGTCGCCTACTTGGTGGTAACAGTCTTCCCTACCGCCCGGCCCCACCCTCCACGCGGTAGAAAGCCAGGGTCTTGTCCTTGTTATTCCATAGTTACCTCAGCACGCCTGCACCTTGGCGGTGGCTTCGGCGGGAATGCTTCCTAGGGCTTCTCAGTCACCTGCGGACAATGCCCCGGACATCGTCAGATAGTCGGAGGTACACAGGCCATCTGAGGCTGACCAAGGGCACCAGCACGCCGGCCTTCTTCAGATGCAACGACAGGGGCCGCCTTCGGTGTTTAACCCGCCGAAGAACACAGCCTGAGAATTGGCGTTTTTCATCGCCTCCACGGTGTCGGTGAACGCCCGAACCTCGGGGTTAAGGGCTGTCCGAGCCACGTTCTGCCCTCTCGCAGGCTCGACGCCGGCAGAGAAGGTGACAGCGATCCCTTCAGAGTTGCTGCCATCATCCCACGACCGCCACCCGTTGAAGCCCCTTGTTGGTGACCAGGTCGGCCAGTGAGTGGCCGTCCACGTCGTCACCCTTGTCGTCCCTGGCGATCACTTGGATGGTCCACCCAGGGGTGGCATGGGTGTCGTTGGTCTGCTAGGCCGCCAAGTCCACCACATGCAACACGCCCAGACCGTGAGCCGCATCCTCCCCGGTCATCGGTGTGAGTACTCCAATGGCGATGGTCTTGGCGGCTTATTCAGGATGAGGCGCACTGTTGTGGCCGGTCATCTGGAGCACCGAGCTGCGTTCCGATTTGTCCCCCATAGCCCCACTATGAGGGACAACCGATGGGCGGGTGAGAGAAGGTGAACGGTATCTAACCAACCTGTCGTGCGACGGGTGGGGCTTGGCCCGAGTGCAGGCTAACGCATCAGGCGTGGAGTAGCAGCTCTGATTGCAACTCAGGCCCAGCGGTTGGACCAGTTGCTGAACGGTTTTCCCACCCACGGTTTGTCGCCGGTTGAGGCTGATGGGTTGAGCCGGATTCAGCTCGATACTCAAGCTGCCGTGACCGCGATCGGTCAAATCGCCTTGATCATCGCTCAAATCAACGACACCCAGACCACGATTGCCTCAGCGGTGGAGGAGCAGACCGCTACCTCCAACGAGATGAACCGCAATATCACCGATGTGGCCACGGCTGCTGATCAGATTGCCTCCACGGTGGGCCACACCACCAGCGGATACGCGGCCACCCTGGACAAGGCCACCATGACTAGTCAAGCCGCCGACACGTTGACCACTCAAGCCCATCACCTTGAGCAGTTGACCGCCGCTTACACCGTGTCTTAAGCCACTTTCCCCTGCGGCGGGCGGGTATTGGGCGGGTCTGGGGTGCGGGGTGAGGGGTCGACGTGTAGTGTCGATAGAGGTTGTCCCTGTCGACAGTTCCTGAGGGGCCTTTTGGGCCGATCTTGCTGTTAGGGAGATCCCAAAACCACGCAGTGTGGTTTTGTTCGTTTCGTTTCAGGAGTAAAGGCACATGGCGCAAGGCACCGTGAAGTGGTTCAACGCGGAAAAGGGCTTCGGCTTCATTTCCCCCGACGGTGGAGGTCCCGACGTTTTCGTCCACCACTCCGCTATTCAGATGCAGGGTTACCGGGCATTGGACGAAAACCAACGCGTGGAATTCGACATCACCCAGGGCCAGAAAGGCCCTCAGGCTGAGCAGGTCCGCCCCGCTTAGTTTTCCGTTCTTCCCCGTGAGGGCCGGCAGCTAGTAGCTGCCGGCCCTCACGGCGTTGAGGAAGTGGTTGAGCACGGGGCGGAGGTTGATTAGCCCAACCGGGTGATCACCTGGATGAATCATGAATCACCCGGGTGATAGGCATCTCCTGGAAAGATCCACAGCCCGTAGGTTGGTAGAGGTGTCCAGCCATCATGCCTACGGGGGTAGATCATGCGGTTTTCGCGCGCGTTGGTGACAAAAAAGCGGGTTGCGGCGGGTGCCGTGGTGGCCGTGGTGGGCGCAGTGGCGTTGAATGCCACCTCCTCACCTCAGGCCGAAGCCTTCGACGCGGGAATGTATGACGGCACCGCCTATAGCCGGGCGGCAGCCTCATGCTGGGCGATCAAGCAGCTGAAACCCGATGCTCCCAGCGGGGTGTACTGGCTGCAAACCCCACAATTGGTGGCTCCTCAGAAGTTCTATTGCGATCAGAGCACCGATGGGGGAGGTTGGGTGCTGATCGGGCGTGGACGCGAAGGATGGTCGTTCCTGGGCTCTGGACAGGGCAGTTCCACCACGCTTGCCACCACCCCGGTGGGCACCTCGGCGTTCAAACCGGTGGCGCTGCCTAATGCCACCGTTGATGCCCTGCTGGGCGGCTCCACCCCCGACACCCTGCCCGACGGGGTGCGCATCCGTCGGGCCGCTGATGTCGCTGGCACCACCTGGCAGGAGGTGCGCTACCGTCTGGCCCCGATGGGAGGCTGGACTTGGTCGTTTGGGGGAGGCGTGAAACTCACCGCCATGAGCATCGACGGGGTGAGCACCACCGCCACCGGGCTGACCGCCCGCGATGTGTGGTTACCCACGCGTACGGGGGCGGCGGACAACACGCGCCGTGTGTTCAGCTATGAACACACCCAACACAACTACCGGGCGGGGTTCTCCTACGGCTATGGGGTGGAGGGAGCTAACAACTCCACGAGTTACCTGTGGGAGTACGCCAGTGAAAGCATGGCCATCCCCTTTGCCCAGGTGTGGATTCGCCCTCGGCTGACCCAGGACGACCTGCGCTACACCCCTCCCACGGGCGCTGCTGCTGCGGCAACGACTCAGCGTCCCCTCATGAGCACCACCACCTCTGCTGACACCCCTTGGGGAGTCACTGGTGTGGTCGGTGGAGGCACTGGGGAGACCAACATTGAGGTGCAAGCGTTGGCACCGGTGGGCTCCACGATGTTTGTGGGAGGCAAGTTCCAGTACGTGCAAAAAGGAGCCAACCCGGCCGCCGGGGAGAAGATCGAGCAGTCCTTCCTGGCTGGTTTCGACACCACCACGGGAGCGTGGCGCTCCGGGTTCCGGCCCAAGCTTGACGGTCAAGTATGGGACATCCAATCCACCCCCGACGGCAAGCTGATCATCGCCGGGGAGTTCACCAACGTCAACGGAGCTCCCAAAACCCGTGGTGTAGCGGCACTGGACCCGGCCACTGGTGCAGTCCTGCCGACGTGGCGGGCCAACTTAACCAACTCCAAGCAGGTGACCGGCACCAAGGCGCGTGCGCTCGACATTGCTGGTGGGTGGCTTTACGTGGGCGGCACGTTTGACCAGATCAGCGGAGGGATCTCCTCGCCCAAGACCGCCTATGTGGGGCAGATCGCCCGGGTGCGCCTCGCTGACGGGCTGCCCGACACCACGTGGAAGCCCAAGTTCAACGGCTCAATCATCGAGCTGGACGCCAGCGATCGAGGTGATCGTGTCTACGTGGTGGGTCGATTCACCGCCGGCACTGCTGGCACCATCCAGGCGGTAGGGGCTGCTGCGGTCACCACCACCAGCCCTGGGGAGTTGGTGCCGGGGTGGAAGCAGTACCAGTTCTCCACGGCCAGTGCCAGCCGCTACCAGCAGATGGTGAAGGAGCTGGATAACGGCACCTTCTGGCAGGGCGGCTCGGAGCACGTGCTGCAGCGCTACAACCGTGACACGTTCGAGCTGATGAACACCAACATCACCAAGAGAGGTGGGGACTTCCAAAGCTCCACCGTGATCAACGGAATCCTCTATGCCGGAAGTCACGGCGAGCACTACAACTACTCCGATGCTTCCACCTGGGTGGGCGACCCCATCATCCCGACCTACTCGCGGGTGGACTCCTATGAGTGGTTTGGAGCCTGGGATGCCTACACCGGCCAGTATCTGCCCCAGTTTGCCGTCGCCGGTCTGCGTTCGCGGGGCGGCAACGGCACGTGGGAGTTGGCGCAGGGTCCCGAGGGCTGCCTTTGGTTTGGTGGTGACTTTAACCTTGGCTCCTGGCAAGGCAGTACTCAGCAGTGGCTCGGGGGCTTTGGCAAAGTCTGCCCAGTGGATGCGCAGGCCCCCTCAGCTCCAGGCAATGTGACGGGGACTCGCAACTCCACCGGAGTCACCCTGACTTGGACTGCGGCTCGTGATACCTCCGGCTCGGTGCGTTATGAAGTGCTGCGGGGTGACCGGGTCATCGCCAGCGACACCTTCGCCAAGGGCCTGCGTTTCGTTGACACCAATGTGCCGGTGGGCACCACGTATTGGGTGCGCGCCATCGACGCGGCTGGCAACCGGTCGGTGGTCCCGGCGGGTGTCACGCCTTAGGACCGAGGGCTCCTGCCTTCGTGAAACGCTAGACATTGAGGGGATTTCTTTCCGAGAATGCCCATCCTCTTCTACGGTGAGAAGTAGAGGCAGGAGGACGCTCATGCAATGCGTGGTAGTGCGGATGACGACAGTGGCCCTAGTCGTGGGTCTGGTCGTGGGGTTGGCCGGGCGGGGAGCAACCCCCATGGTGAGCAGGGCGGACGTGGAGGATAAATCTGCTGATGTGGTTCAGCAGCAAGTCGGCACCCGTCCCACCGTGAGGTGCCCCGCAGACCTTAGAGGCAAGGTCGGTGCCACGCTGACCTGCACGGTGACGCTGCACGGCAGCACCCAACCCTTAACCGTTACCGTGACCGCAGTCTCGGGAAAAACGGTCAATTTCGAGGTCTCTGTGAAGCCCTCATAGGGCTGGGCTCTGCCATCCTTGGCGCTTTCAGGCTCATGGCTCAGGCATGCAGGCTAAGAGGGTCTGGAGGTTTTTCTCTGGGATCGAGCTTTCTGCTGTGCACGTAGCTCGCCCTTATGCGGTACGCACCCTTGGTTCATGCGGCGAGTAGTCTCCCCGCATGAATCGCAGGCGGAAATGGGCAGTGCTGGCTGGGGCAGTCCTGGCGCTGCTGGCCGTAGGGGTAACGGTGGCAGTGGTGCTGAGCTCCGATCCCGGCCCGACCGGTACACGCCAGCCCACTTTCGTGACCTCCGCCACGCCTCCAGCTCCGATGCAGGGCACCACCAGCGCCCCCACCCTCAGCTCCACCCCCGGGTCAAGCACCTCCGCCACGTCCACGATAGGGCCAGCCAGCGGTGCACCAGTGGGGCCTACGATGCCGTCACGGGCAGCCCCCATACCCGAGGCGAGCCAGACACTCAATGTGCGCCAGTTCGGCGCCAAGGCCGACGGGAAAGCTGACGACACTGCCTCCATTGAAGCAGGAGTGCGGGCAGCCATCGCGCAGGCAAAAGCGCTGCTGTTCCCGCCAGGGACCTACGTGATGAGCCATGCCGTGGACATTAAAGGCAAGGTATGGCTGTATGGGCAGGCCGGTGCCGTGCTGCGCGAGGCGCCTTCAGCTAGGGGAGTCATGGCCCAGCAGGGTCGCCATTTCTCGGTGTTGGGGCCCGATGTCACCCTTCAGGGTTTGACTTTTGCCCCGCTAGTTATTCCGGTGGACCTGGGGATTGCCGAGCAGGCCAGCATTTACATCCGCGATGCCCCGCGAGCCACCGTGCTCAATTGCGTTTTTGATGGCTCTGCAGGGATTTTCGTGATCGGTCCTGCAGCGGTAGATGGGCGGATCGTGGGAAATACGCTGCGGGCTGGCCCGGGCGTGGTGTACTCCTACGCGGGAGCTTCACGCACGTATGTGGCTCACAACGTCGTGGATGGCTCCCGCAGTAATGCCATGAGTGGGACGGGCAATGCTGACACACCCAATACTGAGGTGGTGATAGAAAACAACCTCATCACCAACGCTGGTCGGATGGGTATTGAGGATTGGAGTCATTGTGTTGGCACGGTGATCCGCAATAATCGGATCAGTAAACGGCTCATCCGGTTTGAGGGTGTAGTCGGGGTCTGAATCCGCCGGCTTCCAGGAGTGATCGGGCGATGTAGTTGGTGA
>JBDIAW010000010.1:0-58970 GCA_039812585.1 Actinomycetota bacterium | reverse complement strand
CTTAAAACACCTTCAGATAGCGGCTGTAGGTGGCCTGCTCGACGAAACCCAACCCCCGGTAAACCGGTTCCCCCTGATCAGAAGCGTGGAGGAACACCGAGGCAACGCCTGAGGCAAAGCACTGGTTGGCCAAGGTCGCCGTCATCGCCGCCCCGATCCCCTGCCTGCGGGCAGACTCCACCACTGCCACCCAGTAAATGAACCCGATGCCGTGGCTGAGCCGGTACATCCCCGTCCCCACCGGCATGCCGTGATCGTAAGCCACCACCACCTGGTTGTGGGGTAACAGGTAATACGCCGGGTCAAGAGCCGAGGCCAAGGTGGGCTGATCAGTATGCTCATCGGCGAAAACCGTGCTGGCCACGGTGATGAAGTCCCGCACCACTTCGGTGGTGCGCGCACCGTTCAAGCTCACTGTCGGTGGCAGCCCACCCACATCAACGCGCTGCGTAAGCATCATTTGCGGCTCACGGTGCGTCATGACGGTCAAACCTGCCGACTCGGCAGCCTCAATCAGGTCCTCATCCACACCCCGACGGGCAAATACTGTGTATCCCGCGCTGTTGCACGCACGGAAATGGGCTTGCGCCCTGGCAATGACCTGCTCACCAGCGATCAGAGGCACGCTGCGATGCACACCTTTGTAGTAGCGGGGATCGGGGATGCCCCAATCAAACAGCAGCACCCCATCCGCGTCGTGCGCCCACTGCCCGGGGGAAAGGGCAGAAGTTTCACGGAACACATCCACTACTGCCAGGTGGGCTGCAACCTGGGCATCGTTGAGCGTCTCCCACTTCTGGCGTGCAGCTTCCACAGTCATCAGCCCTCCATCTTTCAAGGTCAACCACTGAGGCCAGGTTATCTCCCACCGTGGAGATCGCCCGGCTCGCACTGAACCTGACCTCAGGTCAGTGACGATGCTGACCAGGAGTGGCCCTCCACCTGCTCGGCGAGGAAGTGGGCGAAGGCGGTGATGTCCTGCTGCAGGCTGGCCTGCTCCAAGGCGTGGAGATAGTCGTGGCGACGGGTGACCGGGATGATGGTCCAGGGGTACCCTCCACCAGCCAGCATCACGTTGGCCAGGAACCGCCCCATACGGCCATTGCCGTCGAGATAGGGGTGGATGTAGACGAACACGAAGTGCCCCAGCACCGCGCGCACCCATGAGTCAGGCTCGTGGGTCAGTTGCGCGAACAGCACCGACATGGCCTGCGGCACAGCATCGGCGGGAAGGGGCACATGCATCGAGTTGCGGATGTACACCGGCTGTCGCCGGTAACCCACCAAATCGGCGGGCTGTAACAAACCCGCCGTCACGCTGGGGGCGAACAACTCCCGATACCACTGGGCGTGATCACCAGCCACCACCTCGCCCGGGTGCTCCCCCGTCAACACCCGGGACACACTGGCCTTCACTGCTTGATGGGCCAGAAAGTAACCGCGGGCGGCAAAGGCGTCGTGATCACGACGGTCTTGCTGGGTGACGGTGGGGCTCCAATCGCTGCGCTGCACCCGTTGAATTAACTCCGGCGTCACCTGGTAGCCCTCAATCGACAGTGAATGGTAGGCATCAGCGGTGTAGGCCTCATCCATCGCCTTCAGATACGCCTGCGGATCGGCAGTGACACCAGGCGAAGGGGGAACTCCCGCTGCGAGCACCTGCTCCCGTAGGTGCTGCCACAACAGCGCAATCCGCGCCGCTGCGGGGGGCCCCGCTGGGAGCGTCGACCCACACTCTGGTTGGTCGACAAAAGGATTAGTGGGCCGCACGTTGTAATCAACAGCACGCAGGCAGGCAACGATGTCGGTAGCCACATCCTGACGACCCACAGCGACAAAAGCTCCCGCTAAGCGCCCCGCCACTACACTTTTGCCGCCTTCCAGCAACTTTCCCACCAGCGTGGGGGTATCCGTCAGCAACTGCATCACAGTGCGAGCGTCCACACTGTGATGAGTAAAAAAGCTGGAGGTGACCGCAACCAGAGCAGCGGGGGCAGAGTACACCCGCAAACCTTTTAGATGATCCACATCCTGAGGATCGGGCAGGGCGGCGCGCAATTCCAGCAGCGAGGTGCCATGGGGCAACTCCAGCTTCGAGTTACCTGCCCGAGCGGCGTGGACCAACAATTGCTTCGGCACGCTGCGATTGCCAGCATGCAGCACCAAGGACGGTTCGGGTGCCACACACCATTGAACGCCAAACCGTTGGGTGAGATAGGCGGCAAGAAACTCCCAGTAAACGGCATACCACGGCGTAGCTTCACCCGCATCTTGATCGGGTGAAGAGGTGATGTACCAACCACGCAGCACCTGACGCAGAAAGCCATGCCGAACCAGGCGCTCCAGGTGGGTGCGCGTCAGATCGTTCGTACGGATAGCAACCTTGCCTTGCTGCTGCAGATGACGCAAAGCAGCCAGGGAGTCAGCTAGTTTGCTTGACGGAGAGGCCATGGGGTACCCCTTCCGCGTTCAGCCGTTTGGCCGGATCTCACAAGGAGTGTACTCCTATTAGGTTTTAGTGTTGTACATTCATTAGGTTTTAGTGGTGTGTGTATGAGGTTTGAGCGCAATAGCTAGGAGAAACTTCAGATGGGGGAAGGTCTGATCCTCCGCATGTAGGTATGGGGTGAGGCAGACTCATGGGATGACTCGGCAACGTCCCACCCCGTTGGTGGCCCTGTGTGTTCCGGGGCTGGCGGCGCTGGTGGAGGAGGAGTTGGGCGGCCTGCCTGGGGTCACCGTGCAGGAACGCGGCTTCGACGGGCGCAGCGACGTGGTGCTGCTGCAGGCCACAGACACCCAGGCACGGGAGCAGGTGATGCGCTGCCGCCTGGTCGAAGACGTGCTGGTGGAGGTGGCCCACACCACCCGCGCACAATCCCAAGAACGAACCTCCACCCTGGCCAGCCACCTATGGCCCGCCCAGGGTTACCAGCGCGCACTGTCTCTATGGGCCAACACTCACCGACCTCTGCGGGCTGCCGAGACCTTCCGGGGCATCGTGCGGGTACGCAGCGAGCAGGCATTCCTACGCACCGACCTGCGGCGGGCCCTGCACCACGCGATCCAAGCCGAGCGCCCCCGGTGGCGTCTGGCCGACCCGGCCAGCATCGAGGTGTGGGTGCTGGAATACGCCCCCGGCCATTTCCTCAGTGGTTTGCGCCTCAGCGACGCCACGATGCGCTCCCACGGAGGGCGGCAGGTCGAACGCCCCGGCGCGCTACGGCCCACGGTCGCTGCCGCAATGGTGAAGTCGGCTGGCGAACGAAAAGGCGGCGCTCTGTTGTTGGACCCCTGTTGCGGCTCTGGCACCATCCTGGCACAGGCCCAAGCGCTGGGCTGGGCGACTCAAGGTAGGGACATCGACCCTCAGGCCGTGGAGATCGCTAGGCTCAACGCGCCCAGAGCGCACGTGAGCGCCGGCGATGTGCGCCACCTCGACCTACCTGAGGCCAGCGTGGCGGCTTGCGTGTCCAACCTGCCGTTTGGCGGCCAGTTTGCCCGCCAAGGCGACCCGACCCGATGGTTGCACGATGCTCTCCATGAGATGGCTCGTGTGGTCCACCCCGGTGGCAGCATCGTGTTACTCGTGCCTCGTATCCCCTCCGCAGTGCTGCCCCCTCACCTTCACTTGCGCGCGCAGTATCGGCTGAGCCTGCTGGGAACCCCCACCACGCTCTGGGTGTTCAACCGAGGGTGACTCCGAATGTAGTACCGACATAGTTATGGGTTGACGTTTGTGCGGTGTAAGCGACGCGAACGCGCGCTTACACCGCACAAACGTCAACCCATAACTATCCTCGAGCTTAAGGGTCTACTTGCCCCAGAGCTTTCGGTACAACTCGGCTGCTTTGGGCATTTGACCTTTAATGAGCATGGTGGGGTCGTTGGTACCCTCCACCGTCTGCCCATCGTCAAGTACCTGTTCACCACCGGTTTGCCCCAGTGATTCATAAACCAAAATGTCTTGATTGGCTTTGAAGAAATCGTACATCTTCTGAACTAAGAATGGGTTATCTCCATTACCCATAACAGTGGGGGGCATGAGATACCAGGTAGTGACCGCAAAACCCTTACCCTTTTTTCTGGCAAGATCCACTACTTGTTGTAGACCAACCGCATAGGGATCGGAAGGGTTCATCACTTGTTTCCACTCATCGTTAGTAGTAGCTCCGCTTTCAAAGCTAAGGTCCATGAGTGAACAACCGACGATGTCTACCACATCATCACCGGGATAAAACTCTTCAAATTTGTGCAAAGTGTAAGGTGCTGGAAAGTACTGAAGCATTTCAGATCTGTTAGCTCTTGAACAGTTTGTTGAGAAAACAAACTTCATATCCGAAGATTGCTTTCTAAAAATACTGACAATGTGACGATAGGCTGCAATGAAATCAGTAGCCTCACTGGGTTCTTCTCCCATGGACTTTCCCTGAGTCCCTACATTGGTTCCCATATTTATTAAAGCATCGCCTCTGCCGTTCGCTATCAAATTCTTGGCAATGGATTTCCACATAGAATCGTATTTACCCGCGCTAATTTCTTTATACTTGAGGTTTGTTTCTACATCTTGCTTTTCAGGCGGTATCACCTCATTGGAAAACATGGGTAACTGCAGAACCATACGGCCTGGGAAACCTTGAAGAATGGGCCCAGAGTACCGAGAGGCAAAATCACCCATCTCTTCCAATTTGACCACTTGGGGGTTGGACGTAACAATGTCTAACTTCCTCGTACGCCATTGGCCGAACTCATTGAGAGCCAATACGTTTGCTTTATTAGTGTCAAAAAGAACCCCGGAATGCCAAGGAAGACCAGAGCGAGGCTTCCCCAAAAGCTGCTGAGCTTGAGTAAGGACAGGCTTGCGGGTAGGGGCAGGGGTCCTCGGTGCAGACGAACTACTCGTAGCTGTTGGGGTGATGCGAGGTGTGGTGCTCTGTGCATTCGCGCGAAGACTTGGAGAACCTGTAGAGGTGGCCTGAGACCGTGAAGACGGTGCCGAGGGGTCGGAAGGGTCAGTGTGAGGAGCTGAAGCCGTGGAGGCCTGAGGTGGCCAACTGGTCACCGGAGTCACACCCTCAGGCGAGGCAGGAACTTGCATGGGGAGCAGCATTTCTTGATTAGTGGCGGCGTTCTGCGCTGGCCTACTAGCCGGGGTATGTGGGCGGGCGCTGATCCACCACACGGTGGCAATCGTGGCTAAAACCGCCAGCAGCGCCACCACCGCAGCCAACCTGGTTGCGTTTGCTCGACCCATGCTCAATTCCTACCTCTCCTCGGTCGCCTCTACAGGCGTCACTCATGCTGTGACCTCACAGCACACCGAGGAAAGACTATCGGGCTACACACAGCGGCGAGGGGCGATTGTTGAAGAAAGTGACTTCTAGGACCTCTGGCCTTCAAGCCCTCGCCTAGTCATTCATGGGTAGTTCGCGCCGACCCACACCCGTGCTTCCAAAACTGGCGAAGGCGGAACCACTCGAACCGTTACTGCCGTTCGATGAGCCACCAGCGGACTTGGACACATCAGAGTTGGACAACTCGCGCAGTTGGTTCTCCAAGTAAGCGCGCAGCCGGCTGCGGTATTCACGCTCGAACACCCGCAACTCCTCAATGCGACGCTGCAGGTCGGAGCGTTCAGTGTCTAAGGAACCCACCAGCTGGCGACGTTTCTCTTCTGCATCGCGGGCAATCTCAGCGGCACGACTGCGAGCCTGGGCCAACAGCCGGTCGGATTCAGCGCGAGCCTCGGTGACGAACTGGTCGGCGGTGCGCTGCGCCATCGCCAGAATGCCAGTAGCCCGCTCTCCCGGGTCTTCGGATTGAGGCTGCGCCGGGCGCATTTGGGGCTGAGGAGCGGTCATGTGTACAGGGTCAGGCATGCGCTGCACCACAGGCACCGGGCCAGTGCCTTGGGAGCGGGCCTGGTCCAGCTCCCGCTGCAGGGTGTCTAAGCGGTACCGCTGGTCGTCAAGCTGGCGATAGAGCTCCACCAGAGTGGCCTCCACCTCATCGAGGAAGTTGTCCACATCTTCCTCGCCGTAGCCTCGCCCCAGCCGCGTGGGCGTGAACTGCTTATTGGCAACGTCCTCAGGTGTTAGGGGCATGGGGAACTCCTGTCGAATGTGGCGCTGACGATCAAGCTAGGTGGGCAGTGGTGGCCCCCCGGTCACTGGTGCCATCTTACATAGTGACCCATGATTGCCAGCAGCGTGCGGGTTTCCTCCGATCAGTTGATCGGGGTGAGCACTAATGGGTGCCCGCCACCCTGACGGCCCACATGAGGATTTGCAGACCAATAAACAATACAAAAATAGATAAATCCAGCGAAACTCCCCCCACTCGTAGGGGAGGAATCACCTTGCGCAAGGCCTTCACCGGTGGGTCGGTCACGGTGTAGATCGCCTCGCAGATATAGAGAACGATGCCTTGAGGCTCCCAATGGCGGGCAAACATCTGCACAAAATCCAGCACCACCCGTGCCAGCAGCAGGATCAGAAAAATCCACAAGATCAAGGTGACGATTTCAGCCCACAGTGCCACGACCGCCCCCTCAACTCTGGTTGAAGAAACCAGTTTCGGCCATTTTTGCCTTGTCCTCGGCGGTCACTGTCACATTGGCCGGAGAGAGGAGAAAGACCTTGGCAGTGACCCGTTCAATGGTCCCGAACAGACCAAAAACTAGCCCTGCAGAGAAGTCCACCAGGCGCTTGGCGTCTGCGTCAGCCATCTCTGTCACATTCATGATGACCGGCGTGCCTTCGCGGAAGGCCTCCCCGATGCTGCGTGCATCGTTATAGGTGCGGGGGTGGATCGTGGTGATCCGTGCCAGATCCGCCGGGACGCTTGCCATGCGCGCGCCTCCCATCAGATCACTGCGGTGGTCGTTGGTGGTGCTCATAGCGTGCTCCTCCCGGGTTGCCACGCGCGCCTCCTGACCCGCCCGGCGCGAGTCGGTACCGACGCGGTCTTCCTGCTCGTCGTAATAATCGTCGACATAGGTGCTGTTCTGGTGGTAACGATCATCCTCCACCAGGCCGAGCCACACCGCCATATTGCGCATTGTGCCCGCCATCGCTTGCCTGCCTTCCACGGTGTTTGCTGTTGCCTACCGATGTTCTTACAGATTTTCTTACCTGGCACGGTATCCCATAACCGAGCCCACTCTGGTACACCACGCGGTTTTCTTACCGGTTGTCTAACCACACCACCCCTGCCATGCGACCACTGGGCCGGCCCTGTCGTTGCGCCCGACGGTAAGAAAACAGAGTCTCTTGCTCGTTGGTGCACCCCCCCACCGTGGACACATGCTTGACCCCTGCCTCGGTCAGTGTGGCGATGAGTGCCTGGCGCAGGTCCACTCCAGGAGTACCCACCGAGGTGGTGGTCACCGCCTGAGGAGCCAGGGCTGCCACTTGGTCCACCATCTGCTGAGGCAGTTCGTAACAGCTGCCGCAGATGGCAGGCCCCAGACGCGCCTGCACTGTGCCTCTGCTCGCACCTAATTGCTCCATGTGCTCCAAGGCTCGAAGCACGATGCGGGCCTGGACTCCCCGCCTGCCAGCGTGCACGGCAGCCACGACTCCTGCGCCTGGATCAGCCAGAAGCACCGGAACGCAGTCGGCGACCATCACGGCCAAGCCCACCCTGGACAGCGTGGTCACCAGCGCGTCGCAGTCAGCAACGTCCTCACCCTCAGGTGCATCGACCCGGCAGACCGTGTCACCATGCACCTGGCGCATGAACACCAAGTGATCGACCCCGAGCTGACGCGCCACCCCCTGGCGATTAGCCGCCACCGCCGCCGGGTCATCCCCCTGGTCCCCCGAGAGATTGCACTGATCCCAGGGAGGGAGGCTGATGCCCCCCTGACGATCGGTGAAGGCATAGTGCGCCCTGCCCGACCCGTTAGCAGCGGAGGGAAAGTGGTCGATAGTGAGCATTTAACGCAGGAACTCCGGAATGTCCAGCTCATCGTCCTCGATGGTGGCAGGCGCAGTAGTGCTGCTGCGTACGGTGGCGGGCTGAGTCTCCCGGGGTAGGACGATGGTGTGCTCAGGCTCGCTGCGTTGCTGGCCAGAGCGCCCCGACTCCGGCTGGGAGGGATCGAAAGTGACCGCCCCAGCTGTGGTCGGCACGAAAGAGCCCATCGGCACCGATGAGCGCCCCGTCGCCGAGCCTGCCGTACGGGTCCCAGAGGCCACGCCGGTGCGTTGTTGCTGCTCCCGGCCAGGCCGCTCTTCCCGACGCCGGGGGGTGCCTCCATCGAAGCCGGCCGCGATGACCGTAACCCGCACCTCGTCACCCAGGGCGTCATCGATAACCGCCCCGAAGATGATGTTGGCCTCAGGGTGGGCCGCCTCAGCCACCAAGCGAGCCGCCTCATTGATCTCAAACAACCCCAGATCGGAGCCGCCAGCAATAGACAGCAGTACGCCGTGGGCTCCATCGATGCTGGCCTCCAGCAGCGGGCTGGCAATCGCCTGTTCGGCAGCAAAGGTCGCCCGGTCGTCGCCGCGGGCTGAACCAATCCCCATCAGAGCCGAACCGGCACCGCTCATGACCGATTTCACGTCGGCAAAGTCGAGGTTGATCAGACCCGGTGTGGTGATCAGATCAGTGATGCCCGAGACACCTTGCAGCAGCACCTGATCGGCCTGCTTGAAAGCGTCGATCATGCTAATGCGCTTGTCGGAGATGGATAGCAGCCGATCGTTGGGGATGACGATGAGGGTGTCGACCTCATTACGCAGGTCATCAATGCCATTCTCGGCGGAGGTGGCGCGGCGCTTGCCCTCAAAGCTGAACGGGCGGGTCACCACCCCAATGGTCAGCGCACCTAAGCTCCGAGCAATGCGGGCGACCACCGGCGCGCCCCCAGTGCCCGTGCCACCACCCTCACCAGCGGTGACGAACACCATGTCCGCGCCGCGCAGGACCTCTTCAATCTCCTCGGCGTGGTCCTCGGCGGCTTTGCGGCCCACCTCGGGGTTGGCGCCTGCCCCCAGGCCGCGAGTGAGCTCCCGGCCTACATCGAGTTTGACGTCGGCATCGCTCATCAGCAGGGCTTGGGCGTCGGTGTTGACGGCGATGAACTCCACGCCTTTCAGGCCCACCTCGATCATGCGGTTGACAGCGTTAACGCCACCTCCGCCGATACCGACCACTTTGATGACCGCCAGGTAATTCTGCGGTGCGCTCACTTGATGTTCCCTTCGTTGGTGGTCGACGCGTGTGCCGGTGACCATGGTCCTAGGTGCAAGAAGTCTCAATGACTAGTACACGGTGGGAGTTGTTACTCTCGGTCTGTGGTTGAGCGTTGCCCCACGGGCTAGCCCTCTCACGGTGTACTGCAAAAAACCTAGGCAGATCGGGCTTGTTTAGCAACGACATGCCCCGGCGTGTCCGGTAACAGAAAGAAGTGCCCGCTTACCTGGCGGCCAAGGGTGCGGCAATGGGGTGAGTGGGATCGCGCACATCAACGAGAGGTGACGTGCTCGTCGGAGCATCTTGACCCCACAAAACAGCAAGAACTTCAACCTTAGATTGACTGTTGGAGGAGTCTCCCCATAGCACTTGACGCCCATCGGTGAACACCACGACAGCCTGATCTGCTCTCACCTGCACCTGAGACACTTCCACCCCCAGGGCAGGCGGCAAGCCGCGCTGCACTTGTTGGGCTACCTGCGCCCCCAGGCGGTAGGCGGCCTGCTCTGATTGCTGCCCCAAGGACGGCGCAGTGAGACTGATCTCGGGCAGGCCGCGCTGCGTTGGCGTCCATGGTTGGGCGGCAGTCCACGTCACACCCTGGACATCCACCAAGCGAGGGGTGGGCTCACCGGTACGCGCCACTGCAACCCGCTCCCGCACTCTCACCTCCAGGGTGTGGGGCCAATGCCGCGTCACGCTAGCTGCAGCCACCTCGGGGATGGCCTGCACCTGTCGCTGCACCTGCTCCCGGTCAACCCGAGCTAGCGGTTGTCCGACCAAATGCTGGGTGACGTGCTGGACTTGCTCGACAGCCAAGGTCTGCGTGCCCTCCACCCGCACGGTGCGTAGCGTCAACCAGGGGGAGGCGAACAGCACCCAGACCGCGCCGCTGACCATGGTCCCCACGACGCAGAGCAGCAGCCACCGGCGGCGATGCAGCAGGTGCAGCTCGACCCATCGAGGGGTAGGGCGGCGCACGGGGCTCACCTTCTGCCCTAGCCCTGGGCAGAGGGCTGGGCAGCCTCGCGTTGTTCCAGTGCAGCCAGAATCTCTGGGCCTAGCATGGTGACATCGCCAGCACCCAAGGTGAGGATGAGGTCTCCAGGCTGGGCTCGCGCCACCAACACCTCAGCTACCGCCGACCAGGAGGGCTCGAAGACCACCTGTTGGCTGGTCAACGGCACGGCAGCTGCTACTGCAGCACCGCTGGCCCCGGGAATGGGATCCTCCCCTGCGGCATAGACCTCCATGACCACGACGGTGTCGGCCAGGGCCAAGGCTTGGCCCAGCTCGGAGGCAAAGGCGGCGGTTCGGGAATAACGGTGCGGCTGAAAAGCCACCACAAGGTGAGCATCTCCCACCACATGACGGGCAGCTCGTAGAGTTGCAGCCACCTCGGTGGGATGGTGAGCGTAGTCATCCACCACGCGCACCCCTGCGGCGCTGCCCTTCAGCTCGAAGCGGCGACGCGTGCCGGTGAAACCCTCCAAACCGTCGCGGATTTCCTGCCAGGGGCGGCCCAGCACCGTAGCGGCGCAGTAGGCGGCTGTGGCGTTGAGCACGTTGTGTCGGCCCGGCACCTGCAGGTGGAACGGACCCAGACGGCTGCCCGCATCGACAATCTCGAAGCTGCTGCCAGCGGAAGTCAGGACCACCTCCTGGATGCGGACCTGAGCAGACTCAGCCTCGCCATAGGTGATCACACGGATGCCTTGCCCTGCGGCGTATTCGGCCAGCCGTGCAGCTCCGGGGTCATCTGCGCAGGCCACCAGAGCACCGGTGGGCAGGATGCGGGCGGCAAAACGGCGAAAGACCTCATCGACGGCAGCAGCATCGGCGTAGAAGTCGAGGTGATCAGGCTCCACGTTGGTGACGATCGCAACCATAGGACTGTAAGCCAGAAAGGAGCCATCGCTCTCATCGGCCTCAGCGACGAACACGTCACCGGTCCCGCTGTGAGCGTTAGCTCCAGTCTCGTTGAGGCTTCCACCAATGGCAAAACTCGGGTCCATCCCGCAGGCCTGCAACGTCACAGTCAACATCGAGGTGGTCGTCGTCTTGCCATGAGTGCCAGCCACGGCTACCACTTGTGTGCCTACCATGGCCGCTGCGAGGGCTTGTGCCCGATGCAGGATCCTTTTCCCTTGCTGGCCAGCGGCCACCACCTCCGGGTTGGTGTCACGGATCGCGGTGGAAACCACCAGGGTGTCTGCACCCTCAATGTTGGAGGCTTCGTGGCCTACGTGGATGTCCACCCCGAGTGCGCGCAGGGCCACCAACTCCCGGTTGTCTTTGATGTCACTGCCGGATACCTCGAACTCCCTCGCCACGTAAATGCGTGCCAACCCGGACATCCCCACTCCACCAATCCCAACGAAGTGGATGTGACCGAGCTGGTCAGCCGGTATCGGAGGCTGGTCGTAGGCCTGCGGGGACAGGCGCATGAAGTGATCCCCCTGTCTGACGTCGGGTTGACCCTCAGAAGGGGGGGCAGGGTTAGACATTGCTGTCTCCTTTAGGCAGGTCGACGGTGTGGTGGGAGGTTCGCGAAGCAGCCGCAGCAAGCACCAACTCGACCATGCGCTGGTCGGCGTCGCGGCACCCCAATCCCGCGATGGCCTGGCCCATCGCGGCTAGCCGGTCGCGGTCGGTGATCAACGGGATCACGTTCTGAGTGATCCACTGTGGGGTGAGCTGGGCGTCAGGGATGCTCAACCCCCCACCAGCGGCTACCAGGGGGGCAGCATTGAGGGCCTGCTCCCCATTGCCGTGGGGCAGAGGGACGAACACGGCAGGTAGGCCCACGACGGCTAACTCCGCACACGTCATCGCGCCACTGCGGCACACCATGAGATCTGCAGCCGCGTAGGCCTGGTCCATGTGCTGTACATAACTCACGCTGACGTAGCGCCCGCCCGAGGTGGGGTGCGGCTCACGCAGGCAAGCATCAACCTTCGCCTCATGGTTCGGCCCCGTGATGTGGAGAACCTGCACTCCCGCCTGCACCAACTGCTCCGCTGCCCCACTGATGGCTTGATTGAGCGAGGCAGCTCCCTGGGAGCCCCCCGAGACCAGCAGCACTGGGCCCCCTTGGGGATCCAGGCCGAAGTCGCGCTGCGCCTGATCCCGGGCAGCAGCGCGATCCAGGGCGGCAATGGCGGCACGGATCGGAACCCCGACGTATTGGGCGTGGGGCAAGGGTGTGCCTTTCACGCTGACCCCCACGAAGCGGGTCAGGCGCGCTCCCAGACGGTTGGCCCATCCGGGGCGTGGGTTACTTTCATGAACGACGATGGGCACCCGGGCCCGGGTGGCGGCCAAGTACGCCGGAGCGGCCACGTAACCGCCAAAGCCCACCACCACATCGGCGTGGACGCGGCGCAACACCTGGCCGGTGGCGTGCACACTGCTGCCTACCTTGACTGGCACGGTCAACAGCTGAGGGGTGAGGCGGCGCGGAATCGGCACGGGAGGGATCAGGGCCAACTCGTAGCCGCGAGCCGGCACCAGAGTGGTCTCCAGGCCACGTGCGGTCCCCAAGGCAGTCACCGTGATCGAGCAGTCGTGGCGACGCAACGCATCGGCCACCGACAGCGCCGGCTCGATGTGCCCTGCAGTGCCTCCACCGGCCACGACCACCTGCATGAGCACGCTCCCCCTTCAGCCCAACCTGGTCAGCAATTATGGCCTGCGCTGATGGTGCTAGCTTCGCAGACCTGGCCCGCGCGGGGCGGAGGTGGTGCGCAATCGTGACCGACGCACCACATCACGGGCCCCCACCTGGGCCAGGTGAGCCCGATAATCGGCACGGGAAAACGCCACCAACATCCCCAAACCGATCAGAGTCGGCAGCAGCGCCGAACCTCCATAGGAGACCAGAGGTAAAGGCAGGCCGATCACCGGCAGCAAACCCAGCACGACCCCCATATTGATCATCGCTTGTGTGGTAATCCAGACGGTGACTCCCCCAGCCGCTAAACGCACAAATGGGTCGGTAGCAGCCCGGGCAATGCGCAGGCCCGCCACCGCCAGCAGGGCAAAAAGCACCAGCACCGCAATCGTGCCTACCAGGCCTAACTCCTCGCCGATGACGGCGAAAATGAAGTCATTATGAGCCGCTGGCAGTGCCCCCCACTTCTCCCGGCTAGCCCCCAAACCCAATCCCCACCACCCTCCACTGGCCAGGGCGAACTTGCCGTGCAGCGCTTGATAGCCCCACCCTAGGTCGGCGTTGGGATCTCCGTGCCACCAGGCCAGGATGCGCTCCACTCGATTGGGGCTGGTCTTGGCCAACACCGTGACCGCAGCAGCCGCTCCTGCCAGCACCGCCACAAAGACCCGAAGGGGTGCTCCGGCGAAAAACAAAATGCCCAGCACGATGGCCATGAACACCAAGGAGGTCCCCAGGTCATCCCCGATCAACACCAACCCCACCATGATCAACGCTAAAGGGATCAGCGGAACCACCAGGTGGCGCACTTGCCCCAACAGACGGTGTTTGCGGGCCAAAAGATCGGCGCTAGTCAAGATCAGGGCGAGTTTGGCTGGCTCGGAGGGTTGAAGGGTGAACCCTCCCACGGCCAACCAGTTACGGTTGCCACCAACCTGCACCCCCAACAGCGGCACCAGCATCAACAGCACCAGACAACCCACCAGCAGGGGAAGCGCTAGACGACGCCAGGTCAGTACGGGTAGATGGGCAGCAAGCAAGAGCAGCGGCAGGCCCACCAGCACCCAGAGGGCCTGCTTTTCAAACACGGTGAAGGAGGAGCCGGAATCGCGGTAGGAGGTGACGCTGGAGGCCGAAAGCACCATGATCAACCCGAGCGCTAGCAGCAGACCCGAGGCACCAATGAGGAGGTGGTAGGTGGTCAACGGGTTCACCACACCCCAGCGGCGTCGACGCACAGCAACCGGTATCGGACGAGCTCCTGTCGGAGGGGGCGACAGGCGGCGGGTCTCTCCTTTAGGTTGAGACTGAGAAGGTCGGAAGCTCGACCTTACGGTGATACTTCCGGAGCGAGGATGAGGCAGGGCAGCACCCGAGCCTCGCCCCTTCATACGCCGTGCTCCTCCCCGCCCTCATCGCGTGCGTCCACACCCTGGGCGCTGGCCAACACTTGCACTGCTGTGGCAAACGCCTGCCCGCGATGATGGTAGTTGGTAAACATGTCCATCGAGGCACACGCCGGGGCCAACAACACCGTCACCTCAGGATGGCCCGCGCTGACCAGGCTGTCGGCCAGCGCGGAACCCAGATCCACCGCCTCCCGCATCGCCTGCTCACCAGCGGTAGTCTCCAGCTGGTGCACCACCACATGGGGGGCATGTTCGTGCAGAGCTTGTGCAAGCAGCTGACGGTCGCGCCCCAACAACACCACCGCCCCCAGGTGCGGCAGGCAACGCACCACGAGATCATCGAAAGTGGCCCCCTTCGCCAGCCCCCCAGCGATCCACACCACGCTGGGAAAGGCTTGCACACTCGCCGCTGCCGCATGGGTGTTGGTGGCCTTGGAGTCATCCACGTAACGCACCCGACCAAGAGTGGCCACTGTGGCAATGCGATGCGGCTCGGGTTGGAAATCACGCAACCCCTGCGCAATGGCTTGAGCACTGACCCCGTAGGCACGAGCTAAAGCGGCGGCGGCCAGGGCGTTCTCCACATTGTGAGGGGCAGCAGGTTGTACCCACTCCACTGGCGCTAACTCGACTTGTGCTGCCTCGTCAGGGAAGGCGCGGTCGAGGATCATTCCATCGCGCACCCCAATCTGACCCGGTTGGGGCTGCTGGCGGGTGAAGGAGACGCAACGCGCTCCGGCAGCTAACAACCCCTGCTCCCGCGCCTGATCCAGCAGGTGGGTGGCCACCACATCAGCCGCGTTGACAATGGCCACGCTGGCCGCATGAAACACCTTCTGCTTATCGGCTGCGTACTGATCCAGGCCGCCATGCCAATCCAGGTGATCGGGGGCAATGTTGAGCAAGGCGGCTGCCAAGGGGCGCATCGTGTCGGTGTAGTGCAGCTGAAAGCTGGACAACTCCAACGCTAGAGCATCAAAAGGAGGCTGCTGATCATCCCCTGGTTCGCCGCCATGACCCACCACATCGAGCAGGGGCAGACCCACGTTGCCGGCGGCCACAGCTCGGGCCCCGCTGGCTCGAAGCATCGCCTCCACCATGCGCACTGTCGTGGTCTTGCCATTGGTGCCCGTCAAGCACAGCCACGCCGGGGTGTGCAACCCCTGAGCCTGAGCATGCAGGGTCAACCTCCACGCCAGCTCGACATCTCCCCACACGGGGACCTGCTGGTGGTGGGCTTGCTGCAACAACGGGGCTTGCGGGGGGTAGCCCGGGGAGACCACCACCAGATCAGCGTCGGAGGGAAACGTAGCCGGGTTGAATGGGCCGAAGACGGTGCTAGCCCCCGCAGTGGACAGGGTGACCTCCCGCGCGAGATCCTCGGGGCCGTTCCCGTCGTCGAAGACCGTAACCACCGCTCCCAGGCTCAACAACACCCGCGTGGCCGAAGCTCCCACGATCTTGCTTCCGGCGACCACCACGTGACGACCCGCCAACTCCAGCGCTACCCCATCGGGCCTTTGGTCGTGCTCCACCCCAATCCCCTTCTGCTCAATGTGCCCCGTGTTTCAGTGTGCCCTACGGCGGAGTGGGGGCAACGACCAACCACTCGGCGTAGAACAGGCCCAATCCGACACTGACCAGCAGGGCAGCGATGATCCACATGCGGATCACAATGGTGACCTCAGCCCAGCCCATCATCTCGAAGTGGTGTTGCAGCGGGGCCATGCGGAAAATGCGCTTGCCGGTGAGTTTGAAGGAGGACACCTGCAAGATCACCGAAGCGGAGATCACCACAAATAGGCCTCCGAGCAAAATGAGCAGCAACTCCGTGCGCGAGAGAATCGCCAGGCCCGCCACCGCTCCACCCAGGGCCAGCGAGCCGGTGTCGCCCATGAAGATGCGCGCCGGAGAGGCGTTCCACCACAAAAACCCCGTACAGGCCCCCGCCAGCGCCGCCGCACAGATGGCCAGGTCGATCGGGTCGCGCACCAGGTAGATGCTCTGCTTGAACTGAAACAACGTGATCAGCACGTAAGCACCGAAGGTGAACACGCACGCCCCGGCAGCCAGGCCATCAAGGCCGTCGGCCAGGTTCACCCCGTTGGAGGTGGCCGTCACCATGAAGTAGATCCACAGCACCACCACGATCGAGGCCAGCACCCCCAGGCTGGCAATGTGCAACGATGGGCCAAAATCACGCACCCACGACAGGCGATGCCCGGCGGGCAGGCGCCCACGGGAGTCGGGGAACTGCAACGCCAACGCCCCAAACGACAGCGCCACCACCGCCTGCCCAATCAGCTTGGTGCGTGCCCGCAACCCGGTGCTGCGCTGCTGAAACACCTTGATGTAGTCATCGATGAACCCCACCAGACCCAGGCCAGTGACCAAGTAGAGCAACAGTAGGCCCGAAATCGTCACCGGCGTCCACATCACCAGGTGGGAGGCGAAATACCCCACGTGGACTGCAGCGATGATCACCAATCCTCCCATGGAGGGAGTGCCGCGTTTACCCTCATGCTCGGGGTAGGTGACATCACTGGTGGAGGTGCGGATGGCCTGAGCGTAGCCCTGGCGACGCAGAAGTTTGATCAACAATGGAGTGCCAAACAGCGCCACCATAAGCGCCAAACCACCTGCGGCCAGGATGAGCTTCACGGCTGGTCGACCCCCTCAGGGGCGCGAGAGGGCTGCGCCGTGGGACTGGTCAGCCCCTCTGCCACCGCCTCCAAACCCACCGCACGAGAGGCTTTGATCACCACCACATCGTTGGGCTGCAGCAGCGTTCTGGCCAGTTCCACAGCCTGAGTTGCGTCGGTCACCCGATGGATGGCCCGGGCAGGCATCCCAGCCTCGAGCGCTCCCTCAGCGATCGCATCAGCATCGGCATCCACGGTGATCAGCCCCGTGAAGGCGTGGGAGGCCACCTGCTGACCGACCAGAATATGCTCCTCGTGGGTGCGTGGACCCAACTCGCGCATGGGGCCCAGGATGGCCCAACGGCCCCGCCCCTGACTCATCGCCACCGTGGACTCCAGCGCAGCACGCATCGACTCGGGGTTGGCGTTGTAAGCATCGTTGATCACGGTCAGACCATCATCACGGTGGGTGACCTCCATGCGCCATCGGCTCACAGCCCCAGCCTGACTCAACCCCTGGGCGATCTCGGACACAGGCATCCCCAAAGCCCACGCCGCAGCAGCCACCGCCACCGCGTTACTGACCTGGTGGCGACCATAGACCTGCAAGCTGACCGGGGCGGTGTCCACGTGGTCGGACTCCCCCACCTGCACCCCTAGGGTGAACCCAGCCCTGCCCATCTGGTCGAGCTGGACCTCCTGCGCCCATACCGTCAAGTGGCGCTGCTGGGCCTGCTGCGGACCCTCCTGGGGTGGGAGCACCCCCACCCGCAGCACTCTGGCCTGGGTCAACGACTGCATGGCTGCCACGCGTGGATCATCAGCGTTGAGCACCGCCACGCCACCCTGCTGCTGGCTGGGCAGAGCTTGCACCAGCTCAGACTTCGCTGCGGCGGTGATCTGCGGGCTGCCGAACTCGCCGGCATGAGCAGCTCCCACGTTAAGCACCAGACTGACCGTCGGGGGGGCAATCTGGGTCAAAGTGCGGATGTGGCCCACACCACGGGCACCAAACTCCAACACCAACACCCGCGTGGAGTCATCAGCGCGCAGCACGGTCAACGGCAGCCCTAACTCGTTGTTAAACGAGCCCGGAGGAGCCACCACCGGACCCAGCCTGGAAAGCACTTGAGCCAGCAAATCCTTCGTGCTGGTCTTGCCGGAGGAGCCGGTCACCCCCACCACAGTCACCGCTAGGCGGTCGCACACTGCCCTGGCCAGCCGGCCCAGAGCCTGCTGGGGGTCATCGACCACAATCGCCGGAACACCCACCGGGCGTTGGGCGAGCACCGCCACCGCTCCCTGCTGCACGGCCGCCTCGGCGTAGTCATGGCCATCGACCCGCTCGCCGGCAATCGCGACGAACAAGCATCCGGGGCTGACCTGGCGCGAGTCGGTGACCACTGGCCCGGTGACCACCGGCACCGCTGGCAAACTCACCCTCGCACCAGCCTGCTGATCGTCGGGCAGGGGCGCCCAGGAGGCATCAGCAATCCGGCCACCGACAATGGCCGCCACCTCCAGCACCGACAGAGAGATCATCCTGCCTGCCCCGACTGTGGCAGGCCCGAGGAACCGCTGAACCGATGTTGCACCGCACTCATCGCCACCTGCCGATCATCAAAAGGTTGGACACCGGATCTAGTCTCCTGCCCACGTTCATGCCCCTTCCCCAAAATGGCCACCACGTCACCCGTCTGCGCGTGGGCGATGGCATGGGTGATGGCTTGCTCCCGGTCGGCAATCTCCACGATATGGGCCCGGGAACCGGCACTACGGGCTCCATGCAGCACGGCGGCACGGATGCTGGCCGGGTCCTCGCTGCGGGGGTTGTCATCGGTCACCACCACCTCATCGGCACCCATGGCGGCGGCCTGCCCCATCAAGGGGCGTTTGGTGGCATCACGATCGCCTCCACACCCCAGCACGCACCACACCCGCGCGGGGGCGGCGCTGCGGATGGCCTGCAGGGCGGTGGCCACCGCATCGGGAGTGTGGGCGTAATCGACCAGCACTCCAACGTCCTGAACCTGGCCGACCTCTGCGAGTTCAGGCTGGAGTTGGATGTTCTCCATCCTCCCGGGTACCCGTGCGCCGGCCAAACCCTGCTGCACCGCGCTGATCGGCACCTCCAGGCGATCACACACGATGGCTGCCGCCAGGGCGTTAGCCACGTTGAACTGCCCCGGCAAACCCACCTGGGTCTGCCACGGCTGAGCATCAGGAGGTTGCACCTGCAGGTGGGAGCAGGTGGGCTGCAACTGCACCTGCTCGACCCGCCAGTCGGCAGAGCCGGTGGCCTGGGTGGTATAGGTGGTCATCGGCAGCACGCGGTGCTTGGCCAAGCGTTGCCCCCACGCATCATCGACGCACACCACGCCAGCACGGCAACGCTGGGCAGTGAACAAGCTGGCTTTAGCCGCGAAATACTGCTCCATGGTGGAGTGAAAGTCCAGGTGATCCTGACTGAGGTTAGTGAACACCGCCACGTCGAAAGTGACCCCATCCACGCGCCCTAAACACAGCGCATGACTGCTGACTTCCATGACCACCGCTTGGGCCCCTTGCTCACGCATGAGGGCTAGCAAGGCGTGCAGATCGGGGGCCTCCGGGGTGGTACGGGCACTGGGGTAGGCCTGGCTGCTGGTCTGGGTGGCTAGGCGAGACTCAATGGTGCCGATCAAGCCTGTGCTCCACCCCGCCTGGCGCAAACAGGTGTCGATCATGTAGGAGGTGGTGGTTTTGCCGTTGGTCCCCGTTACCGCCACCATGCGCAGATCCCGCGCGGGATGGTCATACATCCAGGCCGACAGCCGCCCTAACACCCCCCGGGGATCCTCCACAACGATCACCGGTACAGATCCCAGGGTGGGCTGCACAGCTAACCGTTGAGCTGCCTGCGCATCGGTGAGCACCGCCCGCGCCCCCTGCTGCACCGCGTGGAGGGCAAAGTCCGCCCCGTGCGCCCGAGCTCCGGCCAAGGCCACATAAAGGTCGCCCGGCGCCACTCGGCTGGAGGCCAAGGTCAGGCCTGTCAGCTCCACCTCCTGTCCACCTTGGGCCAGGCTGGCCGAGCAGCCCCACTGATCCACAACCTGCATGATCTGGCCCACCGTATGGGTGGGCACCTGACGGGGACGAAGGAGAGGAGGCTGCACGGCTGACAAGGTTACCGGCCCGCGCTCAGGGCCATGACTGGGCGTTGCACACCTGTGGGAGGGATGGCCAACGTCTGCAGGGCGAACGACATCACTTGGGCAAACACTGGAGCAGCGATCTGTGCCCCGTACATCCCTTTCTGTGGCCCATGGACCGTCACCGAGACCACCAGCTTGCCCTTGGCCGGGTCGGCATCGGCGGGGGCATAGCCAATGAAGGAGGCTGTGTACCCATCAAATCCGCTGCCGGAGGTATTCACCCGTTGAGCCGTGCCAGTTTTTCCTGCCACCCGATAGCCAGCAATCGAGGCCTTGGGGGCGGTGCCCTGCGGGTAGGGGATCTGCTCCAGCATGTCGTTGACCGTCTGGGCCGTTTGAGCCGAGACCACGCGCGTGCCGGCCGGTATGGGCGTTGGCACCCAATGCCCCTGCCCGTCATCCAACGCTGCAATGATGCGCGGGGTCATCTTCACCCCACCATTGGCGATCGTGGCAAACACCGAGGCCATTTGGAGCGTGGTCACCGAATAGCCCTGCCCGAAGGCCAGTGAGGGGCCGGTGCTTCCCCGCCATTGGGAGACCGGCGGGAAGATCCCGGCGCTCTCCGCCGGTAGCTGCACCCCAGTTCGGCTGCCGATGCCAAACGCGCGGTAATACCGAGCGAAGCTGTCTTGGCTCAGGCGTTGCGACACCTGAATCATTCCCACATTGCTGGAGTGGGCCATGATCCCGGTCAAGGTCATCGCCTCCACCGGGTGCGGTTCATGGTCGCGGATGCGGATACCTCCCACATCGATATGGTCAGGCACGGCGAAGATGCTGTCGGCGCTGACCACCCCCTCCTGCAACGCTGCCGCCGCTGTGATGACCTTGCCGGTGGAGCCAGGCTCGTACACCTGGCTGACACTGCGATCGCCGCGCACCTCGGCGGGGAACTCCCCGGGGCGGTTGGGATCGTAGGTGGGGCTAGTGGCCAGCGCCAGGATGTTGCCGGTCCCTGCGTCCATCACCACCACCGTGCCGTTTTCGGCGTCCCACTCTTGCAGCGCTTGCTGCAGCGCAGTTTGGGCCTTCCACTGGATGGCTCGGTTGAGGGTCAGCTGCACGTCTTTACCAGGGACAGCGGGGGTCTCGCGGGAAAGACCCAGAGGGATTTGGCGCCCACCGGCGTCCACCTCGGACTCCGCGTGGCCAGCAACCCCGGCCAGCTGGGAGTCCAGGGTGCGCTCCAACCCCTCCAGGCCGTGGCCGTCGACGCCAACGAACCCCAACACGTTCGCGGCTAACTCCCCACCGACATAGGTGCGGTTACTCACCACCTCACTGGTGATGCCGGGCAGTTTTAAAGCAGCGATCTGACGCCATGTCTGGGGTTGCACCTTCTTCGCCACGTAGATAAACCGCTTGCTACCGCTGAGTTTTTGCTCCACCACCGGCACGTCCATGCCCAGCAACCCAGCTAAAGCCAAGGCCGATTCATGGGGCTGGAGCACCAGGGTTTGGTCAGCTACCACATTGCGCACCTGGGCGCTGGAGGCCAACACTTGCCCGGTGGAGTCTAGGATCGCCCCCCGCGTCGCTGGCAGGCTCTGCTCTTGCATCCGCCCGGTCAGCGCGGTCTGAGCGTAGGCATCAGCCTGCACCGCTTGCAGCTGAATGAGCCGCCCCCCCAGCAGGCAGGCCAGCAGCACGACCACTACGCCAGCACCCTGCAAGCGGCGCGAGCTGGTGCGCTCCCACCGTTGGCTCCACCCCCGGTCATGCCCCACGTCACGCCTTCGCTCACCGCTGCGGGGCGCAGGGGAGGCAGCCACAGCTCCCGCCACCGAGGTCCCTACAACCCGACGGGAGCTGGCCGCAGTGCGCGGACCCGGCAGGCGGATACGTCGGATCGCTCCCGGCCGGGGGGTAGCTGCCCTCATGGGCGTGCAGAGGAGGTCGTTGCCGAGGGGATGTCACCACCAGGAGCCGGTTGCCCTGGATCGGTGCACACCCGAGCCTGATTCACCCACACGAAGCAGGGAGCATTGGGGTCGGGCACCAGCCCTTGAGCCTGCGCGCGGCGAGCGACCTCCTGGGGAGCATTGCGGGCACTGAGCTGCTCGGCCAGGGCGTTCTCCTTCTCTGCGTTACGCGCCTGCTGGGTCTGCAGGTTTTGGATGACGAAGGCGTCTTGAGCCAACACGGTGTTCAGCAGCAACAACCCCACCAAACCGGCCGCCAACAGCAGACACACCGCGACGACAAAGGGCGCCAGGCGCAGCCCAGGGCGGGTACGCGGACTGGTGCGCTTGGGTGTGGCGCCACGCCCACCCGGCCCTGTGAGGCCGGAGGTGCCAGCTGATCCGGGCGTGCGCCCGCGCCCGGGCGCCATCCGGGTGCTGCGGGACGGTGCAGCTAACCGCGAGGAGGTAGGGCCGGGCTGGGTGGTGGGTCGGTCGAGAACCGTGGACGTGCTCATGCTGCCTCCCTGAGTTTTTCTGCCGCACGCAGCCGGGCGGAGCTGCAGCGGGGGTTGCGGTCAATCTCCTCAGGGCTAGGTTGAGTGCCCCGAGCCACCATGCGCAGCAGCGGTACATCGTGCACGTGCGCGAGTGGAACCCCAGCCGGAGCTGGGGAAACGGTGTGTTGGCTTAAGGCCCGCTTGACAATGCGGTCCTCCAGCGAGTGGTAGGTCAGCACGGCCACTCGCCCTCCCACCGCCAGCATCTCGACGCTGACGGGCAGGGCGCGTTGCAGCGCGCCGATTTCGTCATTGACCTCGATCCGCAGGGCTTGGAAGGTGCGTTTAGCCGGGTTGCCTCCCGTGCGCCGAGCTGCGGCGGGAATGGCCTCACGCACAATTTCGGCCACCTGGTCGCTACTGGTCAGCGGTTGCTGCTGCCGGGCATTGACCAAGGCTTGGGCAACACGGCGAGCAAAGCGCTCTTGCCCATAGGTAGCCAACACCCGGGTCAGCTGGGCCACCGAGTAGCTCGCCAGCAGATCCGCCGCCGTAGCAGCGTCGCTGTGGGCATCCATGCGCATGTCCAGGCCTGTGGGCCGGGAATAGGAAAACCCACGCGCATCGGAATCGATCTGCAAAGAGGAGATCCCCAGGTCGAACAGCACCGCCTGCACGCTGGTGATGCCCAGCTGGGCAAGCTGCTCCTGCATCTGGTCGTACACGCAGTGCACCCCGGTGAAGCGCGGGCCGCTATCGGCTAGACGAGCCCGCGCCAACTCCAACGCCTCGGGGTCGCGGTCCAAGCCGATGATGCGAAGTGTCGGGTAGTGCTGCAACAGGGCGTGGCTGTGCCCCCCCAAACCCACGGTGGCATCCACCAGCACTGGTTGGGGATGCCCAGCCAAGGCAGGGTCAAGCACCTGTAGGCACTCCTGGAGCATCACCGGCACGTGCACAGCAACGCGATCCATGGTGGGCTCCTCTCTCGAGTGAGGGCGGGCAGGGCTGCCGTGGAGGGAAGTGGAGGGTTGGGCGAAGGGACGGGGGTGGGTAGTTAAATCAATCCGGGCATGACTTCTTCGGAGAGGCTGGCGAAGGCCTGTTCCTGCTCGGCCAGGTAGGTTTGCCAGGCCGTGGCGTCCCACACTTCAATGCGGGTGCTGGCTCCGATGACCACGCATTCGCGGCTTAGACCCGCATACGTGCGCAGATCGGGGGGGACACTGATGCGTCCTTGCTTGTCGGGAACCTGATCACACGCCCCCGCAAAGAACACCCGCTGGTAGTCGCGCGCTCCTTTAGAGGTCACCGGCGCATTGCGCATCCGCTCGGTCAGGCGGGAGAACTCCTCCACCGGCCACAAGGTGAGACACCGCTCTTGGCCTTTGGTCATGACCAAACCCTGCGCCAGCCCGTCGCGAAACTTGGCTGGCAAGATCAGGCGGCTTTTCTCGTCAAGTAAGGGGGTGTAGGTGCCCAAAAACTGCGCCGACACGTCCACCACCCCCCTCTGCCCTCCATTTCGCTCCACCCTACCCCACCCAGCTCCACCGCTCAACCGCCTAGTCCCCGGTTTTGCCCAGCCTTGACAGGGGTTTCCCTGCCGCCTCTGGGTGCAGGTTGACCCCCATTGGCGGTCAACCTGCGGGAGCAACCTGACCATTTGGCCCCAAGCGTGGTGGAACCTGGGGCTACCCTGAGCAGGTGAGCGGGATCACTGTGAGGGAGGCTGCTGGTGTTTGAAGGATTGTCCACAACAACCCGTCGTGGTGGGGTGTCGTCATTGGCAGGCGACTTCGACTCCCAGCATTCCTCGCGACCCGTCGGCGGGGCCAGCCTAGAGCTAGCCGATGTGAGCCGCATCACCACCGAGATCGAGAAGACCATGGCCAGGGTCATCGAGGGCAAACCGGAGGCCATCCGTCTGGCCATTACGGTGATGCTGGCCGAAGGGCATCTGCTCATTGAGGACGTTCCCGGCGTGGGGAAAACTATGCTGGCCAAGGCTTTAGCCAAAGCAGTGAGCTGTTCGGTCAAGCGGGTGCAGTTCACACCCGACCTGCTTCCCAGCGACATTACCGGTGTCTCGATCTATAACAACCACACCCATGAGTTCGAGTTCAAACCAGGTGCGGTGTTCGCCAACATCGTGCTGGGTGATGAGATCAACCGCGCCAGCCCCAAAACCCAGTCCGCCCTGTTGGAGTGCATGGAAGAGCGGCAAGTCACCGCCGATGGCACCACCTATGCCCTGGATGCACCGTTCATGGTCATCGCCACCCAAAACCCCGCCGACATGGAGGGGGCCTACCCCTTGCCGGAGGCTCAACGCGACCGCTTCACCGCACGCCTGTCCATGGGCTACCCCAGCCCCGCCTCTGAGTTGGCCATGCTCGATGGCCATGGGGAGGTCAACCCCCTGGATAGCTTGCACCCTGCCACGGATGCTGCAACCATCATCGGTTTGTGCGCAGCCGTGCGGGGGCTCTACATCGCCGCGCCCATCAAGCAGTACGCCGTGGACCTGGTGGCCGCCACCCGCAGCGACCCTCACGTGCGCCTCGGGGCATCCCCCCGGGCCACCCTGCACCTGATCCGCACCGCCCGCGCGCACGCAGCACTATCGGGGCGCGACTACGTCATTCCCGAAGATTTGGCACATCTGGCCGTACCTGTGCTGGCCCACCGGCTCATCCTGACCCCGGAGGCCCACCTGCACGGCACTGCTGCCACCGAGATCATCAACCGGGCGCTCTCGCGCACGCCGATTCCTGCTCAGCAGCGTTAAAGGCTGCCCACGGCCCACCCAGCGAAGGACGCTCCTGTCATGGCCTCCATCCACCCACCCGCGCCGCCACCCCAGCTGCCCCGGCGGCGTGTCAGCACCACCCTGCGAGGGTTGATGTTCCTGGGCTGCGGGGCGTTAGCGGCTCTTAACGGGGTGCTGTTCGGCCAGAGGGAACTGTTGGAGGTGGGCCTGCTGTTGCTCCTGCTGCCAATGATCGCCTTGGGCTTACTGGCCTGGCGAGGAGTGAGCCTGCACGTGACGCGTCCGCAGCTGCTGCAACGCTGCTTTGTGGGGCAAACCCACGACCTGAGCGTGCAGGTGAGCCCCGGCCCCTCCCCCACGCGCCGCAACGCCAGTCTCATCGTGGAGGAGGTGATCCCAGCCGCCTTGGGCCGTAGCCCCCGGTTTCGGATCACCCCTTCCAGCAGCCAACTGCTCACCTACCCGATCTACCCTCACCGTCGAGGCCGCTATCATGCCGGGCCCCTGACCACCTACCTGTCTGACCCCCTGGGGTTATGGGAGTTGACCTGGCGCTTCCCGGGAACCACTACGGCTCTGGTTGCTCCACGCTTGGTGGAGTTGCCAGAGCTAGCCCTCTACGGGCGATTCCCGGTGGGGATGCGCACCAGCGTCAGCGTGTGGAATACCGAGGACGATGTCAGCGTGCGCGACTACCGCCATGGAGACTCCCAGCGGCGGATCCACTGGCGAGCCAGTGCACGCAAAGGCGAGCTGATGGTGCGCCGTGAGGAGCAACCCGAGCAGGGCAACGCCACCCTGCTGTTGGACGACAGCGAAGCAGCCCATCTGGCCTCAGGGGTACTCTCGACGCGCGGCGGGGGGCCTGCCACCCTGCCCAGTTTTGAACAGGCGGTGTCGGTGACGGCCTCACTGGCGGTGGCATTGACCACCGCTGGGTTTGGCGTCAACCTGCGCACCCGCTCGGGTCAGTCCGTGGGCGATGTGCGCATTGACGAGGCAGGTCCCCTACTTGACGTGCTCTCCGAGATCAGCCTGACCTCCCCCCGGCAAACCTCCAAGGCAGGGGTGATGCCCGGCTTTGGTGCAGCACATGCCTCCAGCGACTCCTCCGGAGTGGTCATCGCGGTCCTGGGCCAGGTTGATGGGGCGCTGCTGCACGAGCTATCCGCCTGGCCCTCCCGGGGTCGCCGCGCCCTGGCCATCCTCATGGGACAGGCTTTCGAGCCTACCCAGGCCCCGCCCATGAGCCCGTCCGGGCAGCGCACCCCCAGCCAGTCCGCCGACCAAGCCCTGTCCGCGACCCTTTGCCAGGAGCAACTGAGCACCGCCGGATGGAAGGTGCTGACCATTGACAGCCTGCAGGAGTTGGCCGACGCGTGGATGGGTGTGGCACCAGGCAGCCGAGCAATCCAACCGGAGCAGGTGAGCGCATGAGTACCACCCTGACCTCAGCAGGGATCTCTCCTGCACCTCCCTCTACACCCCCCTCAACACCTCCCTCGGCCTCGGCGCATACGCCGATCCATGGACGCAGCGAGGGCCCCCTCATCCCCACCTGGGTGCTGGCCCTGTTGGCCTGGGGATGCACGGCCGGGACCGGCATGGCTTGGCAGGGGGTTTACACCGACCGTGCCTGGCTCGTCCCCCTGCTAGGCACCAGCGCCGCCGTGTCTCTGACAGCTTTGGGGGTGCGTGCCTTAGCCCGCAGCAGCCAGGCCAGCCCCGCCTGGAGCCTGCTCGGCTCGCTGGTGGGATTGGTGCTGGGGCTGACGGCTTTGACTGCTGCCCACACTCACGCTCTGGTTGGGGTGATCCCCACACCAGCCAGCTTGAGCCACCTGGGAGCACTGATCCGCGATGGGATCACCGCCTTGCGTAACCTCCACGAGCCCAGCCCCACCTCGGCGGCGCTCATAGTGGTGACCTGCCTCATCGTGGGTGTCGTGGGGGTGGCCACAGATTATCGGGCCGTGACCCAGCACATTCCTACCATGGTGGGGCTGTTCGCCTTGATCTCGTTTTTAGTGCCTGCCATGCTGCATCGCAACGGCCTGACCGTGTGGGGCTTCATCCTGGGAGCAACCTGCTACCTGCTGCTGGTGGTGTGCGGCCGCTACGACCACCCCCAGGCATCCTCCAGCCGGGCCGCCAACAGCACCGGGGTGATCGCCATCATTGCTGGAGTCCTAGCTCCGGTCCTGCTGGCGGCCGGAGTAGCCCATGCCTTCCCCCAGCTGTCCCAAGGCCTGATCGACATCAATCCGGAGCCGAAGAATCGCACTGTGACCGTCTCCAACCCCATCCTCGACCTGCGCCAAGACCTGGTCCAACGCCAGACTGAACTGCTGTTCAGCTACACCTCCGACGAGGGAACCGGGCAATATTTGCGCCTGATGGGACTGGACCTTTTCGATGGCAACCAGTGGAACTTCACTAACCCGCAGGTGCCCGAGGATCAGCAGATTCGCCAGGGGATGAGCATGGACTCCCCAGCGGGACTGCCTACCCAGGCCGCCATGACCACCATCACCATGCAGAACTTGGACAGCAAATGGCTGCCCCTGCCTTATGTGGCTACCCGCGCCGAGGTGGACCCCTCCTGGATCTACGACCGAACCACGCGCAACGTGTTCACCAAAGATGAGGCTGGCACCACCTCCAAACTGGGTAGCTTCGCCGTGGAACACACCCGTTTGATGCCCAGCCTGGAGCAGCTGCGTGCAGCCGGTACCCCCAACCCGAGCATGGAGCATTTCCTCGCCCTACCCCTGAAGCTCTCCCCGGTCATCACCCGGCTGGCCAGCCAAAACAGCGCCAAAGCCACCACGAACTACGACAAGGCGCTGGCGCTGCAGAACTGGCTACGCACTTTTACCTATGATGTGAAATCCACCTCCAACAGCACCGGGCAAGACGCTTTAGAGCAGTTCTTTTCCACACGTCGCGGATTCTGCGTGCACTTCGCCTCGGCCCTGGCAGTGATGGCCCGCACCTTGGGAATCCCCTCGCGGGTGGCAGTGGGGTACCTACCCGGCACCCAGAAAAACGGCGCGTGGGTCGTCACCAACCGCGACGCCCACGCTTGGCCGGAGTTGTACTTCGAGGGGGTCGGGTGGCTGCCCTTCGAACCCACTCCCGCCAACCGAGCGCCACTACCCGGCAGCACCAACCAAGCCTTTACCGGGGAGATCCAACCACAGCAGCCGCACACTCCTGACCAAAACCCACAGCCTCAGCCGGTGCCCAGCGAGCAGCCGGTCAACCCCTCCTCGGGTCCGAGTTCAGCTCCTGCCGCATCCAGCCCCTCCCCCAGCCCTTCGGTGCCGCCCAACGCCCCCACTCCCACCTCTTCTCAGGATTCTGACCGGGGATGGCTGATGGTCACCGGGTTGATCCTGCTGGGCCTAGCCCTGCTGGCAGGGGTTCTGAGCTTGCCTCGAGCCTTAGCGTGGTGGCTGCGCCGCCGACGGTGGAGCCAAGCTCCAACCAGCCCACAAGCTAGCGCAGCCGCAGCAGCGGCTCAGTTGCGAGCGGATAGCTGCGACTACGGCCGCCCGTGGCATCCCCAGGAGTCACCCCGCCAGTTCACCAAGCGCAGCCTGGGTAGCATCCACGCCACCGATCCAGAGAAGGCCGCAGGTCAACGTTTGTGTCAGCTGGTGGAGCAGTGGCAATACGCCCCTCGTATTAGCGTGCAGACCGCCGCCGCCCACGATGCGGATCTGCTGCGCCGGGGGTGGCATCGCCAGGCATCCCGCTGGCAGCGCCTACGCGCGACCTGGTTACCTGCCAGTGTGTGGCACGCCTTACGACACCCCACGAGCTAGCTGCGGTTAAAAGCCTCCGTTGTCGCGCCTGCGTTGCCACCGCTGCTGCATGCGCTGGTTGAACGATCCGCTGGAGCGCGGTTTTTTCCCAGCTTTGGCTAGACGCCGAGCCTTGCCAGGGCGGATCACCGTGACGGCTGTAGCCCCGGGCGGTACGGAGCTTAAAGCCGCATCGGTCATTGCGGGTTTACTCCAGGTGCGGATGGCGACGACAACAGCCAGGAACATCACCACGAAACCCACAACGCTCACGAGCGGGATTTGAGCCATCACTCCCACAATGAGCAAGATCACTCCGATAACCAGGCCCGTGACGGCGACAATTAACAACCGTCGATGCCGAGCAGCCGTGCGCGCCCCCAACAGCTTGGAGGCAAATCGGGGGTCTTCCGCCGAGAGGGCGCGCTCCATCTGCTCCAAAAGGCGTTGTTCACGCTCTGACAGCGGCACCTGGCTCTCCCCCTCGCTCATCGGCCCTACACAGAGATTGACTTAAGGATACGGCTTGCGCCTCGCCGGATCTACCCTGGATCTGCCCTGCTGTACCTGCCGCAGCAGGATAGCGGGCCTGCCGGCCCTAGCAGGGTTTTCTGGCCCGGGCCCAAAGCCCTATTTGATCGACACGTGCAGTTAGGGTGGCGGAAAAAGCAATCTCTGCCTACGCTGAGTGGCAACGCCCGCCTGAATTGTCAATGCACTGTGGTGATTGATTGACCTGTGGGCCGTGCTCCCCGTCCAAGGTCCACCCCTGCCGCGAAGGACTCCCCTGATGAACCACGCATCACCTGCACCCCTAGGTATGTCCCGCCCTCACAGTGGTGCCCACCCCACGGGGATGCACCCCCACCCCAATGGGCAACCCAGCCCGGCGGCGCGACGCGGGGATAACTCCATCGGCGTCTTTCTGCTCGATGACCACGAGGTGGTGCGCCGGGGACTTCGGGAATTATTCGAGCAGGAAAGCGACTTTCGCATCGTGGGAGAGTCCGATTCGGCCCTGGAGGCTATGCGCCGCATCCCGGCGCTGTCTCCCGACGTCGCCATCTTGGACGCACGTCTACCCGATGGCAGCGGCATCGACGTGTGTCGCCACATTCGCACCGTCGATCCAACGATTGCCGCGCTGATCCTGACTTCCTACGACGACGACGAGGCGCTGTTTGCCGCAATCCTGGCCGGCTCAGCGGGATATCTGCTCAAGCAGGCCCGGGGCACGGACCTCATCAGCGCGGTGCGTCAGGTAGCCCAGGGTAAGTCGCTGCTAGACCCGGAGGTGACTGCCCGCGTGCTGGAACGGTTGCGCAATGGGCCGGCACACAGCGAGGAGCTCAAGGACCTCACCGAGCAAGAGCGACGCATCTTGGGGTACTTGGCCGAGGGGCTAACCAACCGTCAAATTGGCGAGAAGATGTTTCTGGCCGAGAAGACCGTCAAGAACTACGTCTCCAGCTTGCTAGCCAAGTTGGGCCTGGAGCGACGCACCCAGGCTGCCGTGCTGGGCTCCAAACTGCTCAAGCCCGCTACGGGCATGCACCTGCCGCTGCACTCCGACTCATCGGTGTAGGGGCAAGTGCTGCCAGCCGGTGGTTGAGGATCGGTTTTCAGGCCCTAAGTCACCGACTTTATCGCCTGCGGTCCCAGGCTTTTTTCACTGTTGTTCACCCAGAGTAGACGCATGACAGTGATGCGTATCGACACGATCCGTCCCGTCCACTCCCTGCCCAGCCAACATTCAACGTTGGTGCCTCAGTCTTATCCTCAGAGCGCCCCCGCGATGGTCGCCTCGGACAGCGTGTGCAGCGCGATGATCGTGCATCATGGGCGCTCCCCCCACGACAGCACGGGCTCGCGTGACCTCTCCCATCTACCCGTGGTGGTGCACGTCACCACCCTGGCTCACTGCCACCCCGCCTTGTGGTACGCCGCCACCCAGGCGCACCATCGCCAGGTGCCGCTGGTCGTGGTGCATGCATGGAAACCCAACCCACGGGGAGGGATGAGCTTGGACCAAGCTGCTGCCGTGGTCAGCGACAGTCGCGACCTGTGTCGCGCCATCGCCCCCACCATCACCGTGGAGGGGCGGCTGCTGCAAGCTGACGTACACAGTGTGCTGGAGCAGCAGTCTCGTTGCGCCCAGTTGTTGGTGATGGCTATCCAGGCCCGTCCGCAGCTGAGCACTGTGACCGACCACAGCCCCGCCTCACCGCAACACACGGATCGCTTGCTACCTCAGGGCATGCGCCGGGCAGTGCGCGGGGCTCACTGCCCGGTGGCCGTGGCGTGGATGAGCCGCTCTGCCCCCCACACCCTGCATCCTCAAGTGGAGTGGCACCAACGCGCTGGAACCTCCACCCCCCTGATGCCTCGCACCTGGATTAATTAGCCCCTGTCCCACTCACCGTTGCGCCCAGGGGTGCAGAGTGAGCAAAACGTTGGGGCAGGTTGAGGGCTTGAGCAATCTCCACGGTGGCGCTGGAAGTATTGAGGGTATAAAAGTGCAACCCTGCCACCTCTTCGGTGATGAGGTGTTGGCACAGCTCAGTGGCGTATTCCACACCGATTTGGCGCACGGACGCAGGGCTGGAAGCCTGCTGCTGCAAGCGGGCGACTAACTGCGCAGGAAGTGCCGTGCCCGACAGTTGAGCAAAACGCTGGATCTGCCCTAGCGAGGTCACTGGCATGATCCCGGCAATGAGGGGCAGGTTTAGCCCGGCGGCCTCGATTCGCTCGCGCAGGGCCAGAAAACTGCTGGTGTGGAAGAAGAATTGCGTGATGGCGAATTGGGCTCCCGCATCGACTTTGGCCCGCAACGCATCAAGGTCCTGCGCCGCGTCGCGTGATTCCGGGTGCCCGTCGGGGAAGGCAGCCACGCCCACGCAGAAGGAGCCGCTGGCCTTCACCAGCCTGGTCAGCTCAGCCGCTGTCGTCAGCTGTCCCACCGGCGGCGGCTGGCGAGGGCTAGGCACGAGGGAGGGAATGGGTTGCTCCCCCAGCGCCGACTCGGGCCGGGGTGGGTCACCCCGCAGCGCCAGCACATGCTCCACCCCTGCAGCGGCGTATTGCGCGAGGATCGCTTCGATGCTTGGTCGGTCCATGCCCACACAAGTCAGGTGGGCAATGGGGCGCAAGGTGGTGCGGGCCACGATCTGCTCAGTGATCTGGACAGTATTGCGGGCCCGGGAACCCCCGGCTCCGAAGGTCACCGACACGGCGTCTGGTGCGAGCTGCTCCAACCGATGGATCGCCTGCCACAGCGCCACGGTGTCCCCCGGGGTGCGTGGGGGGAAAAACTCAAAGCTCAATGTGCGTTTCCCCGCCTGTAGCACCTGCGCCAAGCTCGGCTGCTCATTACCCACCCCAGTCATCTAATTACGTTAAGTGACCACCCATTAACCCAATGCAACTGGGTCGCCCCACTGCATCATCGCGAGCAAGGGCGCCCAGTTGGAGGACATCCCCGACCACCAACGCCGGTACTGGATCACCCAGCCCACTACCCTGTCAGCATGACGGTCACGAGGCGCATATGGGCTGAGGTGCAGACATGGTTGGGGTGGGATCGCCTTGAACCTGCTCGACCTTCAGGGGTGCGTCCTGTCCCGGCACGCAATGTGCCAGCTCAAACCCCCACCGTGTCCCTGGAACAGGTGCAGGCTCAGTGCGTGGCCTACCACCGCCATGGCAAAACTCGTCAGTCGATCAGCGTGGCGCAGGCCGTGCAAGGGGTGGGCCGCGATCAGTTCACCTGGATTCACCTACCCCAGGCTTTGCCGGGTCAGGTGGAGACGGTGGCCCGCCACCTGCACCTGCCCCTGTTAGCCGTGGAAGACGCGGTGAAGGCCCACCAGCGCCCCAAGGTGGAGCTCTACGACGACGTGGTCTTCACGGTGATCAAACCCGCTCGCTATGTCAACGACGAGGTCATGGTTGAGGTCGAGGAGGTGGCCCTGTTCATCACCCCCACCGCAGTGGTCAGCGTCGGCCACGGGGCCTGCCCCGTGCTCGATCAGGTGCGTCAGGAGTTAAATCACCCGCACGTGCGCGATGCACAAGCCCACCTGGGGTTAACGGCTGTACCGGGCCCCATGGGGGTGCTCTACCGAGTGTTGGACCTGGCCGTGGACGACTATGAGGCGGCCCTGGCCCGACTCGAGGGTCCTGTTGATGACATGGAAACAGCAGTGTTTAGCCCGCAAGCCGCCGATCACACCCAACAGATCTACTTGCTCAAACGCGAGATTGCCGAGTTCCGCCGAGCCGCGATCCCCCTGGTCAACCTGCTCCAGCAGATGACCAGTAAGCCGATCCCTGGCCTAGCCGCCGCCGCGTTGCCCTACTTCAATGACGTGCTCGATCATGCCCTGCGCACCGCCGATGCCCTGGATGGTCATGACCGGCGTCTGTCAGACATCCTGCAAGCCGATTTGGCGCGCACAGCAGCAGAGCACAGCGCCGCAGCCACCGTGCAGTCCCAGATTGCCAACCAGCAAAACGAGGACATGCGTAAGATCTCGGCGTGGGCGGCGATTGCTCTGGTTCCCACCGCCATTGCCGGCATCTACGGCATGAACTTCGCGCACATGCCGGAGCTCAATTGGCGCTATGGCTACCCCACGGCCCTGACTGTCATCGCCGGGATCTGCCTGGGCTTGCATCGAGTTTTTCGCCACAACGGATGGTTGTAAAACAGTAGGGTCACTGACATGACCTCACCGCCCTGCCCGCTGACCACCACGGTGCTGCGCGAGCAAGTCCAGGTACACGTGCAGCAGTTTGTGGCTGAGCAGGCTATGCAACTGCACCAGATCAGCCCTCTTTTGGATCCCCTGGCTCAGGCGATCCACACTCTCATCGCTACCGGCAAGCGCCTGCGACCGGCGTTTGCGGTATGGGGATGGTGGGCAGTGGCCTCCCCCACGCAGCGGGAGCAGCGTGAACAGGTCATCGCTGCCTGCGCCAGCTTGGAGTTACTCCAGGCCTGCGCGCTGATCCACGACGACGTCATGGACGCTAGTGATCTGCGTCGCGGCCAACCCACCGTCCATCGGCAGGTGGAGCAGCTGCACCGCCGGCAAGGCTGGCAGGGCGATGCGGCCAACTTCGGGCGAGCCGGAGCCATTTTGTTGGGAGATCTGGCTTTAGGCTGGACCGATCAAATGTATTTCTCCAGTGGGGTAGAACCACAAACCCTGCTGCGGGCCAAACCGGCACTAGATGCCATGCGCCTTCAGGTGAGTGCCGGGCAGTATCTCGACGTGGTGGCCCAGGCCAGCGGCGAAACCGACCAGGCCGCGTTGGAACGGGTGTTGGACTACAAGAGCGCCCGCTACACCGTGCAGGGACCCCTGCAGCTAGGAGGGCTCCTCGCCGACGCCCCGCAGCCGGTCTTAGCCGCCTATGCCACCTATGGGCAGGCCGTGGGGCGAGCCTTCCAGTTGCGCGATGACCTACTGGGAGTCTTCGGTGACCCAATCATCACCGGCAAACCCGCCGGGGATGACCTTCGGGAGGGTAAACGCACCCTGCTGATTGCTTATGCCCTGACCCACGCCACGCCAACCCATCAGAAGGAGGTGCACCACGCCCTGGGCCAGCCCGACCTCGATGCTGGCCAGGTGGAACTTCTGCGGGAGATCCTGATCCAGACCGGGGCGGTGCGGCATGTGGAGCATCTCATCGCCACTTTGCGCCAGCAGGCGCTCACCACCCTGGCCCAGCTTGCCCCGCTCGACCCTCACGCCCATCAGGCCTTGGAGGAGTTAGCCCTGGCCGCTACCCAGCGTGAGCACTAAGAGCCCCCACAGATAACCCGCAAGGCAAATAATCTCCTCTAATCACCCCATTTCGGGGGCAATCCCTCTTGGTCCAGCGCCATTCAGGCGACACTTCGGTCACAGTCTGGCAGTTCAAGGAGGCAAAAACGGGTGATCGCACCCATACTGGCGGGCATGCATGTCTCTCCGGTGCCTCCCACAGGTACCGCTGACCTCCAGGACCCCACCCCCCGTGTTTGGGGCGTGGGGCCTCGGTTGATGGGGCACCTACCGTTGGTCTACAGCCAGGCCTGGTGGGGCCTGCTGGGCTGCATCTTCATCGCACTGGGCTCGATCAGCGTGGGAATCACTCCTCGACCTGACCCTGTGGCGCAGTGGCCAGTACTGGGATTGCTGCGCACGACAACGACCGGCCAGGGGTTAGGCATTGCCGCGATTATTGCTGGGGTGGCATTGCTGCTGACAGCGTGGCTCTCACTGGGGTGTGAATACGCCGCCCAACGCGGCCCCTCTGTGCGTCAACTGGCGGGGATGATCACTCTGTGGTCCCTGCCCCTGCTGCTCACCCCCCCCTTGTTTTCCCGCGACCTCTACAGCTATGCCGCCCAAGGCACGATGGCCGCCCACGGTTATGACACCTACCAGCTGGGCCCTTTGGCGATTCCCGGCCCGTTTGCCGACAGCGTGGACCCACTGTGGATCACTACTCCCGCTCCTTACGGACCGCTGTTTCTGCTGCTAGCCAGCCAGATCACCCATCTGACTGGCTCGTCGGTGTTTATCACCGTGCTAGGGATGCGGCTGTTGTCGGTGGCCGGGGCTGCCCTGATCGTGTTCTGGTTGCCTCGCCTAGCCCGCACCATGGGCGTCAACCCGTCCGCAGCGGTGTGGCTAGGCGCAGCCAATCCGCTGACCATCATTCACTTTGTCAGTGGAGGCCACAACGACGCCCTCATGGTGGGGCTCATCATCATGGCGGTGGCCCTGGCAATGCAACAACGGTTTGTGATGGCCACTCTGACCGTGGTAGCCGCTAGCGGCATCAAGATTCCCGCCGCAGTGGCCCTAGCGGTGATCGCAGCGCTGTGGGCCCGGCGTTTAGGTCGCCGGCGCACACCGGTGCAGACCACCTCCACGGTATGGATGCGCCAACCAGTGAGTTGGAAGCGTTTGCTGGCTGGTTTTGGCGTGACCGGCGCTGTAGCGCTGGGCGGTTTTGCCTTGCTCACGTGGTTTACCGGGTACGGATACGGCTGGATCGAGGCGTTGGACACTCCGGGCACCGTACGTACCTGGCTGTCACCAGTCACCGCTGTGGGGATGACTATTTCAGCCGTCCTGTCCGGGTTAGGGATCTCCACCGAGGCAGTTGACCCGGTGGATGTGACCCGCCAGATCGGGGCGGTGGCCACCGTGATCGTGCTGGCCTGGTTAGTGGTGCGTCGGCGCGCCTTAGCTCCCGCACAGGCCATCACTTTGATCTTGTTTACGTTAGTCATCCTAGGGCCGGTGGTGCAGTCGTGGTACCTGATGTGGGCCATGGTGCCCTTGGCTGCTGCTGGGGTGAGCAACCGCCCTTGGCGTCTGGCAGGCTCCACCCACCCGTGGCTGAACCAGGCCAGTTTGGTCATGGCAGGCATCATCGGCCTGATCACCTACAGCCAGCTGAACGGCAGCATTTTGCACGGCCCCTTCGCTTTGCTAGGCACGGTGGTGTGCTGGGTGGTCAGCGGCGCGGTGGTCTACCACAGTTATGTGGAGCAAATCCAACGCTTCGGCGCGCTGCCGGTGTTTACTCTGAACTTTCTGCAACGCCCCAGCGTGCATCCGTTGGCGGAGGGCTCCATCCGCCTGAGCGAGCCTGCCCAACCGGCCAGCACGAGCGCACTCACCCCAGCGGCCTAATACCCTCAAAGCGCAGTGTGAGGGTGCCCGCGCCTACGATGCCCCTTGAGAAGGACGCTTTTACCACGCACTGGATTGGGCGAGGCGACGCACCGAAGTACCACGATTGGCTGCCAATGCCTGGACAGGTGTGGCTTGCAGGGATTGCTCAGGGGTGAATAGCCACTTCACACTGTCCAGGTCGTCAAACCCCCCATCGGCCAGCACGGTCAGCACGCTGGCGAGGCTCGACATCGGTTGGCCTTCGACGAAAAAGTCCGCAGGCACATAAAGGGCGCTGTTCTGCCCTCGGCGCAGCGCCACCACCTCCCGGTCAGCGACCAACTGGCGCACCTTAGTGATCGGCACCTGCATCATCTGAGCAATCTGGGGCAGACTCAGCCAGGTAGGAACTAGAGCCTCCACCTCCGGGGTGGTGTGGGCTGTAGCCGTGGTGGGCTGCTGGACATGAACGGAGTGAGGACGGTGGGGCATCCTCTCAGACTGCCACATGACAGTGGGCCCCCACAGTGGTGAGGGTCAATCCAGCGTGGTTGATCTGCAGGGATCTCCCAAGGCAGACAGTAGAATCGACCTGGTGAACGTCGAAAATCCCGATCTCTACGTGAGGTCTGAACTCAATGGGCGCTATCGCTTAGTAGAGCATGTCGCAACCGGTGGGATGGCGCATGTGTTCACTGCGTGGGATCTCAAGCTCGATCGAGAAGTGGCCATCAAAATCCCTTTGGTTCATTTGACCAGCCAGCCACATTTCATCGAAAACTTCATCAACGAGGCCAAAGCTGCCGCCCGATTGTCACACCCCCACGTCGTAGCTGTTTACGACCAGGACCGCAGCAGCTACCCCGAGCCGGTGCGCCAGGCGTTACAGCAGCACCCCTCTGACCACCCTCTGCCAGCGGACGCTCCGATGATCTATTTGGTCATGGAGTACGTGAAGGGACGGAACTTGCGTCACCTGCTCCAGTCTGGCCAACCGCTACCTACCCGGCAGGCGTTGGGGTTTTTTTCCGCTGTGGCCAGCGCTTTAGCTGCAGCCCACCAAGCGGGAATGTTGCATCGAGACATCAAACCCGAGAACGTTTTGGTGACTGATACAGGGCAGGTGAAGGTCACCGACTTTGGTTTAGCACACGCCATCGGAGGAGGCCACAGCAACGGGACCTCCCCCACGACAATCTTTGGCACTGCTGCCTATGCCGCTCCAGAACAGATCACCTCTGGCGAGGTCAGCCCCTGTACCGACGTCTATGCAGCCGGGGTCATGCTTTTTGAAATGCTCACCGGGAAACTTCCCCAGCCTGAGCCCGCTGCAGCGGGGGCCAGCGACGCCTTCGCGCAACGAGCCACACGTCAGGCCAGCGTGCAGGTCCCCGCTCCCTCCACCCTCATCCCCACCATCCCCGCAGCAGTGGATGCCGTGGTATTGGCAGCCACTCATCCTGACCCGACTCAGCGCATCCCTGACGGCTCGCACCTGCTGCACCGGCTGCGTAGCGCTGTCAATAGTCTGCCGGCGGGCGGCCACACAACGGGCCAGGGGGAGGATCTGCAAGCCACCCAGGCCCTACCCAGGGTGAGTACCCCAGACGCTACGCAGCCTGCCACCCACCGCACTATGGCCATGCCGGTCTTAGGGTCCCCAGGCTCACCAGCAGCCGATTACCCTCCAGCACGTGATAATCCCCAGCATCGCTGGGCCTCTCCGGCCCAGCGCCGTAGTTGGGTGGCTTGGGCCCTGGTAGCAGGCATCGTCACCCTGGCCACGATCATTGCTGGGGTGGTGCTGGTCAACCTCTATGGCCCGCTGAGCACCACCGAAACTCCTGCCTTAGTGGGCAAGACGCGTGCCCAGGCCGAACAGGCAGCTACCCAAGCAGGACTTCGCACCGACTTCAAACAGCAATTCTCCGAAACCGTCTCTGCCGACCAAGTCATCAGTACAGACCCGGTGGCTGGCAGCACTATCGACAAAGATGGCACCATCACCGTGTACATCTCCGCAGGCAAAGAACGCTATGACATACCCGACCTGCGTGGCTTGACTCTGACCCAGGCCGGCCAGACGTTGCAACAGCGCACGTTGAAGCTGGGCAAACAGACCGATGTGTTTACTGCTGATTATGCCGAGGGCCAGATCGTGGTGAGCAGCCCAGCCCAGGGTAAGCAGGTCAAACGCGGTACCACCGTGGATGTCACCGTCAGTCGAGGCCCCGGGGTAGTCGTCCCCTCCCTGCTCAACCAACAGGGCACGCAGGCCCAGCAACAGCTCCAGGGGGAAGGTTTCCAGTTGGGGCAGGTCCAGTACGCCAACTCCTCCACCGTCGTCTTGGGAGCGGTCATCAGCCAATCTCCGGAACCAGGAACGCGGGTCGCCCCAGGATCCACGGTGAGCTTGACCATTTCTCAGGGCCCCACAACGGTGACAGTGCCCGATGTGAATGGCTGGAACTACACCGACGCGGAGAATAAGCTCAAGGAATTGGGTCTCACCACGGAGATCACTGGGCTGAACCTGATCGGGAAAGTCATCAATGTCTCACCCGGTGCCAACACTCAGGTCCCCGAGGGCACCAAGATCACCCTGTGGGTGAGTTGACGGCGTCGAGCAGGCAAGGCTAACCGCGCCGGTCCTGGTGCAGTGTTTCAGCCAGCAGGAAGGCCAACTCTAGGGCCTGGGAGTGGTTCAAGCGCGGATCGCAGGCGGTCTCGTAGCGCTGCTCCAAGTCCTGCTCGGTCAGCTCATGCGCCCCACCCACACACTCGGTGACATCGCTGCCGGTTAACTCCACGGAGATCCCGCCCAGCCAACTGCCCAGCTGGCGATGGACTTGGGCGCTCTGCGCCACCTCCTGCACCACGTCATCGAACCGGCGGGTTTTACGCCCGGTGTCGGTGGTGAAAGTGTTGCCGTGCATCGGGTCGCACATCCACACCACGGGCACCTCAAGCTGGCTCACCGCCTGTACCAAGGCTGGTAGTTGGGCCTGCACCTGCCCGGCTCCCAGGCGGGTGATCAGACTCAGGCGGCCAGGGAGGGCATCAGGGTTGAGTACACGCGTGAGTTGCTGGACGTCTTCGGGGGTGGTGGTTGGACCCAGCTTGACCGCCACTGGGTTGGCAATCGAAGCTGCGTAAGCCAAATGTGCTCCCTGCGGGTCGCGGGTGCGCTCCCCTACCCAAAGCAGATGCCCAGAGCTGGCGTATGCGCGTCCCTGAGGGGTGACCCGTGTCAATGCACGCTCGTACTCCAGCACCAGCGCCTCATGACTGGCGAATACCTGAACCTGGTGAAACTGAGGCGAGTCAACCCGACAAGCCCGCATGAACGCCAACGCGCGCTCGATCTGCGTGGCCATCTGCTCATAGGCAGCCATCGCGGGGCTGCCGTGGACGAAGCCGGCGTTCCACTGCTGGACCTGATCAAGATCAGCCAGCCCATCGTCGAGCAAGCGCGCGACGATGCTCAAGGTCTGCCGGGCCGCCTCGTAGGCCTGCACGAGACGCTGAGGGTCGGGGGTGCGCGAGGTGGCAGTGAACTCCTGACCGTTGACCATGTCCCCGCGGTAGGCGGGCAGGCTCACTCCGTTGCGGGTTTCTTGCAACTGGGAGCGAGGCTTGGCGTACTGCCCGGCCATCCGCCCCACCTTCACCACCGGCACAGAGCCCGCGTAAGTGAGCACCAGAGCCATCTGCAGCAGTGTGCGCAACTTGGCGCGGATCACCTCGGGCAACACCTGGCTGAACTCCTCGGCGCAGTCGCCCCCGTGCAACACGAATGCCTGGCCGCAGGCGGCCGCAGCCAACTGCTCGCGCAGCTGCTCACAGTGCTCGGCGGTCACCAGCCCAGGCTGGGCGCGCAAGTGGTCCTGAGCGTGAGCCAACGCCTGGCGATCTGGCCAGTCCACCGCCTGCTGCCCCGGGCCTGCAGTGGCGGCGGGCGCATCCGAGGGGATGCTCATGCGCGGGGTGCTTTCTTTTTCTTCACCTTGCTGCGCACCTGACGCCACGTTTGGCTGGCCTTGGCCTGCACGGCTGCGGCAGCCGCCGCTGCCTGCTCGCGGGCGGCTTTCTCCTTCACAGAGGAGGCATACAGATCGACGTACTCCTGGGTCGACAAGCGCATGAGTTCGTAGACAATCTCATCAGTGACCGACCGCAGCACGAAACGATCTGACTCCATGCCGTAGTAGCGGGAGAAGTCCAGAGGAGCACCAAAACGCACCCCCACCGTGCCCGGGTTGGGGATGATCTGCCCCGGCGGCTGCACCAGGTTTGTGTCGATCATCGCGACGGGGATGACCGGCACGCGGCCCTCCAACGCCATCCGCGCCACACCCGTTTTGCCACGGTAGAGACGACCATCGGGCGAGCGGGTGCCCTCTGGATAGATACCGAGCAGATGCCCCTCCTGCAGCACTTTCAGCCCGGTGCGCAAGGCAGCCTCCCCCGCCTTGCCCCCCGAACGATCCACGGGAAGCTGGCCGGTGGAACGGAAAAACGCTGCTGTCAGCCGCCCTCGGATACCCCGTTTGACGAAGTAGTCAGCCTTGGCCAGAAACGTCACCCGACGTTTAAGAACCAAAGGCAGGAAAAACGAATCGGAAAAGGACAGATGGTTACTGGCCAAGATGGCCGGGCCGGTAGAGGGGACGTTGTCGATGCCCTCCACCCAAGGACGGAAGGCCAGCCGCAACCACGGCCCAATGAATACACGCTTACCCAGCCAATAAAACACCCCCCAGAGGCTACCCGCTGGCCGCCCCGATGTGCGCATCGCTGATCACCACCTGCAGACAACGTCTGATCGCACTGGGTGATCAGGCGGAGCAAAAGGCGCGATCCTTTCCTGCTGCCTGCTCGACACTGGGTGACAAAACGAGGGAGTTCCCCTCCCACAGGGCCCATTGGTGGCAGGCTGAGCCTGTTCGCACCCCCGCCCCGCACCACCACCGCGTGAGGGAGACCCCGTGAGCATGGCCCGCCATAACGGCCACGATGCCGTGCACTACCAACCGTTGGCCGACCTGATCCCCACCCTGGCCGATAGCCTGCTCGACGTGCTAGCCAGCCACGGTATCGCCGCTTACGCTGGGCCAGCACTTCGCCACACGTGGCCTTCAATCCCCCAACCCTGGATGACCAACCCGGTTGATCGGGTTTTCGTCGACTCCGCTGCTACCGAACAGGCCACTGTGCTGCTGCGCGAGCATCTGCAAGGAGCTCAGGCAACCTGCCCTCCATCAGCTTGCGCTGGAGCGGTCGGGCAGCACGAACGCACCGACACGGCTGCCTGGGAGCAGATCATGGCCAGCTACCGTCTGCCCAGCTACGGCCAGCCTCGGGAGGCGGAGCCATCCCAGCCCGAGCCTGGCCGCATTGTGCGTCCCAGCGGCGCGGCTGCCTCCATGACCCGCCCCAAGCCTGCCACGACCTCCCCCTACGCCAGGGTTCGGTGGGGGTGGGCCCTGCTGCTGGCTAGCCCCATCCTGCTGCTGCTGGCCGCCGTCTTTAACTGGCGCCTAGGAGGCTGGCTGGGTGCCATCGGTGCCACCACCTGCCTAGCCGGCCTGTTGGGTCTGCTCGTCCCCACCTCGCCGCGACCTCACTAGCCGTAGGGGCGGACATGCAACCTACGGTGCTGCTAGTGCATGGTGGGCCGGGCATGGACTCCTCCTATCTGGCGGCGTTTGCCCAGCGTGCGGGGCAGTTTGCTCAAGTGCGCACCTACAACCAACATCCCCTTGCGGGGGAAGACCCCACTGCGTTCACCATGGGCGATCTGGTCAACCAATTGCGCGAGCACATCCAGGCTGGCGTGCAGCAGGCCGATGGACAACCGCTGACGGTGCTGGCTCACTCGTGGGGGACCCACGTGGCGCTGCACACCCTGCGCCAGCATCCCGAGCTTGCTGTGGCCCGGTTGACGCTATGGAACGCTGTGCCACTGACCTGGTCAGCGTTTCACGAGGCCGCAGCGCGCCAACTGCCTCGGATCTGTGCCGCAGATCTAGCCCGCATCGAGGAATTGGAGGCCAGCGGCACCGAAGCCGACGGCCTGGAGGTCATGCGCCTAGCCGCCGATTCGTACCTGGCCCCTGCCCACGCTGGTCTCGATGTCGGGGTTCGGCGGTATAACCCCACAGCCTGCGCCACGATAGCCTCCACCGCCCAGGGGTACGACCTGACCGACGTGATGTTCCCCGCGACGCTACAGGTCAGCACCGTGTGGGGCGAATACGACCACTTTCAGCCTTCGGACTGGCCTCCAGCCCAGTTGACACGTACCCGCAGCTACACCTTGCCCAACTGTGGTCACTTCCCCTTCGCGGAGGTTCCCGACCAGGCCCTTGCCCTGCTGCGGGAGATTCTCGAGCAGGGTTGAGCTGGCCAGACGCACCCAGAAGTCGATACCCATCACAACAACACCTAGCGCAGGCGGGCTAGGGCGGCGGCCCCGACCATGCCAGCGTGGTTGCCCAAGGTGGCAGTCACGATGGGAGCATGGGGGCGTAGGGAGCCGGCGGTCAGGTGCTGCGCATAGGCCGCTCGGGTGGGCTCCAGCAGGAGATCCCCCGCCTCGCACACCCCTCCACCGATCACGAAACAGCCCGGGTCAATGACGGCGGCCAGACTGGCCAACCCTCGCCCCAACCAGGTGCCCAGCTGGGTGAAACTATCGCGGGCCACCGGATCGCCCTGCTGGGCAGCGGCGGTGATGTGCAGGCCGGTGATGCCTTCTGGGGTGCCATCGCCTAACTGCAGCAGCACGGTGGCCTGTTCCCGATCCTGTACCGCCCGGGCGCGCGCCGTGCGGACCAGGGCACTGCCGCTGGCGTACTGCTCCCAACAGCCCCGCTGGCCACATCCGCAGGGCTGCCCCTCCACCACCACCTGCAGGTGGCCAAACTCCGCCGCAAAGCCCCACCGGCCCCGCACTAAACGACCGTCGATCACCAGGCCTCCACCGATGCCGGTTCCCACGGTGACGCAGGCCATGAACGGCTGCTCCCGACCGGCTCCGTAGACAGCTTCGGCCCATGTTGCAGCGTTGGCGTCATTCTCCACCACCACCGGAACGTTGATGCGGGAGGCGACCCGCTCACGCAGGGGCTCCCGGGTCCAGCCGGCCACGTTCGGGGCGTGAATGACTGTTGCGCGGTGCTCATCCACCGGTGCCGGAGCCGCCAGACCCACCGCCTCGACCCCGACGCCCTGGGCCTGCTGCTGGTGCATGAGCAGTTGAATGACCTCCACGATCGTGTCCACCATGGCGGTAGGGCTGGTGGCTGGAGCGTCTCGGCGCTGGGTGTGCAAGATCTGTCCCTGCTCATCCACCACAGCCCCCGCGACCTTCGTGCCGCCAATATCCACGCCGATCGTCACACTCATGACCGCTCCCTTCCCAGCCGGTGAGCACAGCATGGCACCGGCAAGGTCCACACCTGGTCACGGCACGCCGCGAACGCAGAACTGCCCTGGCAGCGTCTACCCTGGTCAGACCGCTGCCCCGCACCTGCAGTTCTCGAAGTCCTCAAGGAGTTCCCGTGCGACAGATCACCGTAGCTGCCAACCACCACGTGCAGGAGCAGGACAATCTCACCGACCTGGTGTGGCAGGCCGCGCAGCAGCGAGCCCATCACCCGATGTTTCTGCGGCGAGAGGGCCAGCACTGGCAGCCAGTCAGCGCCCAGCAGTTCGTGGAGCAGGTGCGCGGGCTGGCACAGGGTTTGATCGCTGCTGGCATCTCCCCGGGTGATCGGGTGGCTTTGATGGCGAAAACCCGTTATGAATGGCCCCTGTTTGACTTTGCCCTGTGGAGCATTGGGGCGATCACCGTGCCCATCTATGAGACCTGTTCAGCTGATCAGGTGAGCTGGATTCTGGGCGACAGCCAAGCCGTGGGCATCGTCGTGGAGACCGACGCGCACCGCCAGACCGTTTCGGCGGTGCAGCCTGAACTGCCCCATCTGCGGCATGTGTGGCACATCGAGCAGGGCTGTGTGGCGCAACTGAACTCCAGCGGGGCTCACGTCGACCCCGACCAGGTGGACTCCCGGCGTCACCAGTTGCGCGCCGACCAGGTGGCCACGCTGATCTACACCTCCGGCACCACCGGGCGGCCCAAGGGGTGCCAGCTCACCCACCGCAACCTGCTGGCGGTCACCATGACCGTGGTCGCTCACGTGCGGGAGGTCTTCACCCCAGCCCAGGCCAGCACGGTCATGTTCCTGCCCTTGGCGCACGTGTTGGCCCGAGCAGTGCAACTCATGTGCCTAGCCGGGGGCATCACCATCGCCCATGCCAGCAACATCAAGGACCTCTCCCGCGACCTGGCTGCAGTCAAACCCACGTTTTTGCTGGCGGTCCCCCGAGTGTTCGAGAAGCTGCACGAGCGCATCCAATCCCAAGCCGGAACCGGAGTGAAAGGGCGGTTGTTCGCTGCCGCCCGCAGCACCGCCATCGCCTACAGCCAGGCCAGCCAGCCCTCAGGACGGGTGCCGCTGCTGCTGCGCGCTCGACACGCAGCGTTCACCCCGGTGATCTATCGCACCATCCGACGCAAGCTAGGCGGCCGGCTGGGGATTTGTGTCAGCGGGGGCGCCGCGCTGGACCCGACGCTGCAACACTTCTTCCGGGGCATCGGGGTGCACATTCTGCAGGGCTACGGTCTGACCGAAACCTCCTCGGCCACCAATGTCAACGTGGTGGCCACCAACCGGATCGGCACAGTCGGGCGCCCTCTGCCCGGTCTGAGCGTGGCCGTGGATGGGGACGGCCAAATCCGGGTCAAAGGCGATACGGTGTTCACCGGTTACTACAACAACCCAGCCGCCACGGCAGGAGAGTTTGACTCCCAGGGATATTTCCTGACTGGAGATCTGGGCACCATCGACGACGCAGGGTTCCTCACGATCGTGGGTCGGGCCAAGGAGATCCTGGTCACCGCCGGGGGTAAAAATGTGGCGCCAGGGCCGTTGGAGGACTGCCTGCGCCAGCATCCGCTGATCAGCCAAGCCATGGTGGTCGGTGATGACCGACCCTACGTGGCCGCTCTGCTCACCGTTGATCCCGAGGCGCTGCCGCACTGGTTGGAGCGCAACGGTCTGCCCTGCGACACCGCGATGGCCGACCTGGTGGAGAACCCCAACCTGCTCTCCGAGCTGCAGCACGCCGTCAACCGAGCCAACGCCGCTGTCTCCCAAGCCGAGGCGATCAAGCGGTTCGTGGTGCTCCCTACCGACTTCACCGAGGCCAACGGGCTGCTCACCCCTTCGTTGAAGATCCGCCGCGCCGCCATTGCCCACCACTTCGCCGAACAGATCGACACCCTCTACACCCGCCCGCGCGAATAAACCTTTAGGGGTACAGCAACCTCTGAAGGCGGGAGACGATCGCGGGCCACTGCCACTGCTGCACGACCCACTCCCGCCCCGCTTGCCCCATGCGCTGCGCCAAACCTGGGTCGCCCAGCAGCAGAATCAACCGCTGCGCCACGTCGTGCACGTCGCGACCCTGCACCACAAAACCGCTCACCCCTGGCACACACGTATCTGGCGCTCCGCCACTGTTGCCGACCAACACGGGCAGGCCGCAAGCCTGGGCCTCCAAATAACAGATCCCCAGAGCTTCGGGCTCCAACCCGGCTTTGCGGGTACGACAAGGCATGGCGAATACGTTGGCTGCGTTGTAGAAATCCACCAACCGCTGCCCGCTGGCGCTGCCGGGCAGATGCACGCTGTCCTGCACGCCCTGGCGTTGGATCAACGTGCGCAACCGCTGCTGATCCGGCCCGTCACCGACGATAACAAGATGCGCTGAGGCCACCTGCTGCAGCACGTGCGGCCACGCGCGGATCAACATGTCCTGCCCTTTGCGCTGCACCAGACGGCTGACGCAGATGGCCACTGGGGCGGTGGAGGGCAGCCCCAACTCTTCACGCAGCGCAGCCCCCCGATCGGGGTCGGCAGCGAAACGATCGGTGTCGACCCCCGGAGTGAGTTGCACCATGCGGTGGCGCACGGCTGGAGTCATCGCCGCGCCGATAGCGGTGCCGGTGAACTGGCCCAGGTAGGTCACGGTGTCGACGTTCTGCCCAATGCGGCGAAGCATCTGGCGAGTACCCGGCAGACGAGCCCACCACACCTCATGTCCGTGGGTGATGGCAACCTGCCGGCGGATCCCCTCGACCTGGCCCAGGCTGTGGGCGAGTAGTCCCAGCGGTGCAGCAGCCCCAAACAGCACCGAGTCGCAGGCGTGGCTTTGGGCCACCTCCTTCACTCGTCGAGCCACCCTGGCGGTGGGCAGCAGTCGGTGACGCGGGTCACGGATCACCGGGAAGGGCACCTGTTGATCCACATGCTGGCTGCCGGGCATCGCAGCGGTGTAGACCACCACCTCGTCAGCGGGTAGCCGCAGCGACAACTCATGCACGTACCGCTCGATTCCTCCTTGTCGGGGAGGGAAATCATTGGTGATGATCAAAGTTTTGGCCACGCCCACCCAGCGTAGTGGCACTGCAGCGACCCTCAGCCGCCAAAGCCTGCTAAGGCGACTGACCAGGAGGCTCGGGAACCCCTAACGCTCGAGCCCAGGCACGGGCCAGCTCGATGCGTTGCGTGCAGGTGGGATGGGAGTAAGACAGCGCATACACCCAGCCTGGAGGATGGGGATCAGCCACGTTACGCAGCGCCAGGTTGCGCTGCATGACGGCGAAGGTCAGGGTGTCGCTGGTGGTGGCCAGCGCTGCAATGTCGGCGCGCGTCTCCAGACGCCGCGAGATCACCATCTGTACCGGCCCGGAGAGGGTCAGCAGCAGGGTGACCGTCAGCAGCACCAGGGCCAGCGCTCGGGGGTCGTGAGGGTTGACCACACCGGCCCACCGGGTCAGGGCTGGTGTGGTCAACACCAACCCCAAGACTCCTACCGCCGCAGCAGCAGCCAGAGCCCCCACCACCGTGCCCCGGACCACATCGTTGTACTTGGCATGGGCCAGTTCATGGGCAATGATGACCCGCGTCTCGGCAGGAGTGGTCACCGCCAACAGGTTGTCATAGATGACAATGCGCCGAGTGGAGCCAAATCCGGACACATAGGCGTTAATGGCCGTGGTACGCCGGGAGGCATCAACGATCAACACGTCATTGACCTTCACCCCTTGGCCAGCGGCCAGTTGCACCAAGCTGTCGCGCAGCGGCGAAGCGGGCATGGGAGTGAACTTATTGAACACCGGCTCGATGACCACGGGGAACAGAAAACTGACGATCACGACCAGACCGGCGGCAGCCAAGGCGGCGACCAGTGGCCACATCCGAGGCAACCAACGCACCAACCCCATCACCACCACCATGAGGGCCAGGAGCAGCACTGCGTTGACCAGCCACGCCTTGCCCTGATCAATCCCCCATGCTTGCCAGCTCTGGTGGGACAGGCCAAAACGTCGGCGTACCGCCTGCGCCCGTGCTCCAAAGGGCAGGGTGACCAGGGTGCCGATCAGGCTCAAAGCCAAGCTGCCCAGCACGATCTGCCACCACCATCCGCCCCCCAACGGTGCCGCTACTGCCGTGACGACCCGACCTCCCAGGTGAGTCAAGCCCAGCAGCCCTACCACGATCAGGGTGGCCACCATGCTCGCGTACAGAGGGGGGCGGATCGAGCTGGCATAAGAGGCGGCCCGCGCCAGCTCTTGGGTGCTGAAATCACGGGCGGCGGAAGGGTAGGGGTCAGGTTGCATCCCGGCGGGGGCCGGGACTTGGCTCAAGGGACGCCAGGGGGTGAGCAGCCACGTCGCCACCAACGCACACACTCCAAAGAGCCCCATCACTAACCAGGAGCAGGTCCGCGCTGTCATCGCTGCACCTCCCTAGCCACACCACTACGGTCAAGAGTAGTTAACCATGAGGCCTGCCGCCTGTTGTCAGATCTTGGGGTTGAGGGTTCACTGACCGTTGCTGGCGGCTCAAGCGAGAACCGATGGATGCCTCACCTGCGCAACCTCCTGCCTACCCATCTTTGACCCGGCGGCGACTTTTGGCGGGTGCAGGCAAGGCGATCAACGGCTAGTGTCGGTGATCTCTGGTGCCTGATACCGTCACGAGGGGTAGATCATGATCACTGCCCTGCAGCAAGCACGCCACCACCGTGGGTGGTCACAGGCCCGCCTGATGCGGGAGCTTCGACTGGTGGCGGCCTGCCACGGCCTCACACTGCCTGCTCCGGACAGCCTGCGCACCCAGCTCTCCCGCTGGGAAAACGGCCATGTGACCCCGCAGTTCTACCAACCGCTGCTATGCGAGGTGTACCAGACCAGCCCCGTTGCGTTGGGTTTTGGTCCGCCACTACCAGCCGGCGAGGTGTGGGGCGCCCAGCAGGCCGCCGCGCTGACCCAGGCTTTGGATGCGGCACTGGTGGAATCCTCCACCGAGGTGATCAACCACCTGGCCCATCGGTGGTTGGTCAGCCCCTCGCCAGCGGTGTTGGAATTGAGCGCCGGGCCCCGGGTGGGTCACGCTCAGGTGGAGCAAACCCAGGCCGCCGTGATCCGACTGCGCCGCCTGGACGACCATCTGCCCGCCCCCCTGACCCACGCGCTAGTGAGGCGGCAACTACGCCAGACCGCACACCTGCTAGACCACGGCACCTGCCCTGACCGCCTGGGGCAGCAACTACTGCGCGCCGTCGGGGAGCTGTGCCAGTTGGCCGCCTGGGTGGCCGCCGACGCGGGGTGGCACACCCAGGCCAGTGGCTATGTGGAGCAGGGGCTTCGCGCCGCCCACGCCGCAGGCGAGGTGGAGCTGACGGGCAACATCATCTCCACCTACAGCTATCAACTGACCAACACCGGGCAGCCTCGCCAAGCTGCGGTGCTGGCCCGCACCGCCTATGCCGGGGCTGCTCGCACCGCTAGCGCCACCACACGCGCCTTGCTGCTGGAGCGGGTGGCCTGGGCCGATGCCCGCAGCGGTGATCTCTCCGGCTGCCTTCAAGCCCTGGGCCAGGTGCAGCAGGCCTACGACCACAGCTGCCCCAGCGAGGACCCTGATTGGGTCTACTGGTTCAACCAGCAGGAGATCGACGTCATGGCCGGGCGGTGCCACACCGAACTGGGTCAGGCCCGAACGGCCATCACCGTGCTGGAGGACGCCCTGGCTGCTTACGACTGCTCACGGGTGCGCGAGACCTGCCTTTACCGCACGTGGCTGGCCCGCGACTACCTCCAGGTGGCAGAGATCGCCCAGGCCGCCACTCTGGCCAGCCAAGTGTGCACCGATGCTGGGCCCACTGGCTCCGCTCGAGTGCAGGAGCGCCTGGACGACCTGGCCCTGCAGCTGGCGCCCCACGCCCGGGTCGCGGAGGTGGCCGACTTCCTCACCCTGCACCACGCTCACACCACGCCCTGAGACCGGCCGGAGGGCACATCAGGCGGCTGTGACCAGGCGGAGAGGAGGCACCAGGCCGGCCTCTTCGAGCACGTCGAGGGCTTGGCGCTCCTCATCGCTGACGTGACGCGAGGTCTGCGGTGGGCCCAGCAGAACACTGATCACGCAGTCGTCGCAGGCCAACGAACGCATGTGGCAGCGGTCGCAATCGATAAGCATGGTCTCTCCTAGCTGTGAGCCGGGCCGTTGCTTGAACACAGCCAGACGTTAAACCACCCCTCTGACATTTTCTCCCCGCATTTTTCTCACCTGCAGGCTTAGGCTGCCCCCTATGAGACTGCTGCTGACCTCCAATGGACTCGACGACCCTGGTATCACCAACGCTTTAGCGCAGATGTATGGGCGTAACTTTTGCCAGATGCGCGTGGCGTTTGTGCCCACGGCCAGCACCCAACAGGCAGAAGACAAGTCTTGGCTCATCGACGATCTGTACCGTTTCCGTGGTCTGTTCCCCGCGTGCATCGACGTGGTGGAGTTGCTGGCGCTGCCCACCTCGGAGGTGCTGCACCGACTGAGCCAGGCCGAGGTGGTGGTGTTCGGTGGAGGTGACACCTACGCCTTACACCAGGCCATCGACAGCCTTGACCTGCGTGAGGAGTTGATCGAGCTGCTCGACCAGCGCATCTATGTGGGAATCAGCGCGGGCAGCATCATCACCAACCCCACCTTGGCCATCGCCAGCCTGACCAGCCTGTGGCCCGACGAGATAGGCGGCAACCGCGACGCCTCCACCCCGGGGCTGGGGCTGGTGCCCTTCGCTACCCGACCCCACCTGCACAACCCTGCGTTTGCCACCTCCCAACCCCAGGCACTACGCCAGGCCACGCCTCAACTGCCCCACCCCACCTACGCCATCGCCGATGGTGCCGCCCTGATGGTCATCGACGGCCAGGTCAGCCCCGTCGGCTCGGCAGCAGTGCACCTCTACCCCCAAGGCCGAGTGTTGCAGTAGCGAGCCAACAGGCCCCGACCCCCATCGCCCCACCCCTCGTCTCGGCGGGAGGGTCGTCGCATTGACCCGGGTGATTCGGCCCTTTCAACCCGGGTGAATGCGACAACCCTCAGTTTTGGGCCGATGCGGTCTCCTCCGGGGTCACCGCCCGGCCGCTACGGAAGGCTAAACGGTCGGGCGGTGGAGATGGAACTGGCGTAGCGCTCCTGGCTGGGGAAACGCACCCTCCACAAGCCAGTGAAAACCTCGCGGGGGTCTCCTTCGCGCCAATACCTCGTGTGCAGCCAGCCCCTCTCATCGGTGCGGGCAAACTTCATGTGCTGCCAGACGCTAGCCCCAGCGGGCAGGAACTCCACCGCCACCATCTGGTTGGGGAAAGGAGCGGGCCGACCCAGATCCCAACGGGCTCGCCACAGCTGCGCATTGATCCCGAGGGTAGGGTTGGCGCCGCGAGGAGCCTCCAGCCAGATGCTCTGCGCCGGCCAGGAGGTGGCCCGAGCCAGGCGAATGGGGGTGAGGAACTCCGTCACGTTGTGTTGAGGCGAGCCATCCTGAACTGCCACGTGCAGATCGGAGTATCCCGCCACAGCGTTAACCGGCGGAGGTGGAATCTGCGCAGTCGGACGGCTGTTGGAGGCGGAGAAGCGGTAGGCCGGGTAGGCCGGGCCGAAACCGAGGTGCTCCAGATCCCACAAGCCGGTGCCGCACGGGTCCAACGCCTGCACCGTAAAGGTGGCAGCCTCCTGCTGGGTCGCCAGGCTCACCTGCGGGTCACTGCCGTTGACGCTGACCTGCACTCCCGTGGGAGGCAGATGATCAGCGGAGCAGTCGGTGGCCACAGCAGGCACGGATCCCGGCGCTGGGAGCAGCCCAGCCGGGTCAGCCACCGCTCCTTCCGGAGCCACCGCCGCTGCCACCTGACGCACCGACCCCGCCAGCCCCACCTGCACAGTCGGCGAGGTGGTGGAGGCGCTGGTCGGCCCGCCCAGGTAGCGCAGCCTCCACTGCCCCAACCAGCGTGAGGTCGGCACGCCAGCAGTGTCCAGCTGGTAGCTCACCCGGGCATGGGCGTTGGTGGTCAAAGTCTGCACATGCTGCCACCGGTCGGAGCCCTCGGGGCGAAACTGCAGCAGGACATGCTCGCCCGGGAAGTAGTCATAACGGCCCAATCGCCAATCTGCCCGCAGCAGTTTGGCGCTGATGCTCAACCGGGAGCCTCCCGCGCCAGGTTTGATGATGTCGAACGTGCTGTCCTCGAAGGTGGTGCGTCGCAACAGCTGAAACGGAAAGCGCCCTGCTGAGACATTGCGCTGCGCAGAGGCATCCGTGGCACTGAGCCACACGTCGGTCCACCCAGCCAGATAGTTGTAGCTCGGCACCGGCAAGCTCACCACGGGGGTGGCATTAGTGGCCTTGGGGAAGTACCACTGTTGGGAGATCCAGCGGTAGATGGCCCATCCGGCAATCCCGCACGGGTCACTAGCCGCCGGAGCCCAGGCCATCGTCACGGGCCGAAGCCCTAGTGAGAAACTGCTCGGGCTGATCCCCTGCAGCGTGGGTCCCGTGTGATCCGCCGCGCAGTCAGCAGCCACCCTCACCGATGGCGCCGCAACCGCTGCTTGGGCACCAGCCAGACCCAGTATCCCGGCAGCCAGAGCCACGCAGGCCACCACTGCGGTGAGCCGAAAACCCTTACTCCGCTTGATCTTCATGCTGTCCCACCTTTACACCAGGCCGGCCGGGCGCCGCCGGGCGCCCATCGTCGCACAGCCAGGCCCCTGATCGGTACCCACCCAGTACAGCAGGATCACCAGGCCAGACCATTGGGGCCAGTGAGCCGTCAGCGGTGAGCCCTCACCACCGCACGCCACAGTGACGACCTTCTTCTTGCCGAGTTGGAGCAGGCTGACACCAACGACGGCGATGAAGACGGAGTTTTGAGGGTCGGGCGGAAAACCTGGTTCAGCGCAGGAAGTCCACCCAGCGTTGCAGGGTCGCGGCGGCGGCTGCGCTGTCCAGAGCATGGCAAGCCTGGGCGTAACACTCGCGCAGTAACTCCACTAAGGCGCAGGCTAAATCCTGGGCGTGGGTCAGGGAATCCAGGCGCAGGCAGGCAAGCCCAGCGGCGGCGTTGAGCAGCACCGCCTCGCGCACGGGGCCGGGCTGGCCATCTAGCACCGCCCGCGCCACGGCAGCGTTGTGCAGCGGCGGGCCACCGGCCAGCTGCCCAGGTTGGCTGCGATCGATGCCCAACTCCAGCGGGTCCAGGCGGGTGGGGAGCACCTGGCCGCCGGCCACCACCCACACAGCTGAGGTGGTGGACGTGGTCAACTCATCCAGCCCATCGTCGCCCCGAAACACCAGCGCACTGCCCCCTTGGGCGGCGAACACGCCGGCCAGCAGCGCCGCCATTCGGGTATCGGCGACCCCCAGGGCGGCGTGGCGCACTCCGGCGGGGTTGGTCAACGGGCCGAGGAAGTTAAACGCCGTGGGCACCCCCAACTCCCGCCGCGTAGGGGCCACGTGGCGCATCGCCGGGTGGAAGCGTGGAGCAAAGCAGAAGGTGATGCCCACCTGGCGTGCGCACGCTGCCACGCGCTCGGCAGGAGCCTCCAAGTCCACCCCCAGGGCCTCCAGCAGGTCAGCAGAGCCGCATTGGGAGCTAGCCGCTCGGTTGCCGTGTTTGACCACCCGAGCTCCAGCCCCAGCCATCACCAGGGCGGCCATTGTGGAGATGTTGACGGTGTTGGCCCGGTCTCCCCCGGTGCCCACGATGTCCACGAAGGGCGGGTCGGTAGGCCCCTGCTCCAGCGGGAGTGGGGTGGCCACCGCCCGCATGGCCGCAGCCAGGCCAGCCATCTCAGCCACCGTCTCGCCTTTGGCGCGCAGAGCCACCAGCAGGGCGGCGATGCGGGCGGGGCTGACCTCCCCGGCCATGATCGCGGCCATCGCTGCTGCGGCTTGCTCGCTGGTCAACTCCTGGCCGGCCATGGCCGCAGCCACCAGCGCAGGCCACTGCTCAGGTGCGGTGGGGGTGATCTGCATGGCGGGCCTAGCTCGAGGTGGCGGCGGTGGCGGCCAGGCGTTGACGCAGCAGGTCGGCGCAGGCGTCAGCCAGGCTCATCGGGTCAACCGGCTGCACCAGCACTTGCTCCGCCTGCGACCAGGCTCCCAGCCAGCGGTCCTGCTCCCGCGCCACCAGCACCACGATCGGCGGGCAGTCAAAGACCTCGTCCTTGAGTTGCCGGCATAAACCCAGGCCGCCAACAGGTTGAGCCTCTCCATCGAGGATCAACAGGTCGGGAGGGGTGGCCTTGAGGTGGGTCAGTACGGCGGGCCCAGTGGCGCATTCCTGCACGTGCAGCAGCGGCAGGTCGGCAGCAGGTCGCCGGCCTAGCGCGCTCACCACTTGGGCGCGGACCACGCTGTTGCTGCTGTAAACCACCACGGTGGGTTGGTGGCTGCTGTCGTTTTCCACGGGGATCAACCTCCACGGGTCAGGGTTGGGTCACCAGCAACCTTACGCACCCGCCCGGGCAAAACCTCCACCCCGGCGGCCGGCCAGGGGGCGGCAGGGGCCCCGGTGGAGGCCTGCGCGGCCTCCAGGCGGTCGAGGTGGCGGTCTTCGCGGGCCGCTTCGCGTTGAGATTGGCGCACCCACTGGAGGAATAACACCCCAGCCAGCAGCAGACCGACCGCATCTCCGGTGCCCCACAGGATGCCTCCGGCGATCTGCTGGTCTTGAGCCAGTGTGGGGCCCCAGGTGCGGCCCAGCGAGGAATACCACTGCTGCGCAATCAGAGGAGGGTGGTCAGCTCCGGTCATGATCGCAATCCCAAGGAAGGCGTGGAAGGGCAGCGCCAAGGTCATCGCCAGCATCCGCATCAGGTAGGGCAAACGGCCCGGCACCGGATCCAGCCCCACCAGGGGGAAGAACCATAGGCAACCGACCGCGACAAAATGCCCATGGTTGAGGTCGTGCAGCCATGGGTGGCGCAGTGTCGCCTCATACAGGCTGCTGAAGTAGAGCACGAACGGAGTCGCCACAAAAAGCGCCCCACCAACCAGCGGGAAGCTGACCACCCGCGCGTAGCGGCTGTGCAGCAGCACCAATAACCACTGACGGGGCTTGGCGGGCAGGGTGCGAAGGGCCAGGGTTACCGGTGCTCCCAGGGCGAGGAAGATCGGAACTGCCATGCTCAGGATCATGTGCTGCACCATGTGCATCCACAGCAGGGTGGTGTCGTAGACCGCCAGGCTGGAGAAGCTGGCCACCGCCGCCATTCCCAGGCCGCCTGCGAGGAAAGCCAGGCTGCGCCACGGCGACCAGCGCACCCCACGCCGATGCAGCCGCCAGACTCCCAGGCTGTAAAGCGCGGCCAGCACGGCAATGCTCACCGCCGGGGCAGTCTCCCAACCCCAGGTGGTCAGGTAGTCCCAGCCGTGCAACGGCGGCAGGTGGGCCTCCCCCGGCACGACGGGAGGGTGCACCAGGCTGACCACACCAGTCTGCGGGTCGATCACCATCTGCGGCGGGGGAGTGTGGGGCGTGCCCCCGTGCGTGGGCAGCAGGAGTGCAGGGTTCATGCCCGCACCCTAGCGCGCCCGCCGTAACCCGCCGGTTGGGTCGCTTGGGGGGGTGTTTAAGAGGGCCTGACGGACCCTTAAACACCCCCCCAAGCGACCCAACCCCCAGCGCGGAGCTGCGCTGCGGCAGCGTCGAGCAGCTCGGCGGCGTGGGCCCGGGCCGTGGCGGAGTCTCCAGCTCCGGCGAGCATGCGGGCAATCTCGGCCTCCCGGGCGGGGCGGTCGAGCACCACCACTCCACTGGAGACCACGCAGCCGTCGCTGGACTTGACCACGCTGAGGTGCGCATCGGCGTAGCAGGCCACTTGCGGCAGATGGGTGACCACCAACACCTGAGCGTGGCGGGCCAGCCGGGCCAGGCGGCGACCGACCTCTAGGGCAGCCTTGCCTCCAACCCCGGCATCCACCTCGTCGAACACGAAAACCGGCACTGGGTCGCGCCCGGCCAAGACCACCTCCAAGGCGAGCATGACCCGCGAAAGCTCACCCCCGGAGGCACCTTGCTGCAGCGGTAAGGCCGGGGAGCCGGGGTGCGGTTGCAGCAGCAGCGACACCTCGTCGGCTCCGCTGGGGCCTGGCTGGGTGGGCTCAACGGTGACGTGCAGGTGGGCGTGCGGCAAGGCCAGGTGGGCCAGCTCAGCGCTGACCTCCGCCGCCATGCGCTGGGCCGCTTCACCGCGCGCGGCGGACAGAGCGGCGGCCAACTCCTGCCGGCGGGCCACACCCTGATCCACCCGCTGCTGCAGGGAGGCGATCGACGTGTCGTCCTGGTCCAGCTGCGCCAGCCGCGAGGAGGCGGTGGCCGCCCACTGCAACACCTCGGGCAGGGTGTCGGCGTAGCGACGCAGCAACCCCGCCAACTCCTGCTGGCGCGCCCCGATAGCGTCCAAACGGGCCGGGTCGGTCTCGACCCCCGCCGCGTAAGAGGCCAGCTCAGCGGCCACATCAGCCATCTGGTAACCGGCCTGCTCCACCCGCTGGGCCAACCCGGCCAAGGCGCTGTCATGGATGCTGGCGTTGGTGAGAAGCTTGGCCACCTGGGTCAACAGGGTGCTCACATCGGTGCTGGAGCCGGGGCCAGCACCGAGGTCATCTCCCCCAACCAGCAGGGCATGGGCGGTGGAGGTAGCAGTGTGCAGGTCCTCGGCGTGGGCCAGGCGATCGGCCTGCGCCTGCAGCCGTTCGATCTCATCGGGTTGGGGGTTTACCGCTTCGATGCGCGCCAAGCCGTCGCGCAGCAGGTCGGCTTCCTGGGCGCGTTGGCGGGCGTGGGCGGTCAGCTGCTCCAGCTGTTGCGTGTCGGCGTTGAGCTGCTGCCACACCTGCCGGTAGTCCTCCAACAGGGCTGCCACCGCCGGCCCTGCGTACCGGTCCAGCGCCGCGCGTTGCTGGGCGGGGCGCAGCAACCGCTGCTGGTCAGACTGCCCGTGCACCGCAATGAGGTCCTGCGCCAGCTGCGCCAACCATCCTGCAGGCATACTGCGACTGCCCGCGTAAGCCCGGGAGCGCCCCGTCGCCGCCACACTGCGTGCCAGCAGCAACTCCTGGTCATCCTCCAGATCCACCCCCGCCTGCGCGACCTCGTGACGCAAGGGGCTGTCGGGGGCTAGGCGCACCCTGCCCTGCACCATGGCCTGCGTGGCGCCGGCTCGTACCCGCGTCGCATCGGCCTTGCCTCCGCACAGCAGCCCCAGGCTGGTCACCACCATCGTCTTGCCCGCCCCGGTCTCTCCGGTCAGCACCGTCAGCCCTGGCCCCAGGGCAACGGTGGCGGAGTCGATCACCCCCAACCCGGAGATGGTGATCTCCTCCAGCAGAGTCTGCGTGGTCATACTGCTGAGGCTACGAGCTCAGAGCTAGACGCGGGCAGCAGTTGGACGCAGTGGATGAATTGCTGACAGCTTGGCGTGGTGCCGTGGCGTGAAAACCGCCTACTGTGACAGTCCCCCTCCGCCACTCAGGTGGAGCACATCGTTCAACGGTGCTACTGGCGCATTCCAGCAGGGACAAACTGCGGCTTATCAGTATGTTTGACTGGTTTTATTGTACTCTGTGGTCGGCATGTTGTCGGAAAAAGTTTCATGGAGGTCGCAGCTCATCGTGCTTTTTCCCACTCTCCAGCGTGACCCTTCGTGTTGACAGCCCGCCCAATAAGGAGTGGATAATGAAAGTTATTGACAGCAGTAAGTCATCGGATCATGATGGTATACCGTTAAACGAATTACTGTTCTTTCAACATCAAATTATCCAATGTACTACATATGTACATGAATTACAAAAATTTGTCGCTGAATTGAAGACAGCCCTTGATGACTACAATAGAAATGCGGCTAACGCCCATTTGTTAAGTCAGATCTTTAAAAGATTTAACGACATCGCTCGGTATTTGTACCATCTTCAACAAAACTTGAATGAAGTTGTTAACAGCTGCGCCTCACGTACTCCACAAGACATTACTGCAGGGAGTTCAAACTCCCTGGACGCTCTAGTAGTAGTCACGACTAGAGCTCATGAGGTAGAATTGTCAATAAAAAACATGCTGTCATACTTAAGTACTATGGCTATTGAACTAAGTTTACAGATCAACTATGACAGAGGTCAAATCAAAGACCCCTTCCAGGATTCAACCACTATCAATTCTTATGCAAATAATACTTTTTTTACTCCCGATAGTGTAGCACAAGCCTGGGTTAATGGTGGAGTAATCGATCCTCACTCTATTGTTGGTCACAATTTAGCTCCCCAAGGCGTGAAGTTTGAAACTGTTTTCCACTGTCGTTTTTGGCTCTGCACCCGGTTACAGGGTCATGTGGAGAAAACTGCGGGACACGTCACCACCCTAGAGGATACTCTTAACCGCTTAGCAAAAACACTTGCAGCACGCATAGAGGCATTATCTCAGGACACCTCTCTGGAACTTCCACGCTCTTCAGATCTGAAAGCTACGCCTCACCACCCAGGTATCCCTGCTTGTTGGACACCACCTGGGTATGATCCGTTACCACGTAAAAGCGCAAATCCCGGACCTGCTCTTTCAATCCCTCATACCCAGCGGTAACAAAACCCGCTCATTCTTCTCTTGGATTCAAGTCTGCCTAGAATATAAAGAGGGTTATTCTAAAGTCTTGTTTTGATGGTGCGGTAGGTGTGTTGTTTTAGGTAAGCAGTGGTTCTCCTGAAA
>JBDIAW010000009.1:0-61889 GCA_039812585.1 Actinomycetota bacterium | reverse complement strand
GAACGACACCACAGCGCACTCGGAGGCCAACCCCCGATCAGCCGTCTGCTACCAACCTGATGGCCGGGTACAACTAGTAGGCCTACGGGAGAGAAGATCCAGGTCGCTTAGATGTGTAGGAAATGGTGCGCAGCAGGCAAGGATGATGGACGCTATCTCCAACTCGTTTGCGCCGTATCGCTAGCAGGTGGGAGGGTACCCCCTGCAGCAACCCAGTTCATGCTGCTCCTAGGAGGTTAACTAGCCTCTACCCTGTCTGGTTGGTGGAGTCGCGGACTTGGTTTGCCCTGCCGGGGGGTGGGCGCCGCCCATGGCCCTGGCGGTCTCACTGGTTTCCTTCAGGCCACGCTCCATGTCGGCAAGCTGAGATCGCCAACCTGCCATGGTTTGAGTAATCACTTCCGGGTCTAGGATTGCTTGCAATCCTCACGAGCCAGGGCCTCCAATGGGGACGTGAGATTGTCATCCTCGACTCGAACGTGGGGGCCGGTGATGTCAGCCCGACATGCAGAGGACTGGGGGGAGTAAACGCAGTAACAGCCTAGACAGCGAGCCGGAGTGCGGGGCGGGGTGGTCGATGGCGCACAGGCACTGATGGGTGTCGGGCTCGAGGTTGCCGGGGAGCCGGCCAACCTCACGCTCGACGACGATCACCACACAATCATGGGTTTCCGGTAAGGTTTAAGGGTGTGCTGCTGGTTATGGCGGTGCATGCTTGCCCACTCTTGCGAAGGATCCTTCATGAAAGCCGATATTCACCCCGATTACCATCAGACCACCGTGAACTGCACGTGTGGCAGCACATTCACCACTCGCAGCACCGCCCCCAACGGGGTTATCAACGCTGAAGTGTGCTCGGTGTGTCACCCCTTCTACACCGGCAAGCAGAAGATCCTCGACACCGGTGGACGGGTGGCTCGCTTTCAACAGCGTTATGCCAAGAAAGACGACAAGGCAGGCAAGGGCGGCAAGTAGCGTCACGGCAACGGGTGTGGGGCCATCAGCCTCGCACCCGTTTTTGCTGCCTCACGTCTGACTCCTGAAAGGCCCTGCCATGCTTGCCCCTATTGATGACCTGCTCGCCGAGTTTGCCCAACTCGAGCTCGACCTGGCCGACCCGAGTGTGCACGCTGACCAGAACCGGGCGCGCACTCTAGGCCGCCGCTACGCCGAGTTGACCCCGATCGTGGCCACCTACCGGCAATGGCAGCAGACTCACGACGATCTGCAGGCAGCTCAGGAGTTAGCCCAGCAGGACCCAGGATTCGCTGAGGAGATCCCCCTGCTGCAGGAGCGTCAAGAGCAGTTGGAGCAGCGGATGCGCCACCTGTTGTTGCCGCGTGACCCCAACGACGACAAAGACGTGCTCATGGAGATCAAAGCCGGTGAGGGCGGGGAGGAATCCGCCCTGTTCGCTGGAGATCTGCTGCGCATGTATCAGCGCTACTCCGAGCGGGTGGGCTGGAAGACCGAGGTGGTAGAGGCGTTGGAGTCCGACCTGGGCGGCTACAAGGACGTGACCCTGGCGGTGAAAGCCCGCCCCGGAGCACATGGGGCCGCCGGCGAACCCGGTGAAGGCGTCTGGGCGCGGCTGAAGTACGAGGGAGGGGTGCACCGGGTGCAGCGGGTGCCGGTGACCGAATCCCAGGGCCGTATCCACACCTCCGCCGCGGGAGTGGTGGTGATGCCCGAGGCGCAGGAGGTCGACGTGCAGATCGACGCAGCAGACCTGCGTATCGATGTGTACCGCTCCTCTGGGCCAGGTGGGCAAAGCGTGAACACCACTGACTCTGCGGTGCGCATCACCCACCTGCCCACCGGCATAGTGGTGAGCTGCCAGAACGAGAAATCCCAGCTGCAGAACAAAGAATCGGCCCTGCGCATCCTGCGCGCCCGGATGCTGACTGCAGCCCAGGAGCAGGCTGATGCAGCCGCTAGTGATGCCCGTCGCAGCCAAGTGCGCACGGTGGATCGCTCCGAGCGGGTGCGTACCTACAACTTCCCCGAAAACCGCATCAGTGATCATCGGGTGAACTTCAAGGCCCACAACTTGGACGCAGTGCTGGACGGGGATCTGCAAGCCGTCATTGATGCGTTGGTCCAGGCCGACAACGACGCCAAGTTGGCCGCTGCCAGCAAAGGTCTGTAAATGGGCGAGGCCTGTGTGCGTGAGGCCGTGAGGCAGGCAGCGCAACGGTTAGACGATGCCGGAGTTCCCAGCCCTCAGCACGATGCCCGGGCTTTAGCTGCCTGGGTGCTGGGCGTGGAGGACGGGTTGCTCCCTGCGGTCAGCTTCACCCCGCAGCAGGCGCATCGCTTCGCCGAGTTGGTGGCGCAGCGGCAGGCTCGAGTGCCGCTGCAGCACCTCACCGGCCAGGCCTACTTCCGTTACCTGCGTCTGCAGGTGGGCCCCGGGGTGTTCATTCCTCGACCCGAGACCGAGGTGGTCGCCGGGGCCGCCATCGAGTACGCGCAGCGCCTAGCTGCTGCGGGGCAGACTCCGGTGGTGGTGGACCTGGCGACTGGCAGTGCAGCCATCGCGTTGGCTGTGGCCACGGAGGTTCCCCGAGCCCACGTGCACGGGGTGGAGCTGGACTCCGAGGCCTTCGCCTGGGCCCAGCGCAATGCCCAGGCCTTTCCGCAGGCCAACCTCCACCTCTACCAAGGGGATTTGGCCACGGCGCTGCCCGAGTTGAACGGCCTTGTGGACGTGGTGGTGAGCAACCCTCCCTACATCCCCACGACTGCCACCGTGCGTGATCTTGAGGTTGCCCACCACGACCCCGCCTTGGCCTTGTGGTCCGGCCCTGATGGCTTGGACGCCATCCGGGCCGTGCAGCGCACCGCTAGCCGCCTGCTGCGCCCCGGTGGCCTGGTGGTGGTGGAGCACGCCGATGCCCAAGCAGACTGCGCCCCCGAGGTCTTCTCAGCCTCTTCAGCCTGGGTCGAGGTCCGCGACCACCTCGACCTCGCCGGACGCCCTCGCTACCTCACGGCCCGCAAAGGTCGACTTGAGGCAGCCTAGGCGCCTAAAAGCCTTAGCCAGCCCAGCACTTCCACGAGTAGACGACCCCGCTGTAACTCTGTGTAATCGGACTCTGGCAGGATGTGCGGGTTCGTGATAAGTGGATGATCTCTATCCACTACCCCGCACACGAAGGCATCAACCTCCGATTACCCATTGCGTGAAGGAGTGACACTGAATGAACAGTCAACCGTGGGCCTATAAGCCCGCCCGTTTAGCCACCAGCGCCGTTTTGGCTGTCGGGGTAAGCCTGGGCTCAGCCTCAGCGCTGGCACCGGCGGCTCAAGCCGCACCTTTGTCAGCTCAGGGGGTGGTCTTCCCGGCCACCATGCCTACGGTCAGCAACCTGACCAGCACCGGGGTGGGTACAACTCCCCAGACAGCCACCTACACTTTGCAGGTCAATGAGGAAATCACCCTGCTGGATGGCAACGGTGCCTCACAAACCTCGGTTACTTTGGACGCCGCTCAGGGCACCTATGACCTCGGCGTGGTTGGTAGCACCGCCACCCTCACCTTCACGCCAATCTTGGGGTACTCGGGTACTGCTTCCCCGGTGAGCTTCAAGGTCACCGACTCCACCACCCCGACAGACACCACCACCGCCACTTACACCCCGACGGTGACCAAGCCGGCGGCTCCCACGTCGGCCAATGTAACCTCCACAGGTATAGAGGGGGCAACCCAGACCAAGACCGTAACCCCACCCACCAGCGGCAAGGTGCAACTGGTCGATGACGCCGACCAGGTGATCACCGCCAACACGGTCACCGTGGCCAGTAAGGGCACCTTCACCGTGGTTCCCACCACCGGTGTGATCACCTTTGTTCCGGTGGCTGGGTATACCAGTAACACTGCCGTGGCCAAGTTCAAGGTGGTGGATGCCTACAACACCGCGTCGACCAGCAGCTACACCTACACCCCCACGGTGAACGCCGCCCCAGTGCCGGTAGCCGCTGACACGGCCACGGCAGGGTTAGGGACCCAGTACGCCGACATCACGCTGTCCGCTGACCCTGTGGAGACCATCAAGCTGCTGGATGCCACCGGTGCGGTCGTTGCCACCAATGAGGTCAGTGTGGCGGGCAAAGGCACCTTCCGGCTCTACCCAGCGCAGGACACGAATAAGGCTCGGATCGTGTTCATCCCGGCAGCGGGTTACACCGGCGACACCGCCAAGGTCACCTACCAGTTGACCAACAGCTATACCAAGACCGATACCGGGATCTACACCCCCACGGTGCAAGCGATAGCCAACAAGACCAGCACGGGCGGGGCTACCCAGGTTCAGACTGCGGAGGTGGCGGTACCCGCTGACTCCACGGTGGTCTTCGTGGATAACTCCACCTTCCCGGCGACTACCACCACCTCAGTGACCAGGGCCGGTCAGGGTGCCTACACGCGCAGTGTGACGGGAACCACCGCTACGTTGACGTTCACCCCAGCCTCGCTGTATGTGGGCACGCCCGGCCCGGTGACCTATGAGGTGACCGATAGCTTTGGCAACAAAGCCACCGCCACCTACGCGCCAACAGTGACCCCGCTGGTGCCGCTGACCAAGTCCGGCCCGACGGGAGGTGCCATCACCCAGACGGTGACCGGTATTCCCTCCGGTGGATCCATCACCCTGGTCGATGCACTGGGCGCCAACGCCAACTCGGTGACCGTGCTGGGCAAGGGCACCTACGCCCTGACCTACACCTCGGGGCAGACCAGTGCCACCATTGCATTCACCCCCATCGCAGGGTTCGTGGGTGCCGCCCCGGCGGTGACCTTCAAGATCACAGAGGGGGCGGCTTCGCTGACCTCCACCTACACCGCGACGGTGACGGCTCCAGTTCTGGCCAACCCCACCGCGTTGACCTCCACGGGTAATGCGCCTGCCGCTCAGACCAGTGGTGGAGACCCCATCACGGTGCCCGTCGGTGGAACGGTTGCGTTGCTGGATGCCACCGACAAGGTGGTGCCCAGCGGGGTGTACGCCATAGCTGGGAAGGGGACGTTCGTCCTGCTGGCCAGCAGCGGGCGCATTGTCTTCCTGCCCGATGCCGCTTACACCGGCTCCACTGCGGTGGTGAAGTTCCAGGTCACCGACAGCTACGGACAGAAGGCCAGTTCCACCTATACCCCGACGGTGAACAAGCCGGCTGCACCCACGGTGGCGGATATCACCTCCTCGGCGACTGGAGCGGTTGCTCAGGGTAACCAGGTCAGTGTGCCCACTGGGACCACGTTGAAGCTGCTGGACGGCGCAGGTCAGCCCACCACGGCCACCACGGTGACCGTTGCAGACAAGGGAGAGTTCGTCCTCAACCCGGTCACGGCGTTCATCACCTTCACCCCGGTAGCGAGCTACAGTGGCAGCACCGCCACCGTGGGTTACGTGGTGACCGACGCCTACGGACAGTCTGACCAGGGGGTCTACACCCCGACGGTGAACCTGCCTTCGGCTCCCACCGCTGCTGCGAAGACCTCCACGGGGGTTGGGGCAGCGGTGCAAACCGTGACGGTGACTCCGCCGACCGGTGGCAAGGTGCAGTTGGTTGACAACAGCGACGCGCCCATCACCTCCAACACCTCGACGGTACCCGGCAAGGGCACCTTCGCGGTGGTTTCTGCCACCGGCGTGATCACCTTCACCCCGGCTGCTGGATACTCTGGTGCGACCGCTGTGGTCAAGTACCAGGTGGTGGACGCTTATGCTCAGGCCTCCGCCTCAGCCACCTATACCCCCACGGTGACGGTTCCGGCTGCCCCGACCCCGGTCGACCGCAGCACCCTGGGTCAGATCGACCAGGCACAGGTGCTGCAGTTGAAGGCCCGCGAAGGCTGGGCGTTGACGCTGCTCAACCCCGTCGGTGGAGCCCCAGCGACCACGGTGACCGTGGCCAACGAGGGGACCTACGTGGTGAACACCATTGCGTGGACCATCACCTTCACCCCGGTTGCTGGCTACGTCGGAACGGCTACGCCGATTAGCTTCCGCGTGACCGACGCCTACGCGCAGTCCGGGACCGCCGCCTACGCGCCGGTCGTGTTCGGAGCTCTCAACGACACCTTCACCGCCACGGCGGGTGGAAGTGTGCGGATGCGGGTGCTGAGTAACGACGTGTTGGCTCCGCAGGCCACTTGGGCTCCCCGGTCGATTCGTCTCTACGACGGGGCTAACCAGCGCACCCTGGCTAGCTGGACCACGGGTGCGGGGACCTGGCAGATCGAGGCTGACCGCAATACCCTGGCGTTCAAGTCCAACGGCACTAAGGGCACCTTCTGGATGCGCTACCTGGCCAAGGACAGCAACGGCACGGTCTACCTGGCCAAGGCATACGTGACTGTTTCCTAACGGTTGCTTGATCACAGTGGGGGGCTGGCGGATCGTTCCGCCAGCCCCCCACGTTGTGTGCCTTGATCGGCCAGGTGGGTGGGCTGGATGCGCCGGGCGGGGGAGGTGGAGGCGAAACCGGCCGAGGAGATCACGATGTGGCCTCACGCTGGGCCTGCGTGGCTGATTGGGTCACGCCTAGGGGCATCGGCGAGTAGGGGCAGCAGGCGTGGACAGTTGTGCGACCGTGGGGGGATCGACCGTTATCTCAGCTTCGACGGCCACCTTGGTGGCTGCCGCCAGTGGAACTGCCGTGGTGCCTACGCGGGGTGCCGATGTGGGAGCGCTGCGTGAGCGCCTGCGGCAGCGGCGTCTGGCCGGGTTGGCGCTAGCGCTGGCTGTGCTCCTGGTTGCGCTGCTCTGGCGTCAAAGCCACCACCTGCCGATCTGGCCGGGTTTACCCACCATCGATTGGATGATCGTCACTCCGATTCTGTTCTTTGTGGCGCTTATTGCGGTGCTGCTCGGCTCGGCGCTCACGGCTGGACGTTCCCCGCACCTGACCTATCGCCCTGACCAGATCGAGGTCAGCTTCGCCGATGTGGCCGGAATCGATCCGGTCAAAGACGAGGTGGTGCGCTCACTGAATCTGTTCTTGGCGGCGAAGTCTTTCCGGGAGGCGATGGGAGGGGCCGCCCGGCGTGGGTTGCTGTTTGAGGGAGCTCCAGGGACCGGTAAAACCCACATGGCCAAGGCCATGGCCCGCGAGGCCGGCGTGCCCTTCCTGTTTGTCAGCGCGACCTCGTTTCAGTCGATGTACTACGGGGCAACTTCGCGCAAGATCCGCTCGTATTTCAAGCAGTTGCGCAAAGCCGCCCGCAAAGAGGGTGGAGCGATCGGGTTCATTGAAGAGATCGACGCTATTGCTATGGCTCGTGGGGGAGTGCGCCATGCGGCCAGCTCCACCACTGCGGCCCTGCAGCGCCACGCCAGCATCACCTCCGAGGGGGTGGGAGGGGTGGTCAACGAACTGTTGGTCCAGATGCAATCCTTCGATGAGCCCTCTGGCTGGCAGAAGTTGCACACGCGCACTGTGGACGCGCTCAACCTCTACCTGCCGGCGCATCGCCAAATACCGCGCCCGCGTACAGCAATGACCAACGTGTTGCTCATTGCTGCGACCAACCGGGCCGACGATTTGGATCCTGCTCTGCTCCGTCCGGGCAGGTTTGATCGACGGTTGAGCTTTCAGTTGCCTGATGCAGCGGGTCGGCTGGAGATCCTGAATACCTACCTGGCGCGTAAGGCCCACGAGGCGGAGTTAGACGAGGTGGAGCAACGGCAGCAGTTGGCAGCCTTGACCAGCGGATACTCCCCGGCCCGCTTGGTGCACCTGCTGGACGAGGCTCTGGTCTTCGCCCTACGTCGCGGAGCTACCGTCATGTCGTGGCACGACGTGGAGCAGGCCCGCCTGGTGGAGGAGGTGGGCATGGGCCAGCCGGTGGCTTACACCGAGCACGAGAAGCGCCTGATCGCCACCCATGAGGCAGGTCATGCCACGGTGGCGTGGCTGGAGGCTCCCACCCGCCGTCTGGAGGTGGTGACCATCATCAAGCGCGGCCAAGCGCTGGGGTTGCTCGCCCACGGTGACATCGAGGAGGTCTACACCCGCACTCGCACCGAACTGACCGCCTTGGTGCGCATTGCGCTGGCAGGCCAATGCGCCGAGGAGCTGTTCTTCGGCGATGTCACCACCGGCCCGGGCAGCGACCTGGCCTACGCCACCTCCCTGGCTGCGCAGATGCTCGGCTCGTGCGGGATGGGCAGCTCGTTGATCTCCTACGACGCGGTGCAGGCCAGTGCTCTGGCTGGGACCAACGTGGTGGGACGCATGCTGGCCGACGCTCAGGGCCGCCAAGCCCTGGAGGAGTTTCTGCAACAGCAGCGTCGCTACGTGCGCGAGTTGCTGGCTCGCCATCGCCACTGTGTGCAGGCTTTGGCCGATGCCCTGATGGTGCACCACGAGCTGTACGGCAGTCAGATCAGCGAGGTCCTCGCGGCTGCACAGCAGGAGGCTACTCAGGAGCTGCCCGTCTGCCAGTAGGCTGACGAGAATGACGACCTCTGTGCCGGGTGGATGGCCACCTCCGCCTTACGCAGCTCCAGTCCCGCCGGGCGCCACGCAGCCCATGGCGAGTTCTGCTCAGCAGCAGATTCGCCACACTGTGGGCATTTTTATCGTGTGCGGGTTGATGGGGCTGATCTTGGGGATGATCGGAACTCTGCTACATCGGTGGTTGATCGGCCCGGTACCAGTGGGTTTGATCATCGGGCTAGGGACGTGCACTGGCATGGTGATCCTGGCTGGGTTGATCACCGGATCGCGCCTAGGTGCAGCTGCAGCAGCCTGTGGATGGATGGTGATACTCGGGGTGCTGTTCATCCAATCCCTGGTGGACACCGATTTCATGGGGATCAATGACATTGTGATTGTTACCAACCGTGCTAACCCTTATTTCCTTAGTACAGCCGATTGGTGGCTTTATGCTGGCCCGGCTGTGGCCTTAGCGGCCACGATGGTGCCTTATCCCCGGCTGTGCCATTGGGCGCAAACACCGCAATGACGCACCGTCTGGGTGATTTGTGCAGGCCCGTAGGTGTGCGGGACAGGAGTATCAAATTTTGTGTCCGATCAATACTTGTTTGATCGGAGGATTGAACGAACTTGTTGGTGCAGCCTCCAGGGAAGGAAATGTCGCGTTGTGACCACACCGAACCAGCCCATGAACGATCAACCCATCAGTGACGCTCCTGATCACGATCAGCCTGACGTGAACTCCACGCCGGACTTGGATGCCTCACCATCAGAAAGTGACGCGAAGCCCGCCGTCACTGCATCAGATTCACCGGAGTCGAGCACGCCCGTCCCCACCCCGGCAAACGCCAAGCCGAAATCCACCACGACATACAACCACGGCGCTCCGGTCGCTGAGACCGGCAAAGCAGCAGTGAAAATCCGTGATCGGTGGGACAACGCCGACCCCGCCTCGCGTAAAAAGTTACTGATCGCTTGTGTGGCAGCGCTGGCAGCCTTGATGGTGGGACTGCTGGTGTTGCTGTTCCTGCGGGGGGGCGAAGAGGGTGCAATCGCCAAAGGCACCCGGGTGGCCGGTATTGATGTTGGCGGGATGACCGAGGCGGAAGCGACTCAAGTGCTTAACGAGCGCCTCCTACCCCAGTCCAAGAAGCCGCTGCTGGTTAAGGTGGACGATCGCACGCAGCAGATCACCCCCGCGCAGGCAGGTCTGGCGGTGGATATTGCCGCCACGGTCAAGGAGGCGATGAAGGATCCGGGGGCGTTCCATCTCGGTTCGCGTGAAGTGCCCCCGGTCGTGAGGGAGGACAAGAAGAAGCTCACCGCCTTGTCCAAGCAGCTTGCCGACGGGTTTAACCGTGAGGCCAACGAGGGTGGCATCACCTTCCAAAAAGTCCACAACGCCCAGGGAGGGCAAACCGCCAAAGCGGTCATGGCCCAACCTCAGACCGGTATTGATGTGGATGTTTCCGAATCTGCTGAGGCCATCAAAAAGGGTTACCTCGCCACTGATGACTCCGAAGCGTTCAAACAGGACGCCATCGAGCTGCCCGCCAAGGTCACCAAGCCAAAAGTGTCGTTGGAGCAGGTGGTGCAAGCCTTCACCCAACAAGCTGAGCCGGCAGTGGCAGGCCCGGTGACTTTCCAGGCTGCGGGTCGCCAGGTGAGCGTGGCAGCTCTAGATTTCGTTCCTCTACTCGGTTTTGAACGCAATGCTGACTCCGGCTTAGCCCTGACCGTCAGCGGCCCGTTGCTGGCCCGTCAGATCGAGCCCGGCCTGGGTTTGGGCACGCAGAAACCTGTCGATGCCACCTTCGTGGTGGACAATGGGCGCCCGAAGTTGGTGTCAGGCAGGCCAGGGCTGGCCATTGATGAGAAGGCACTGACGGTATCCACGGTGCGGGCCCTCACGCAGAGCGACCCGGCCCAGCGCGTGGTCGCTGTGACCCAAAGCCAGCAGGAGCCTAAGGTGACGACCCAACAGCTGGAGCAGTTAGGGATCAAGGAGCAGGTAGCCAGCTTCGACCAGCGCTACACGTATGCGGCCTACCGGGTGCACAATCTGAGCCTGGCTGCCTCCTATATCAACGGCACGATCGTCAAGCCGGGCCAAGTCTTTAGCCTCAACGGCACCACCAACCCGGACAACACCGGTAAGGGCTATGTGGAGGGTGGGGTGATCGCGGATGGCAAGTTCAGCAAAGACATTGGGGGAGGTCTGTCCACGATGGCCACCACCATGTGGACGGTGGCTTTCTACGGCGGTTTCGAGCGCGTGGAGCAGCGGGCTCACAGCCTCTACATCCCTCGTTACCAGGCGGGGCTGGAGGCCACTATCGACTGGGGCTCGCTTGATATGCGGTGGAAGAACGACAGTTCCACTGCGGTGTTCATCACCTCCCAGGCCTATGACGATCATGTCAACGTCACGTTGTGGGGGACCAAGCGCTATGAGATCAAAGCGGTTTCGGGGCCGCGCCGCAACGTGGTCAAGCCCCCGGTCATTCATCAAATCATCAAGGTCCCTACCCCTGGTACCGCCGTCAAAGAGGAGGATCAGTGCCGTCCCCAGGCCGGTGTAGAAGGTTTCGACATCACGGTGGTCCGCCAGTTCTTCCCTGCCGGAGGGGGGCCACTGATCAAGGAACAGCCCCTCGACACCCACTATGATCCCACGCCGGAGATCATTTGCGATCCTCCGGGGACTAAACCCACCCCAACAACGACCACCCCCTCCTCTTCACCGGTGGTTACCCCTCGCAAGCCGGGACGGGGCTAGGGGCAGGGGGAGCCGAGCAAGGGTTCTTGGGGTGACTACTCTGGGCGGTGAACCCAGAAAGGTCGGGGATCGCCCCCGGCAGCTGCGACTGAGAAAGGCGAAGACCAGCCATGACCTATGTCATTGCACTGCCCTGTGTGGATACCAAAGATCGCGCCTGCGTCGAAGAGTGCCCAGTCGATTGTATTTATGAGGGGGATCGGATGCTCTACATCCATCCCGACGAGTGTGTGGACTGTGGGGCGTGTGAGCCGGTCTGCCCGGTGGAGGCCATCTTCTACGAGGATGATGTACCCACCCAGTGGAAGGACTACACCGCTGCTAACGCCGAGTTTTTTGACGGCGTGGGCTCTCCCGGTGGAGCAGCCGCAGTGGGCGTGATCCACAAGGACCACCCGTTGGTGGCTGGCTTACCTGCGCAGCAAAGCGGGGAGTAGCTGGTCCGCCGGCGTGATCGGGCTGGATAGGGTCAGCTTTATGTTCGCCTCTAACCTTCCTGGTTTGGCCTTACCAGCCTTTCCTTGGGACACGTTGGCACCGTTTGCTCAAGATGCTGCATCCCACCCTGAAGGCATGGTGGATCTCTCGGTAGGCACTCCTGTTGACCAGGTGCCGCCTTTCATTCAGCACGGCTTGGCGCAGGCAGCCAACAGCCCTGGCTACCCCACCACTCAGGGCAGCTTGGCCTTGCGGGAAGCCGCAGCGGGGTGGCTGCAACGTCAGCGCCACGTCAGTGTGAGCCCCCAGCACATCATCCCCACCATCGGCTCCAAGGAGTTAGTGGCGTGGCTGCCCACGTTATTGGGGTTGACTCCAGCTGATGTGGTGGTTCACCCCCAGATCGCCTACCCCACCTACGCGGTGGGTGCTGGTTTGGCGGGGTGTCAGGCGGTGTCGGCTGATCTGCACGACCCGGAGCAGGCGCAGTTCCTCGCCGAAGCACCCGTGCGTTTGGTGTGGGTGAACTCCCCAGCTAACCCGACCGGTGAGGTGCTGGAGGTGGAGCAGCTACGCCGGGTGGTGGATTGGGCGCGTCTGCACGCGGCGGTGGTGGTCAGCGACGAGTGCTACGCCGGTTTTGACTATCCCGACGATCCACGGGGGCACGCTCCCGCCCCCAGCCTCCTGCATCCGCAGGTGTGCCAGGGCAGTCACGCCAACCTGTTGCTGGTGCACTCGCTGTCCAAGCGCTCTAATCTGGCCGGCTATCGGGCAGGGATCATTACCGGGGATCCCAGCCTGGTGGATGCGTTGCTGCAGGTGCGTAAACATGCGGGAATGATGGTTCCTGCCCCGATTCAGCAGGCCATGACGTTGGCCTATGCCGACGACCAGCACGCGCAGGAGCAAACCCAGCGTTATAGGCAGCGCCGTGAGGTTCTCTTACCGGCTTTGGAGGCTGCCGGCTTCCGGGTGGACCACTCCCAGGCCGGCCTGTACGTGTGGGTGACGCGGGGAGAGGACTGCTGGACCAGCTTGGCTTGGTTGGCCCAGCGGGGCGTCTTGGCTACTCCGGGCAGTTTTTACGGCCCGGGGGGCGCTCATCACCTGCGCGTGGCCCTCACCGCTACCGATGATCACATCGCTACCGCCGCTTCGCGCTTGGCTGCTGCGGGATAAACCCTCGACATCACGGTGACGCAGCGAAGTGGCGAGGCGTCAGGGTGTGAGTCGTGAGTGTGGGGCCGAGGTGAGGGGCCCGTCGCCAGCCGAGGCCCCACTACACTGATGGGCGATCAGTGGTGAGAACCGGAGGTGGGCGAGCAGTGGGCGACTTCTCGTGGCGCAAAGCGTTTCAGTCACTATGGGATGACACAATGGGCACCATGAGCCAACCTCGGCAGGCGCCGGAGCCCCAGCAGGTAGACCCACCCCAGCCCTGCACACCGGCCAGCCTGCAGGCCGAGCCTGAGCAGGTAGACCTTGCGGTGACCCAGCCTGCCCCCGAGCCGTGGGAGCCCACCGATGCTCCCGACCAGATCTGTGCCCAGGCTGTGGAGCAAGCCCGCGCCGCGTTGGTGGAAGAGGTGGATCCCTCCCGCGTGGGCGAACATTTAGCAGTCAGCGCCGATGGGCCCAGAGTGGTCAGCCACCACTTCGCCTGCACTGACTTTTCCTACCAGGGGTGGTACTGGTCGGTGACCTTGGCCCGGGCTCCTCAGGCTCAGCACTGCACCGTCAGCGAAGTGGTCCTGCTGCCCGGCGAGCAGGCGCTGCGCCCCCCGCAGTGGCTGCCGTGGAGCCAACGCCTACGCCCCGGAGATGTGGGGGTGGGTGATCTGCTCCCCACCGCCGAGGATGATTACCGCCTCGTGCCTGGCTACTTCCCGCTGGATGACACCGGCACTGACGCCTGCGACGATGGGCAGCTGGAGGACCTGGATAGCTGGCAGCGGCAAGTCGCGCTGGAGCAGGAGATCCCCACTTCAATGGCCTGGCAGTTAGGTCTGGGTAAGGCGCGAGTGCTTTCCCCGCTGGGCCGTATCGAGGTCACCACCCGCTGGTATGAGGGGGAGGCAGGCCCGCACGCTGCTGTGGCTCAGCTAGCCCCGGCGCAGTGCTCCACCTGCGGCTTTTTCCTGCCTTTAGCAGGGGGTTTGCGGCAAGCTTTCGGCGTGTGCGCCAACGAGTACGCCCCCAACGAGGGCCGCGTGGTGTCGGTGGATCACGGCTGCGGGGCTCATTCCGAAGTAGCGGTGATCCCCAAATCCCACACTGCGGATCTGGTGGTGGATCAATTGACCTTCGACCAGTTCGACCTGCACAGTGATCAGCCCGCAGAGGAGATGTTCGAGTCGGCCTCGGATTGCGAGTCGGGAGTGGAGTCTGTGCAAGACGCCGCCGATGCGCAACGGGAAAGCCTGCGCTCCCGCCAGACGCAGTAGGCGACCCCGGCCACTCCCAACCCCACCCCGGCAGCGCAGATCTGCAGCCACCGGTGGTGACCGGCCATCCACCCACTGTGGCGGCCCAGCCACAGCACCACCCCGACCAGTGCCCACAGCAGGGTGCCCCCTGCCACGACCGGGACCGCACTGGGCTCAGGCATGCGTGGGGGGCGGCGCAACGGTCGTGACATCATGCGCTCCACCCTAGGCGAGGTTAGGGTGGAGCGCATGACCCCCCGCATCCGTCGCGTTGCAGTGCTGCTGACCCTGGCGCTGACTGTGGTGCTGGTTCTGGGCTTTGCTGTGCGCGGCCACGCCACGGTTGGGTTGGCCGCTGAGCCCGGGGTGGACCGACGCATCGCCGACTCCCGCATCACCGAATCCAGCGGTCTGGCTGCCAGCCATCGCCATCGGGGTGTGCTCTACACCCACAATGACAGCGGAGACAGCGCGCAGATTTTCGCCATCGCCCCGGATGGTTCCACGGCGGCCACCTTCACCTTGGCCTCAGTCACCCCCCGCGACTGGGAGGCGATCTCCAGCAGTGTGGACTCCAGCGGCAAGGCGTGGTTGTGGGTGGCGGATATCGGCGATAACAATGCCTTACGCAGCAACGGAATCCTGGTGCACCGACTGGCTGAGCCGGCCCGGTTGTCCAGTGCCACCATCCCTGCTGCCAGCCTCACCAGTTACCGGCTGCGCTATCCCGACGGGCCTCACAATGCCGAGGCGTTGCTGGTGCACCCTCGCACGGGTCGGCTCTACGTGGTGACCAAGCAGGTCTTCGGGGCTCAGATCTACCAAGCCCCAGCTACCTTGTCCTCTTCTGCACCTAACGTGCTGCAGGCGATTCCAGCGCAGGGTTTACCTGGTCTAGTGACCGATGGCACGTTCTTGCCTGATGGTCGGGTGGCGTTGTTGACCTGGAGTAGCACCATCACCATTGTCTCTGACTTGCAGGCCCAGCGCCCCCACCTTGACACCGTGGAGGTGCAGGTGCCACGGGTGCGTTTGCCCGCTAATGGCTCGGCCACCCCCACCCTCCAGGCGGCTCAGGTGGAGTCATTGGCGGTTTCGGTGGATGGCAGGTGGCTCTATGTGGGCACTGAAGGGCAAGACAGCCCCATTGTGCGCGTGGCTGTGCCCGACCCCACCTCAGCCTCGGTGCGCGAGAAGGCCCTCGACACCGCCAGCGCAGCCGTGGGGCACACCACCTCCGCAGTCACCTCCACGGCCCGCTGGAGTTTGGCCTCCCCCTGGCGCGTAGCGGCGGTAGGCGCTGGTGTCCTCGCCCTCCTCGCTATCCTGACCGCGCGCCGCCGCCGCAGGCGACGAGGGCAGCGCCACGTTGTGGTTTCCCGGGACATCGGTGGCAGGGGTGTGGCAGAATGAACACTAGAGATCGACAGAAGACAAGGCGGTGATCGTTGTGGGTTTGATGGATTGGTTACTAGGCAAACAGGAAGTAACCCCAGCACCAGTCAGGCCCTACCTTCACCAGATGCCCAATTGGCAAGCGTTAGTTCCTCAATGTGAACAAGAAATCGCCAACTTTTACGGTGACCTCACCCGCGTCACTAGCGAGCTCTCAACACCAGTTGGGCCTTATCATCACACGGCTTGTGAGTATGCGTTCGCTAAGGCCCACGGGTGGGTGAGCACCTACTCGGATTTTAAACGGACTTATCAGGATCACCCGCACATGCTAGAAGCACTCCGCGATGAGATGGCCCGCCCGTTCACTCCGGTAGTAATCCATGCTACAAACAGCTCTCAGGTCCTGGCTATGCAGAGTGGGGGAGCGGGTTTACCCAGCTATCCCGCCCCACCGCAGGTAGGGCATAGGCAGGCTCCTGGTTCTGCTGTCCGCCCCACCCCACCTGAGCAGAGACCTCAACAGCAGCATTGGGGCCCACGTTCGGGCTGACTGGAGAATAGGGGTGGGGGCATCTACGCCCCGACTGTGGCCTAAACCCCTGCGGTGTCGTGGGTGCCTAGGCGCTCGGGGGTGTACCAGCAGGCTTTGCGGGTGTAGTGGTCCACTTGGTCGGCCACTCCCAGGGTGAGGGCGAACAGGGCCATGCGGATGGGGATGCCGTTGTCGGCTTGGCGAAAAATGGCCAGGTTGGGATGGTCATCCAGGTCGGTGGACAGTTCGCTGGGGCCATCGGTGGTCACGCGCGGTAGGGGGTGCATGAGCACTACATCAGGCCGGCACACACTGGTGACGACCTGGCGGTCCACCCGCCACGCCGTAGCGTCGAACTGCACCGTTTCGCCCTCGGGGAAACGTTCCTGCTGCACCCGGGTGCAGTAGACCACCTGCGCGTCGCGCGCCCCCTGCCTGATGCTGTCGCCCAACACCACCCGATGCCCCCGCTGCACCAACTGTTGGTGCAGCCAGTCGGGCAGCTGCAACTGTGGGGGGGCGATGAAGCGGAACTCCATGGGCTCCTCCAACGACAACACCTGGGCCAGGGAGTGCACCGTGCGGCCGTAGCGCATATCTCCTACGAAGGTCACCACCAGGCCACCCAGGCCTCCGGGGCGCGAGCCGGTCTCGCGGCAGATGGTGTACAGGTCCAGGAGGGCCTGGCTGGGGTGCTCCCGTGGGCCGTCGCCGGCGTTGAGCACCGGGATGTTCACCGCGTCGGCCATTTCCTGCACCGAACCCGCCTGCGGGTGGCGCATGACGATCACGTCGGAGTAGCCGGCCACCACGCGGGCGGTATCAGCCAGGGATTCGCCCTTGGTCAGGGAGGTGGCGGCCATGCCGGTGGTGTCGCGGCTGAAGCCACCCAGGCGGTTGAACGCGGAGCCGAAGCTGAGGCGGGTGCGGGTGCTGGGCTCGAAGAACAGGTTGCACAACACCGCTCCGCGCAGCACATCGGTGGTCAACTCCCGGCGCGCGTAGGGCAGCATCCGATCCGCTGTGGCCATAATCTCGTCGATGTCTTCACGACACAGATCTGCCACCGACACAATGTCACGCCCGATCAACGACATAGCACCCTCAATTCTTGGCCGTAGGAGGGAAAACTCCTCCTCCACTGTGCCGCATGGTGCCAACGGTTGCTACGCGCAGCGTTACTGGTGTTCGATCACCCAGTCGATGCAGGCGGTCAGCGCTTGCACATCGGCAGGGTCGATGGCGGGGAACAGGGCAATGCGCAATTGGTTCTTGCCGACCTTACGGTAGGGCTCGGTATCGAGGATTCCGTTGGCACGTAAGGTTTTCGCCAAAGCCGCCGCGTCAATCTGGTCGCTGAACTCGATGGTTGCCACCACGGTGGAGCGAATGGCGGGGTCGGTGACAAAGGGGGTGGCATACGGGCGTGACTGCGCCCAGGAGTAGAGGTGCTCAGCGCTTTGGCGGCTGCGACTCACGGCCCAAGGCAGGCCTCCGTGTTCGAGCATGGTCTGCAGCTGAGCGTTCATCAGCACCAGCGTGGCCAGAGCGGGAGTGTTATAGGTCTGGTTCTGCCGGGAGTTATCCACCGCCAGACGCAAGTTGAGGAAGCTGGGAATCCAACGCGAAGACGTGCTGATGGCCCCAATGCGGGCCAGGGCGGCAGGGGAGAGCAGCGCCACCCACAACCCCCCATCGGAGGCGAATACCTTCTGGGGGGCGAAGTAGTAGGCGTCGGTTTGGTCCACCTGCAGGGGGAGGGCTCCGGCGGCACTGGTGGCATCCACCAGCACTAACGCACCGTCGTCAGCTCCCTGCGGGCGGGCCAACGTGGGCATCATCACTCCGGTGGAGGTTTCGTTGTGGGTGTAGGCGTAGACGTCTGCCCCCTCCACGGCCACGGCGGTGGGTAGCTGCCCGGCCGGGGCGTCCAGAACGTGGGGCTGGTCGAGGAAGGCTGCGCCGGCTGCAGCTTGGGCGAACTTGGCGGAGAACTCCCCAAAGCTTAAGTGTGCTGAACGTTGGGTGATCAGCCCGCAGACGGCTGCGTCCCAAAACGCGGTGGTGCCGCCGTTGCCCAGCACCACTTCGTACTCCTCGGGCAGGCTAAACAGCTCCCGAAGGCCCTCCCGAATCTGACCGACCAGGTTTTTCACCGCCGTCTTCCGGTGGGAGGTTCCCATGACTGTCCGGGCTACTTCTGGTGAGCTCAGGCTGTCCAACGCCGAGGCGGGCACTTTGGAAGGCCCGCAGCTAAACCTCCCATCGGCAGGCAGCAGGTCAGCCGGTATGGTCAACCCGCCCCCTGGGGCGGAGGTAGGACCAGAAAAGGTGTCAGGAAAAGTCGATGTGCTCAGGGGGGTGCTCATAGAGGGCCATACTAAGGGGCACCTAAAGAGAGGAGTACTCATGAGTAAAGACGACAACCCCGCCCCCGCCCCGGTGGCACCGGAGCCGGTCGAGCTGGGCCGCCGCGATGTGGTGCGCCGTGAGCGGGCGCAATTTGGAAGTATCCAGCCGGGCTGTGCATTTTTCGTACGGCTGTCGGCCACTGGCATGATTGTTGTGTTGACGGCGCTGCTGGCCGCCGCCGGAACAGTGTTGAGCTTGGCCAGCGGCACCACCGCTGATCAGGCGCAGGCCACAGCAGAAAACAACGTTAAAACCATCGGCACTGCTGGGGTGGTTGGCCTGATCGCCATCGTGATGCTCGCCTATTTCTGTGGGGGTTATGTAGCGGGGCGGATGGCCCGCTTCCACGGCCTGCGTCAGGGCCTAGCAGTGTGGGCATGGGGAGTGATCACCGCAGTGGGGTCGCGATCTTGGCTGCTGCGGCAGGTAACCAGTACAACATCTTCTCTGACCTTAACTTGCCACGTATCCCCGTTGATGAGGGCACGCTGACCACGGCAGGGTGGGTGAGTCTGGTCGGAGTGCTGGTGGCTATGTTGGTGGGGGCAGCTTTGGGTGGCCTGATGGGTATGCGTTTCCACCGCAGGGTGGATCGCGCTGGCCTGGCCGAGGTGACGTTGACGCAGGCATCTCACTAGACCAAAGTTGGTCAGGACGTTCGCGCAACGGTCGAAAGGAACGGCATGTCGCAGACCCCTACCGATGACTACAAGCCTGGCCTCGAGGGTGTGATCGGTTTTAGGACCGAGATCGCTGAGCCCGATAAAGAAGGCAGCGCTCTGCGCTATCGCGGCGTGGATATTGAAGATCTGGTCGGCAGGGTCTCGTTCGGCAACGTGTGGGGGCTGCTGGTGGACAATGCCTTCAACCCGGGCCTGCCGGTGGCTGAGCCCTTCCCCTTGCCGGTGCGCTCCGGGGATGTGCGCGTGGATGTGCAGTCGGCAATTGCCATGCTGGCACCGGCTTGGGGTTTGAAGCCCTTGCTGGACATTGATGATGTGCAAGCGCGTACCGACCTGGCTCGTGCCTCCACGATGGTGCTGTCCTATGTGGCGCAGTCGGCGCGAGGCAATGCGGTGCCGATGGTGCCTCAAGCCGAGATCGACAAGTACGACACGGTCATCGAACGGTTCATGACCCGCTGGCGGGGCGAGCCCGACCCCGCCCACGTGCGAGCGATCGATATCTACTTCGCCTCGGCTGCCGAGCACGGGATGAACGCCTCCACCTTCACCGCCCGAGTGATCGCCTCCACTGGGGCTGATGTTGCTGCGGCCCTGTCTGGAGCAGTGGGAGCTATGTCTGGCCCCCTGCACGGAGGAGCCCCGCTGCGGGTGCTCACCATGATTGCTGAGGTGGAGGATCATGGCGATGCCCGTGGCTATGTCAAGAGCGTGCTCGATCGTGGGGAGCGCCTGATGGGCTTTGGCCACCGCATCTACCGGGCGGAGGATCCCCGGGCTCGGGTGTTGCGTAAGGCTGTGCAGGAGTTGGGGGCTCCCCGCTACGAGGTGGCTGCCGCGCTGGAGCAGGCTGCTCTGGCCGAGCTGCAGCAGCGCCGCCCGGACCGGGTGTTGGCCACCAACGTGGAGTACTGGGCAGCGGTCCTGCTCGACTTTGCCGGTGTTGAGCCCAGGTTGTTCACCCCGATGTTCACCTGCGCCCGCACTGCCGGCTGGGCCGCGCATATCTTGGAGCAGAAGCGCACTGGTCGGCTGATCCGCCCTGCAGCTGCTTACGTGGGGGAGGGACCGCGTCCGGTGGAAGCAGTGCACGGCTGGGATCCTGACCCGGCCAAGATCCCCGGCTATATGCGCTGATCAGGCCCTTCGCGAGATTCTCGGGCACAATAGGCGGATGACCGATCTCATCGACACTACGGAGATGTACCTGCGCACCATCTGGGAATTGCAGGAGGAGGGCACTACCCCTCTGCGGGCGCGTATTGCCGGGCGGTTGGGTCATAGCGTTCCCACGGTCAGCCAAACCATTGCTCGTATGCAGCGTGATGGCCTGGTGCAGCCCAGCGACGGCCGCGAGCTGGTGTTGACCGACGCCGGGCACCTGCGGGCGCTGCGGGTGATGCGTAAACACCGCCTGGCGGAGTGCTTGCTGGCTCAGATGATCGGCCTACCCACGGAAATGATCCACGAGGAGGCGTGCCGCTGGGAGCATGTGATGAGTCAGGAGGTCGAGCAGCGCTTGGTGACTCTACTGGGTCAGCCGCATACCTCGCCGTTTGGTCATCCCATCCCTGGCTTGGATGAGCTCGGCCTGCCCCCACTGCCGCAGGCTGAACAGCCGCCTCAGGTGAGTCTGGCGCAGGTGTTGGAACAAGGGCGTGCCGGCACGTGGCGTTTGGTCCGCATTTCCGAGCATGCTCAGTCGATGCAGATCTTGTTGGCCTTGGCCGAGGTGGGCCTGGTATTGGGTGCTTCGGTGGAGCTCACCCATGAGGGCCGGTTAGCCGTCCAGGGGCGCCCTGCGCCCGCCGTTTTGCCCCCCGAATCCCCCCAGGCCCTCTGGTTGATCTCTGATCCTGGGGGAGAAGTGGATACGGCCTGGGTAAGCGCACACCCACCAGCGGGTGGTCAGTCAGTGGTCAGTAAGCAGGACTAGGGCAAGGTTTTTGACCAGAAAGGCCTGGTTAAGGGCATAACTATCCTTGACCACGCCTTGACTCGGTTTGCCCTCAAGACGGGCTTTATCTGACCTACTGTGCAAAGAGGAGGGTCCTGCCCATAGTGGTCATGACCACCAGCGCCCAGTACGGAAAGTGTCTAGTACGGAAAGGCAGTATCGGCAATGTCTAGTTCTCGCAGGAGCAAACATCGCGCTTACGCCAGGTCGAAGGCGTGGGCGCTGCCTGCTGCCGGAGCTGCTGCTGCAGTCATTGGCCAGCCTTTACTGGCAGGATCCGCCGCCCAGGCCAGCCTGGTGAGTGGGCCCACAGTTTCCACGGTTTCCACCACAACCACCACGGTGGCTGCTGCACCGTCGCAGGCCTTCTCCCAGATAGCTGCCCCAGCCACCCCCTCTGCAGTGCCCACGCCAGAGGTGACTCAGACCTACGTGCAGGCGTTGATCCAGCAAGTCCCGCAGCAATCGGTGGCCGCCTCCCGTTCGCAGCGTCGGCAGGCTCCGGTCTCCTCGGTGGTTGCTCCATCCGCTGCGCCGCAGTCCTTCCCGGTGCTGGACTCCGATGAGGACCTGTCTGACTACCGCACCCAGATCCTCTACGTGCAGAAAAAGCTGGGTGTGCTCAAACAATCCGCCACGCTGAACACCGATGGAGCAGGGATTTACGGCCCGCAAACGCAGGCAGCGGTGCAGCGGTTCCAACGGGCTAGTGGCCTGCCCACGACTGGCGTAGTGGCAGATCTGACGTGGAAGAAGCTGTCAGCCCTGAACGGGGTGTGGAGCGATCCGGGTCCCAGCACGAGCAGCGTGCCCACGGTCACCACCGCAGGCGGTGTGCGTTCGGTCTCCCAGCGTGCTCTAGCCATTGCCACCAACATTGCCGACACCGCCGATGAGGATGGGGTCACCTACGAGTGGGCTGGTAACGGCCCCTATCAGTTCGACTGCTCAGGGTTTGTCAAGTACGCGTTGACGAAAGCTGGTTACTCGGGGTATATCCCCCGCGCGGCAGCTGAGCAGTATGCCTTCACCACCCATATCAGCAAGTCTCAGGTGCAGCCCGGTGATCTGTTCTTCCAAATCGATAGCAGCGGCTACATCTACCACGTGGGCTTCATCGGGGCTGGTGGAAAATGGGTCGAAGCGAAAAGCGACGAGCAGGGGGTAGGGATCTTCACCCCCTCCACCCGCGTCACGGTACTTTACGGGCGTATTAAGTAAGGTTTGCTCGCGGGAGCAGGCGAACGAGCCAGCCAGAGCGCTAACTCTTTCATTCCCTCGGCCACGGTGTAGTCGGGATGGTAGCCCAAGTCGTGATGGGCGGGTTCAATGTCGAACCAGTGCGAGGTGGCCAGCTGGCGGGCTAAAAAGCGAGACATCAACGGCTCCACTTCCCGGCCTGTCAGATGCCTCCAGGTGTGGCAAGCGGCCTCGGCTACCGCTCCGGCAGCGTAAGCCACCGAGAAAGGCAGCTGGCGATTCTCCGGGGGCAGCCCAGCGGCAGCCAGCGCGGAGTTGATGACCGTAGCCAAGGGTTGGGGATCTCCGGAGCTGATGAAATACACCTGCCCGGAACTGGCGGCAGCACGACCAAAGCCGCTCAGTGCGTCGGCGGCGCACAGATGAGCGGCCACCGCATCGTCGATATAGGTGGTGTCTACCACATTGGTGCCATCGCCCACCAGACGAAGCCTGCCTTGACGCGCCCGTTTGATGAGGCGCGGGATGAGCTGAGTATCACCTGGCCCCCAGATCAGGTGGGGGCGTAGTGCGGTGACGGCCAGTTCGCTGTGCTCGTCGCGCCCGGCAGCTAGGGCGATCATTTCTCCCATGGCTTTGGTGCGGCTGTAGAAGGAGGTGCAGTCCTTCGCGTAGGGCAGATCGGTGGTTCCCGCTTGGATACCCTCCCCTGGGTGGCTCCAGGCTCGCCACCAGGGTTGAGCTGCGCCAGTGTCGATGACCACGCTGGGGGTGCTTGTGTGCACGAACCCGCGTACTCCCGCCTGGACCGCAGCCTGCAGCAGGGTGCGGGTACCTAGCACATTGGGGCGGTAGTAGGAGTCGAAGCTGCCTCCATCGCCAGCCTTGGCGGCTCCATGCAGCACCACCTCCTGGCCGGCCATTGCCTGGGCCACTGCCTGAGCATCGGTGATGTCTGCGCGCAGGCACCTGGCTCCCGCCTGTTCCAGGTCGGGGTAGTGGCCGCGAGCCAGCACGCTGACCTGGTCGCCACGAGCTAGCAGAGCGTTGACAATGCCCCGGCCCAAGAACCCGCCACCTCCGGTCACCAGAGCTTTCACGAGTGGTCCTCAAGGGGGGCTGATGGCGGGGTGGTTGGGGTGGTGGGGGGAGCTGGCTGGGTCGCGGCGCGGCGCGGTGGCAGCGGCTCGGACACTCGAGAGGGAGGTCGGTTCTCGATGCGGGCCAGTTCACGGGAGGCCCACTCGGCTAGCTCCAGCCGGCGGATCTTGGCGTTGTGACGCACATCGACGGGAAATCTGTCCTTAAGCAGCACTGTAGTGATCATCGCCGTGTCACTGTTGGCTGCCAGCAGCGTGAGACACTCCTGGGTGAGATCAGCGGGGGAGAGCCGAGGCTGGGTGGGCTGGATGATCATCACAGGCCGTTGTTTGCCCCGTGGGCCTAGACCCACCAGGGCGCTGCGCTCCACCCAGGGGTGGGCATTGGTGATTTCTTCGCAGATCGTGGTGTAGAGGGTGGACTCCGGGGTGATCACCCGCTCCGCGCGGCGCCCGCACAGCCACAGGCGCCCTTGGCCGTCCCTGTAGGCCAGGTCTCCCATTCGGTGGGCAACCTGGTCACGCCACAGGGTTTTGTTGGCCGTATCAGCGCTGGGGCGGTGGTAGTAAGTGGTGCTGACCTGCGGCCCCTGCACCACCACCTCACCCACTTGCCCCACCGGCACGTCGGGCTCATCAGGCAGGGAAGGGATGGCCTGGTCGCAGATGGGGACCAGAGCCAGGTTGATGCCCTCCACGGGACGTCCGACGCAGATGCCGCTGTGGCGCAGGGCGAGGATCTCCGTGCTGCCAATGGTGGTGACAGGCAATGCTTCCGTGCTGCCATAAGGAGTGTGGATCTGGGCGTTGTCGGGCAAAATCGTGAGCATCTGCTGCTGGAGGCGCCGCGATACGGCAGCCCCAGCGGTAATGACCGTGTGCAGGCTGGGTAGACGCACATGAGCCGGGCGGGCCCATCGTTGCAGGGTGTTCAACAGCGCTGGGGAAGCAAACATCACGCTGGCGTTGAAGGCAGTGATGGCCTCGGCGATCATCGCTGGGTCGGCTTGAGCTGGGCGGCTAAAGTCCATGCGCGGCACCACGGTCGTCAGCCCCAACAGGGGCCCTAGCAGGGCAAAGGGGGCGAACGTGGAGACGTTGACTACCCCGGGCTCCAGCGCATACAGCTGGCGTAGGGTCTCGATCTGAGCCGTCAGAGCCTCAGTGCTCAGTTGCACTCCTTTGGCAGGGCCGGTGCTGCCTGAGGTGTAGGCCACCAATGCGGGAGTGCTCTCTGCCTGGGTGGAGTCAGCCGGAGACCCTTCCTCGGATTCTGCAGCTGGGCAGGTACCGGCCAGGATGCTGGCCAGGGTAGTCACGGGGGAGCGCAGCAGCCGCAACGCTGTGGCTGGTACAGCGTCGGTGAGCACCACTCGCGCGTTGGGACACCAGGCCAACAGTTTGCGGGCGGTTAAGGCTTTGGAATTGCCGATAAAGACCTGGGGATTGGCTTCGTCGAGGCAGGTCTTCAGTGCCGCTGTGCCGATGCCTGGATCGATCAGCACCGGTACCGCGCCCAGTTTGACCAGGGCGAACATGAGGGTGAAGAACTGCTCGCTGATCGGCACCAACACCGCGACTGGCAGACCAGGGCGCACCCCCCAACGCGCCAGCCCCTCGGCCAGGCTCAGGCTTCGCTGCAGCAATTGGGTGTAGGTCAGGGCGTGGTACGTGCTGGCTGCGCTGGGACTTTTGGCTCCTACGCTCCAGGAGCGTCCTCGGGGCAGATATAACGCGGCGGTGTCAGCTCGCACAGCCGCTTGCTCAGCTAGGCGCTGCCACAAGGCGCTGTCGAAAGAGGCGCTCTCCACGCCGGTGTCGTCAACCGAGCAGAGTTCAGGGTGAGTGTCGTCAGGGGTCGGGCTGTCAGGCGAAGCTGGTTCAGATGACATGACGGGAAGCGTCCTCCTCGGTGGGGTGGTCGCGCAGGAAAGCGGGCAGCAGGTCGGCCAAAGCGGGGGCGGCCTCCTCGGGAATCAGGTGCCCCACCTGATCAAACTGCAGAACTTGTGCCTGAGGCATCAATTCGCGCCATCGGGTCAGAATGCGTTGATTGAACACTGGGTCGCGCATTCCCCAACACACCAGGGTGGGGACGTGGTCTAGTGCGGGCAGTTGCTCTTCGGTGCGGCGCAAAATGGTGTGCGTGTGGGAACGGGCGCGTACGGGAATATCCCGCAAGAAGCCCACAATGCCCATCCGGGCCCGCGCGCTGGTGTAAGGAGCCAGGTAGCCGCGCCGGACTGGTTGGGGCAGGCGAGCTGAGCATCCCCACCGTAAGGTGGCTCGCGCAAAGGCGTTGGTTCGCCGGGTCAGCAGGATCCCCAACGGGCGGCTGCGGGCCAGACGCAGGCTTAAGGGGAAAGTCATCCCCGCAGGCAGGGAGAACCCTGCAGTGTTCATCACCACCAAGTGGGAGAGGCGGTTGGCGTGCTCCGCCCCCCAACCAATGCTGATGGGCCCGCCCCAGTCGTGAGCGACCAGGGCAAAGCGGCCCTGGGGGACGACTGCGGCAATGAATTGGTCAAAGTCACTGATGCGTTGGCTTAACGTGGCGGTGTAAGCGCCACGGGGAGGTCGTTGCGAGCGGCCCATGCCGATGTGGTCCAGGGCAATGGCCCTAAACCCCGCTTCGCCCAGCGCGCGCAGCAGGTGCCTCCACAGGTAAGACCAGGTGGGGTTGCCGTGGACCAGCACCACCACTGGCCCCTCGGCTGGGCCAGTCTGAACATAGCTGCACGTCCACTGGCCTAATTGCACGGTGTGGGTGGGCAGGTCGAAGTCAGGCAAGCTGCCGAAATCCCACCCCTGCGCAGCGGTAAAGCTGACCTCAGGGGTGCTAGACCCATCGGGGATGACCTCCAGCCGGTCTGGATGAGCAGGTGCCGTGGGTGGCCGATTCACCACACCACCTCCGCAGCGATGGCGTTGACTCCGCTGCCTATGCCCATCAGCGCGGTACGCGAGCCTGTGGTGATGGTGCCATCAGCTAGGGCGTTGGCTAGCACGATGGGAACCGAGGCGGGGCCGATATTGCCGTAGGTGGGGAAAATCAACGGGAACTTGGCTTGATCCAGCCCCAGTCGATGGCAGATGGCCCGAGTGTGCACCAGGCTGACCTGGTGGACGGCATAAAGGTCAAAGCTGTCGTTGGTCCAGCCGAAGCTACTGCAGGCATCGGCCCACGTGCGTTGCCCCACCTCCACGCCAGCCTCCAACAGGCCCTTGGTGTCGGTGCGCATCTCGTTAGCTTGGGCAGTGCACAGCAAAGCGTGCTCAGTGCCGGAGCGACTGAGCCCCCCCAGGTAGCGGGCGCTCGCTGGGGTGGCATCGGCGTGAGAGAGCACCATGGCAACAGCTCCAGAGCCCAGGGTGAGGGTGGCGAACTGCTCCCGGAACACCTGAGGGCTGTCACTGGCCAGAATGCGAGCAATGGTGGACTCCACTGGGCCACGACTCTGCTCCCCACACACGATCAGCGCATGGTCGATTTCGCGGCGCTCGATCATCGCTGAGGCGATGTTCATCCCCGAGAGAAACCCCAGGCATGCGTTGCCCACGTCGAAGTTCGCCGCGTGAAAGGGCAGGTGCAGCGCCCCATGGATGATGCTGGCGGTGGCTGGTTCCACATAATCGCGGCTGACTGAGGTTGACACCAACAGCCCAATGTCTTCCCGATCGATGCCCGTGTTGGCCAGGACCTTCTCTGCGGCCATGGTGGCGGCAGCGCTGGGAGTGGTGGTGCGGTCCCAAAAGCGGCGCTCCTGCACCCCGACGACGCGGGCCAGCATCCCTCGGGGGATGCGGAACTTCTCCAGCACCGGCTCTAGCTGCTCCTCAATCTGCTCGGAAGTGACTCGATGGGGTGCGTCGATGCTGGCCAGCCCGCTGATCGCTACATTGGTGTAGCGCTGTGTGAAGGGGGGGCGGGTCACGGGCTGGGCAACCTTTCGTCAACGCGGGAGTGGGCTCACGGGCGGCGGATCTACGGGTGTCGTAGCCGGTATCCGGGTGGCAAGAAAAGCCACAGCTCGTTAAGCACACTATGTCCTAAGGTCCAGATCCGGGCAGGAAAGCCCCAAAATACTTCGCCTTGCAAACACATTGGCCCGACTCGCGGGCATACACCCGCACAGGTAATGGTGGCAATTACTCCCGGTGGGGATGCTTGAGGCATTACGGTAAGAGTGTGACCAAACAACAAGAGACCGCCGGGTCGTTGTGGAGGTTTTTACGCGATGGCTGGCATCGCTCTCCCGTCTCCTGGGAAAACGCCGGGGAGGGCGAGAGGTTGCTCCAAGAGCACCTGCAAGTTCTGGTGGACCAGGGTTATGGAGTGTTCTACGACCGAAGGATCAAAGGAATCCCTCGTGATGTGGTAGATGCCATTGTGGTAGGTCCCACCGGGGTTTACGTCTTAGACGCCAAGCATTGGTTTGGCGAAATCAGTATCGAGAACGGCATTCTTTATCAAGTACGCAAGGTGCGCCGCGAACGCACCAGCGATGTAGAGAATCTGATCAACGCGGCTAAGGAGATAGCTAAGGTCACGCAAACCTATGTGCAACCGTTGATGGTGCTCACAGCGGAGGCCCAAGCCCAACATGGGGACTTCGTGGGGCACCTGCGGATTCGTAATCTCAATGGAACAGCCGATCACATTCGCAAACAGTTACGCACCCTCAAAGATGACGTGGTCATTCGAGCCGGGACCGTGGTAGACGAGCGCTTCCCTCCTCGAGGAAAGGAGCTCCCGCAGTTAGGGCCGCGCCCGGTGGAGGACACCATTCATGAGTCCATGCCTCACCCCAGTCTGGGTCGCCGCGTCGCGGCAATGACGGGAGTGATCACCGGTGCTACTGCTGCAGCGGAAGCCGCCTCGATCAAGCACCCCCCTCCACCCCAGGCCGATGGCTACATGGCTCGACAGGGGCAGCACCAACCCCAGCCAGAGCCCCGTCGCGAGGTCGGCGCTCCTGCTGTTGCGACCAGCCTGCACGACACCTTTGTCATGCCCCAGCCCACAGGGCAACCACTGTTTCGGGAGCAGATGCCTGACTACACACCCGCCCCCACGCGGGCGGCCACCCTCAATGAGCTCTTGCGCGGAGCCGGCCACACCGTGCGTGAGCAGGCTTCGGGAATGCATCTGCCTACGTGGCGCAGCCGCAGCGATTCTGAGCCCAGCGCCCCGGTTGACGATGAGCAGAAGCCTGAAGCTCACCCTCGGCGGAGACGCTCTGGCCGCACCAGCTCCCTAGGGTTGGGTCTACTCTCGCGTTTCCCCCTGCCTAGCCTCAAGGGGATCGGCCTGGTCTCCTTGCTGGTGATTCTCATCGTCGTGCTGGGGTTGCTGTGGTTGGGTGGCAGTGTGGTGGGCGGGATGCGCCGCTGCCCCATTCTCAGTGATGATCAAGCCGCTCAGGTGATCGGAGGGGATGCCAACACCACCCGTCGTTTCTGGGGGGGAGGGTGCAGCCTCAAGGGAGTGCCCGACGGACAGATCTTAATCTTCCGGGATGGAGCTGCTCAGACGCGCGCGGGGGAGGTTAAGGACCGCATCTCAACCAGCCAGCAGGACTGCGGATTGCTCGTGGTGGCTCCCCGGGGGGCTCGGCTGAGCACCAAAGAACCTGCTGCTCAGCAGGAGGTTCCCGCTGCGGTCTGCGTGCCGATCCCTGGCAGTAACAGCAAGGCCGATGCCCAGAAAGCCCGCTCGCGCGGGTTGGACCTCATTGCGGCTATCCGCAGGGCAAAGGCGGCCTCCACTGCTGGAGTGGATAACTGACCGATGTGTTGTCAGGGATAGGCCCTACCCTCGTTGGGGCTGATTGACGCCCAGGGCCGCGATGGAAGGGACCTGATGAAAAAATTTCCGCCCAAGGTGGCAGTGGTCCATGCCGGCGATGAGCAGTGGCCCCTTTCGCACCGGCAGATCCTTGTGGTGATCGGCGCAGTGATGTCGGGCATGTTTCTGGCTGCGCTGGACATGAGCATTGTTGGGGTGGCAATGCCTCGGATCTTGTCAGAATTGCACGGTCTGAACCACTTGTCTTGGGTGGTGACGGCCTACCTGCTGACCTCGACTGCTTCCACTCCATTGTGGGGAAAGTTCTCTGACCTGCATGGGCGAGGAAAAAGTTTTCAGCTCTGTATTGGCACCTTTTTGATCGGCTCGATTTTGTGTGGATTGTCACACCAGATGTGGCACATCATTGCGGCTCGGGCGGTGCAGGGCATTGGGGGCGGCGGTTTGATGGCTATTGCGCTGGCCATCATCGGGGATGTGATCCCTCCACGGGATCGTGGGCGCTACCAAGGGTTTTTCGGGGCAGTGTTTGGAACCTCCAGCGTGATTGGCCCTTTGTTGGGTGGGTGGTTGACCGACGGGCCAGGGTGGCGCTGGATCTTTTGGATCAACATCCCTTTCGGTGTGGCCGCGATGGTGATTGTCGGCATGGTGTTCCACGTGCCGCAACAACGGCGGGAGCATCGCCTCGACTACCTGGGCGCGGGCGTCATTGTGGCTTCAGTCACCTGCTTGTTGCTCTACCTGAACTGGGCGGGAAAGTTCTACGGGTGGGCAGATCCGCGCAGCCTGGCCTTCTTGGGGGTGAGCCTGGCACTGGCAGTGCTGTTTGTCATGGTCGAAAGACGCGCTCAAGAGCCGATTATCCCCCTGGGGTTGGTCAAAAACAGCATTTTCTCGGTGGGGGGGTTGTATTCGTTCCTGCTGGGGATGGCCATGTTTGGAGCCATTATTTTCCTGCCCATGTATTTGCAAACCGTGCAAGGGATGAGCCCCACCCAGGCTGGTTTAGCCATGATCCCCATGGTGGTGGGCATTGCTGGAACCTCGATCTACACCGGCAAAAGGGTGAGTCGAACCGGACGCTACAAGATCTACCCCATCGTGGGGTCGGTGCTGTTGGTCGTGGCGCAGTTGTTGCTCTCGAGGGTTCACGCCGAAACCGCCTACCTTCAGTTGGGGGCTTCGACGTTGGTGCTCGGGGTGGCGTTGGGATGCTCTATGCAGACAGTCATGGTGGCCGTGCAGAATGCGGTGCCCAGGCCCCATATGGGTACCGCGACCAGTGCGACGATGTTTTTCCGCCAAACCGGATCAGCGGTAGGTACAGGCATGTTTGGGGCCATCCTGACTTGGCGCTGGAGCCACCACCTCATCGATGCGGTAGGGGCTGGGGTAGCGGGCCAGGTCGACACCAACAATCTGGCGATGGTGCGTCACCTCCCTGAGCCGCTGCGCCACCACGTGCTGAACTCCTTTGCTCAGGCGATGGACGACGTGTTTCTGGCAGGGATTCCCGTAGCGGTGGCGGCGTTGGTCTGTGCGGTGCTGCTGAAGGAGATTCCGCTGCAATCGCGCGAGGATCAGGGCAAGCCTGGGCAAGCCGGGCAGGCGCAGGAGGACAACTCCGACCGTAGTGTGGCCCTGCCCTCCCACGGATAGCACCCTAGGGGAGCGGCCTGACTCCAAGAACCTTCGGGCTTTACGGTTGAATACCAGCGTGACCACCTTTGCGCTCCCATCCCGCCGGCGCCTGGCGGCGATGCTGCGCCAGGACCGCACGGGTGGAGTCGTGTTGATGGTGGCGACCGGGGTGGCGCTGGGGTGGGCCAACGGTGCCGGGGCGGGGTATGAAGCCTTTCAGCGCTACCAAGTAGGTCCATCGGGGCTGCATCTGGATTTGAGTTTGGGGCAATGGGCTGCTGACGGATTGTTAGCCATCTTCTTTTTTGTGGCAGGGCTGGAGCTTAAACGCGAGTGTGTGGAAGGGGATCTGCGACACCTGCCTCGGGCCGTGTTGCCGGTAGTCGCTGCCGTGGGAGGTATGGCCTGCCCGGCATTGATTTACCTGCTCATTTCCTGGCTGACCCATGGGGCCGTCGCGGCGGGCTGGGCCATCCCCACCCCCACCGACATTGCTTTCGCGGTGGCGGTACTAGCCCTGGTGGGGTCGCGGTTGCCTTCCACGGTGCGCACATTTCTGCTGGCCCTGGCCGTGGTCGACGATGTACTAGCCATCACCATCATTGCGGTTTTCTACACCGATCACCTGTCATGGCGGCCGCTCGTCGCCGCATTAGTGGGGGTAGCCGTCTTTGCCTGGCTGGCTCGCCGGCGCGTAGCGCATTGGTGGTTGCTAGCGCCAGTAGCCCTAGGGGTGTGGAGTTTGATGCACGCCAGTGGAGTTCACGCCACGGTTGCCGGGGTGCTGTTGGGAGTGGTGGTGCCAGTCGCGTTGCACGGACCCGCCGAAGACCGCCCCCACGCGGAGGGACGAGACCCGCTGATTGATGGAGACCACCTCCACGGCCGCGCGCAGCATTGGGAGCACTACTGGCGGCCCATCTCAGCTGGAGTCGCGGTGCCTCTGTTTGCTTTGACCAGTGCTGGTGTGAACTGGCACGGGGCGCAGGGGTTGATGCAGGCGTTGGGTTCTCCGGTGGCCCTGGCGATCACGGTGGGGTTGGTGGTGGGTAAACCCCTGGGGATTGTGGGGGCTACGCTACTGACCAGTGTGCTGTTTCGAGTGCGCTTACCAGGGTTTGGTCAGGCTGAGTTGATCGGAGTGGCGTTGCTGGCAGGGATGGGGTTCACCGTCTCGCTGTTGTTGACCCAGCTCAGTTTCCCCACCGATCCAGCGGTTCAAACCCACGCAAAGGTCGCTGTGGTGGTGGGCTCCTTGCTGGCGGCTTCGCTCGGCGCGCTGGTCCTGCTCAGGCGCAATCAGCTCCACGCTGTTAAAGCCCAGGCTCGGTGACCGGCATGGGGGCGACCCGGGCGAGGAAGTCCAGCAACGCTTGGTAGACGGTCGAATTGGCCATGAGGTCGATGCCGTGCAGCGACCCGGGCAACAGCAGGGTTTGGGTGTTCACCCCGGTGCGTCGCGCCACCGTGGCCAAGGCACGTATCGGGGCAGGGTCCACGAAATCCTCGTCGCTGTGAATCAGCAACAGCGGCGGGTCATGCGGGGACAGGTGGTTGACGGCACTGGCGTCACGCCACTGCGCATCCGCGCAGGTGTTGCCGGTGGAGCCCGTGGTCAGGGCGGCGCGCACCTGCAGGGGAGGTAAACACCCGGCCAGCACCTGGGCGTTGGTGTGCACTTTGCGCGCGGCCCCTGAGGCGTCGGGGGTGGCTCCATCCAGCCAGGCCTGCCAAGGGTCAGCGGGGGCCGACACCGCCACCACGCCGGCCAGGCCGTTCGCCTGAGGGTCGTCACCCAGCAAACCCTGTGTGAGGGCAAGCTGGCCTCCGGCGCTGAACCCGACGACCACGATGCGGTCAGGGTCGATGTGGTAACGCGGGGCGTTACGGCGTATCGCCTCCACCGCAGCGCGCAGGTCATCGCGCGGAGCTGGCCAGATCGCCTGGGTGTTATAGCGGTAGTGGGGGGTGAACGTGGAGTATCCGGCTGCGTTGAGTTGGGTAGCCAGGTCGTGGACCTGCCAACGGCCTCCTCGAGTCCAATACCCCCCGTGGACCAGCACCACCGCGGGGCGCAGCTGGCTTTGCTCCAGCCAGCGTGCTTGCACGGTCTGGCGGGGGTGAGGGCCGTAGTGGAGAAGCTCCTGGCTCACCTCGACCGGCGTCGGGCTGGAGCTGGTGCGGCTGCGTGGGGGTTGGGTGAAGGCCGGCACCTCCCCCATGGGCGCAGGAGGGGCCGCTGCTGTGGGGGGTAGGGGGGAGAACGCCGACGTAGCCAACGTCCCGCTGGCTGCTGCTGCTGGAGCGCTGGTCTGGGCTAGCCAAGCCAGCCCGCCCATGGTGGTGAGGACGCAGGAGCCGACCACTGAGCCCAGCAGCGCGGCCCACGCGGGTGTTTTCACTGTCCAGATGTCGACAGGTGATCGACTGGGCTGAATGGGTGAGTCCCTGGCTCACCCTTTCGGCCCAGGAAAAGCGTTTAGGCTGAGCTGGTGACGCTGAAGGCAGGCACGGCGCAGCAGGTGCAGGTGCAAGAGCTGCAGGTGCAGGTGCATTTCCGCCCCATCCGTCACTGCTACGTTCGGGTGCGCCCACCCTTAGGCCAGGTGGAGGTCAGCGCGCCGCAGGCCATGAGCCTGGCCGAGGTGGTTGAGGTGGTGAGCGCCCGTTACGAGTGGATAATCCGCACTCGTCAGCGGCAGCGCGCTGCGGCGGCTGCCCAGCCTCCAGCGCTGCCCGAGGAGGAACTGGCGGACGGTTGCTCCTGGCGGTTATGGGGGCAGAGCTACCGCCTCCTCCTGCAGCCCCAACCCGGGGCGCGTCGACTGCGGGTACAGCTGGAGGGCCGGTGGGTGATCCTGACCCACCCGCTGCCCTGGGATCCCCACCACGCGCAGCAAGCATTGCTGCGCTGGGAGCAGCGCCTTCTGCTGCAGATGGTGCACCGGCTGCTGCCGCATTGGCAGGCCGTGGTGGGTCGGGCTCCCAGCGCAGTGAGTGTGCGCCTGATGCGCACCCGTTGGGGTTCGTATACCCCCTCCACGGGCCGGATTCGCCTCAACCACGAGCTGATCCGTCATCCACAGGCGTTGCTGGAGTATGTGCTGGTCCATGAGCTGACCCATCTGCACGTTCGCGGCCACGGCCCGGCTTTCACTGCCCGCATGGACGCCTACCTGCCTGATTGGCGCCAACGCCGCCGGGATCTGCGCCACCTGTGCCCGGGCTGATCTCCGGGGTGGGGAAGGCCTGCTCGCTGGGGGCTGGGGCTACTCCAGTGGGGGTCGTCGGCGCTGCTGTTTGAGGCTGCTGCGCCGGCGTTTGGCCTCCACGCGCCGCCGCTGACTGGCTGGGCTGATGGTGGCGGGGCGGCGCATGGGTCCGGGGGGAGCGATAGCCTCCCGCAGCAGCGCCACCAACCGCGCGAGGGCCAGTTGCCGGTTGAGTAGTTGGCTGCGTCGGCTGCTGGCGCTGACCGCGAGCACCCCGTCGTTGAGTCGTCCACCCAGGCGCGTCAATGCCCTTTCACGCAGCACCGGGGGCAAACTGGGGCTGTGCGCTAGATCCCAGCGCACCTGCACCCGGGAGTCTGTGGTGTTCACCCCCTGCCCACCCGGCCCACCGGCCCGGGAAAACCTCCATTGCAGCTCCCGCGTGGGCACAGCGACCGTCTCATTGATCCACAGCAAATCGTCCATGTCTGAAGTCTCCCAGCTTGGCAGGCAGGCGGGCCATGCTGTCTGTGTGCAATCTTCCCTGCCTATCCTGCGTGGCGATAGCGGCGGTATCCCACGGAGGCGATCCCCAACCCCAACAGGGCGCTAGCCAGGGGTACCCCGAACGCCCAGCGGGCTCCGTGATTGTCGATGATCATCCCCACCAGGCCCGTCGCCAGCCCGTACCCCACCGTCATGGCTGCGCTGAGCCAAGCAATGCCTTCCGTCAGTTGCCGGGAGGGTACTAAGCGTTGGACCAGGCTGAAGCCAGCAATCAACGCGGGGGAGCTGCTGGCTCCAGTAGCCAGAAGCAGCAGCCCCAGCACCACCACCGATTCGGTGATCACCAGCACCCCTGTGCCCACCGCCAGGCAAGCCATGGACAGCAGGAAGCGCAGCCCCACGCTCCATCGCCAGCTCACGGCTCCGTAGACCAACCCGGAGATCATGCTGGAGATCCCCCATCCGGCCAGTAACCATCCAGCTGCCAGAGGAATGCCCCGGTTGTGGGTGAAGGCCACCACGGTGACCTGCAAGGCTCCGATGGTGGCCCCCAGCCCCACGGCGGTGAGGGCGACGGTTCCCATCCCCGGGATGCGCAAGGCGCTGCCTTCGGCAGGGCGGTGAGCTCGCGCGGTGGGCGGTGGGTGACTTTCGTGTTGGATCAGCAACAGCACCCCTCCCAGCAGGGCACCTGCCACCGTCACTACGCAGGCGGTCAGCGGGGAGATGGAGTAGGCCAGCGTGGTGACCAGCACGGGCCCGAGCACCGCGATGACCTCGTCGAGCACCGACTCCCAACTAAAGGCGCGGTGCAATGCGTCGGGGTGCTCGGCGTGGCGCAGCAGGTAGGTCCAACGGGCCCGCACGATGGCCTCCATCGGCGGCCAGCTCAACCCGGCACACAGTGCGCACCCCACCATTGCGGCGCGGGGAACCTGGGTTGAGATCGACGCCAGTAGCAGACTCACGGCCACCACATGCAGCCCCAAGCCGGGGGTGAGCACCCGCTGTTGCCCGTAGCGGTCGATGAGCCAAGACAACCAGGGCGCGGAGAGGGCGCTGGTGATGACCACTACTGCGGTGAGCAGGCCGGCGAAACTGTAGGAGTCGCGCTGTCCCTCGATGAAGATCACCAGTGCTAACGGCAGCATGGCCAATGGCATTTGCCACATGAACGCCGCCCCGGTGAATCGCGCCGCTGCTGGGATGCTTAGCAACTCCCGATAGGGCTGTGCCACCCGCGCAACCACATTCATCTGTCCAGCCTAGGGCTCCTGCCCCGAGCAAGAGCACGAGCCTGCGTCCTGATGCCTCCGCTACCGCTGGGTTGCAGGGCTATTCAACGCGCGCAGAGCGGCGATACTTGCCGCCTCATCGGGATCGGGCGCCTCGACGGAGAGGAATGCCTGCACGCATTCCACCGCTACGCTCGGGGCCAGGCGCATGTGGCTGAGAGCCAGCACGTTCGCGTCGTTCCACAGCCGGGCATTGCGGGCCACCCACGGCTCATGTGCCGTAGCGGCACGCACTCCAGGCACAGTGTTGGCGGCGATCGCAGTGCCCGTGCCCGTCCAGCACATCAGCACCCCAAACTGGGCTCGACTCTGCGCCACCGTGCGCGCCACCTCCACCGAAGGAGCCACCCATCCCTGGTCGGCTTGGAGAGGCACGATCTCGTGGTCGGCGTGGAGGGCCTGCAGGACCGCCGCAGTGCAGGCGTTGGAATCATCGGCGAAGAATGCAACCCGCAATCGGGCGTCAGGAGTGTGATCAGTCATGCCGCCATCGTGGCATGCCTGCCACCCTGCCGCCAAGCCCGCTGTGTGGTCCGAGGTCAAGGTGAGGCTGGAGCATCTTCAGGGGGGGGTTCCTGCTTACCGGTAGTGCCACCTTGCCTGCTGGGTAGCGGTTCACTCCGGTTCAGCACGCATAACCAATCTGCGCATGCGACCCTAAGTTTGGTTGAACGAGGTCTAGTCCCCCCACAGTACGTTTGGCTGACCTGCTCACGGACTCTCAGACAGTTGTTGAGGGTGAATGCGCTTTGACAGCAACGGACTACGCACAGGAGATCACCTCATCGGGGTTGCCCGGCATTGGGGATCTACCCGAGAGGCAACAATGCTTACAACTATCCGCCTACCTGGAAAACCTCACTTTCCGAGAGTTTCCAGACCAGGGCGTGCGGTTACGTCAACCCGAGGCTTTGCGAGCTTGGTTATCTGCGTATGCAGCTGCCACTGGTAGTACCGCCAGCTACAGCACTATTTTGGATGCAGCCACCCCAGGGGAATCATCGAAACCGACTCGCATCACCGTCAACACCTACCGCGATGTTTTGACGCAGCTATGGATGCTCGATCCACTGCCAGGAAAACCCGACCACTTAAATCTCCACCGGGTCTTTAGCGTACCGGCGTCCTTGATGGTATCGCTGTCATCCCGCTGCTCTACTAGGACCCTAAGAGGGGTTGGCGCCCCCGTGACCAGGATGTGTTTCGGGCTGTACGTTGAGTTGAGGGGAGGGGTGGACCTGCCGAAGCGTGAACGTGGTCGAATCCGTCACGCAGGTCAACGATACGTTGGCGCGGGTCAGCCTCGATGACTAACCGTAAAAAGGCTTGCTAGATAACGGTTTTTGCGGTGCCCCCGACAGGAATCGAACCTGCGACACAGGGTTTAGGAAACCCTTGCTCTATCCCCTGAGCTACGGGGGCATGTCTGAATATCGTAGGTGATGAGGCCTGATTCAGCCGGGGCTTTGGGTGGTGGGCAGGTAGAGACAGACACGTACGCCTCCCATGTGGCTGTCCTCAAACCACAGGTGACCGTTGTGACGCTCGGCGATGCGCCGGCAGGTCGCCAAACCCAGCCGGGGCTCCTCGATCCCCTGGGACAGTCTGACGCCGTCGGGAGTTGCAGTCTGTCCGTGGCCGCTATCGTCGATGATGATCACGCAACCCTTCCCAGATTCACGGGCACTGATGTGCACCATGGGGTTGGCGGTCAGGTCAACGTTGTGCATGGCGTTGATGATCAGAGTGTGGAGGACGTGCAGCATGAGAGAAGCGTCCACCTCTGCCGTGGGCAGCCGAGTGATGACGACGCGGGTGGGGTTGACGGGCAGGCTTTTTTGCACTGCGTCCACCGCCTGCTCGGCCAGTACGTTGAGGTCATAAGGAGCAAATTGCGCGGGGCAGTGGTGGGTTCCCGCTGCCGTCACCACACCCTCGAGAATCTGGCGACTGTTCTGGAGCATGGCGTGCAGGTTGCTCAAAGCCTGACCGGCCAGAGGGCTACCGACCAACACGTAGTCGGCGGTGAGCTCCGCCTCCGCAATGGCCTGGGCGAGGGGGTGCTGCACATCACGCACCACCATGCTGGCGAAATCCTCCAGATCGGTGTAAGTGCGGGTCAACAGCCGAGCGTGGCGCTCCAGTTCCAGCACGGTGACTGCCTGGGTGGCCAACAGGCGCAGTGCCTCCAACTGGGAGGGGGTCAGCTCGTGAGGCTGCGTGTCGACGACGCAGAGCACTCCCAACGCCTGGCCATCATCGGTGATCAGGGGAGCCCCTGCATACATGCGGCTGTTCCCGGAGTCTCCGGCGACGGCAGGATGGTGGCGAAAGCGTGGGTCGCTGAGGGTATCGGGCAGGTAGAGCAGGTCATTTTTGATCACCGTATGGTGGCACAGCGATTTCTCCCGAGCGATGGTGCGTGCCGGCGCTCCCACCGCACAGGCAGTGACCTGGTGATCGCGGTCGATGATATTGACCAAGACGTAAGGAGTTTGAGTGATCTGTTGGGCCAGGCGGGCAATGCCCTCCAGTTGGTGTTGCAAGCTGCGTCCTGGCAAGTCGAAGCGCTCCAGTGCCGCCAGGCGGTGCTCCTCGGCCTGGGAACTAGGGGTGGGGGTTGGCGGCAGGACTCGGATGGTATCCCGGGCTGGGATCACCACTACCTCCTGCTGGGCCACTGTGGGGTGGGCATCCAAGCTAACGTTGGTCATCACACCACCTCCTGAGGGACCTCTGGTGACCTCTCGTGCAATGAAGGGTGCAGTGCCATGACTCCAGCACCGCGACAACCTGGCCTGCTTGACTCCTGGGCGGCCGAGCGCGAGCAAGGGTGGGGAGCCGATGACCAGCTCGATGGTGAGGATCACCTAAGAGATGACCCGGGTTGGGCCGGGCTTCCTGCAGCCGAGCGCGCCCGGCTGCAGGAGTATCAACGCCAACGACCTCCTCACCACGGCGACTAGCCGGGTGAAGGGAAGGGGGCAGGGACTTAATGACGGCGCACTCCCGAGGGTAGGGGTGGGCACCCACCGTGAATGAGTTAGCACTATTTTGTGGCAGGCGCTAAAACCGAGCGCATCGGGGGTCTATTTGGGCTGGTCAGAGTGGGCCATACGCCCGTTGAAGCGTTGGCGGCTGCTAGTGCTCCCGCTTGATCACTAGGGGCAGCGACCATGATCACCGCTCCATCGCCGGGGGAAGAGGAGCTGGTGCCTCCGGCTTCACCTAACCCACCGGCCCACCGACTGTCGGAGGCCGGCCCTGGGCAGCTCTGCTCGGGGGAGCCAGCCTGACCGGGCAGTACGAGCACCGTCACTGCCTGCGCCACCCGTTGGGCGGGAGTGCCCCGGCCCTGTGGGGTGGCGTAGAGATCCAGGTGTTGCCCCACCCGCACGCCCAGCAGCAGTCGGGCATCGACGATGCGCACAGGCACGGCCACCGCTTCCTGCGCACTGCCAGGTTGGCCGTACTGGGCCAGCAGGGCGGGGCCTAGCAGGCGCACCGGAGTCAGCACCTCCCCGCTAGCCAGTCCGGTGCCGACCACGCGGTTGAGCCACTGTTGGTTGCCAGCTTCTACCCGCAGCGCAGGGGCGGGGATCAGAGCTGTGGGGATGGCCTGAGCGCGCACCTGCTGCGGCCCCAGCACTTGCCCGGAGGGGAGGTCTGCAGCGGCGACCCACACCAATTCGGTGGGCACCGGGGTGGCGCGCGGCCGCATCATCTGCACGCCGATCAGAGCCGCGAGCACCAACAGACCGGCCACCACTGCTCGGCGGTGGACCACCATGATGAGGCGGGCCCGGCGCAGCCAACGCTGGTGCCGTGGCTGGGGATGCTCGCGTTGATAGCGCTGACTGTCATCGAGAAAGGTGACCATGCTGGAGGAGAATAGGACTGTTCGGCGGTCCTCCGCTGGAGTTTTCCACAGGCTGGAGATCCTTAGGCAGCAGTGGAGGCGGGAGTTTTCGTGCTCGAGGTGGTGTCGGTCTTCTTCTCGCTGGAGCTTGTGGTCGTACTCGGGGTGGTTTCGGCTTTCTTTTCGCCCTTGCTGCCCGCCGTGCTGCTGGGGCCAGAGCGGCTGTCGGTGCGGTAGAAACCGGAGCCCTTAAACACCACTCCCACCGCCGAATACACCTTGCGCAGGCGCCCCTGACACTGGGGGCAGTCAGACAAGGCAGGGTCGCTGAAGGCCTGGGTGGCCTCGAAACCGTGCTGACACTGGGTGCAGCAGTATTGGTAGGTGGGCATAGGGCTCCTCCGGGAGGGGTGTCGCTGGATAGCACTCTACCGCCGAGAGTGCCAAGGTGCAGCGTAAACCCCTCCGCTCTCACCCCCAGAATTACTGCTGACTTGACGGTGGGCAGTCCAGGGGTAGGCGCACGGTGAAGGTGGCTCCGGCGCCCGGGGTGCTTTCCACTGTCACCGTCCCAGCATGGGCGGCCACAATTGCTGCCACGATGGATAGCCCCAAACCGTTACCGCTGCCGTTGGGTCCGGTGGCGCGGGTGCGGGAGGGGTCGGCGCGGTAGAAACGCTCAAAAACCTGACTGGCCTGCTCCCCGCTCAGACCCGGCCCGTCGTCGCTGACCTGCAGCGTGGCGTGGCCGTCAGCAGCGCTGACCTGCACTTGGACGTGGCTACCGGCAGGAGTGTGGCGTAACGCATTGGTGACCAAGTTGAGGATCACCTGCCGTAGGCGGTCCTCATCTGCCGAGACGATCACTGCAGCAGCAGCTTCATCGGGCTCGAGGAGGCGCAGCTGGTGCTCTGGGGCTAGCGGAGAGCAACTTTGCACCACGTCGTGAGCCAGGGCGCGCAGATCAACAGCTTCGCGCTGCAGGGGGCGTTGCTGATCCAGGCGTGCCAGCAGCAGCAGATCCTCCAGCAGCAACCCCATGCGTTGGGCTTCAGCGTGCAGGCGGGCCATCACCGAGGGAACTTGCTCGTCAGGGATGCCCCCCTTGCCGTGCAATTCAGTGAAGCCGCTGATCGAAGTCAGCGGGGTGCGTAACTCGTGGCTGGCATCGGCGATGAAGCGACGCATGCGTTGCTCGGAGGCCCGGGCTGCGGTCTCGGAGACGGTTTGAGCGGCAAAGGCTGCCTCGATGCGGGCGAGCATCCCATTGATCGCCGCCCCCAGGCGGCCCACTTCGGTGCGGGGGTCTCGGGCCGGCACCCTACTGGAGAGCTGGCCGCTGGCAATGGCCGCCGCAGTGTGCTCCACCTGCACGAGGGGACGGAGGGCAGCACGAATCAGGCCGTATCCCAGCCCCGCCAGCAGCAGCAACAGCAGAAAGCCCGCCGACAGGCACACCACCGTCAGGCGGCGCACGCTGCTACGCACGTCGGAGAGGTCACGTGCGGCGTTGAGTGTGGCTAGGCTGCCGTTGGCAAGATTCACCGAGCTCATGAGCACTCGCCACTGATGCCCATCGGAGGCAGTGATGGTGAACGGCTTGCCGGCTCGCGACTGCACGGTGGCAGGGTTTTGATCGGGCAGGGCGGGCAGCACCACGTGGGCTGCTGCCACATTGTTAGAGATTGACACGCCCGTGGCATCGGTGAGGATCACCACTGTCTCCGGGTTGGGCCCGAAGCGCCCTCGCCCTGCCCTATCGTCCATGTCGTGCCGGCCACCCTGACTGATGCCGGCTACAGCTTCACGTAGCTTCTGGTCCGCCTGGTCGATCATCTGATCGCGCAGTAGCGCCACGGCCACCGCTCCAAACAGACCCAGCGCCAGTGCGGCCAGGCTGAGCAGCACCACCACCAGCTGCACCCACAAAGGCACGCGCCCCAGCCACCGCAGGGCAGGGCTGGGGGAGGGGTTGGCGGCAGGCGCCGAGGGGGTGCTCATTGCAGCCAGCCTGCCCTACCGGGGCAGGCGCAGCACGTAGCCCACGCCGCGCACAGTGTGCAGCAGGCGGGGCTGCGTGGTGTCGATCTTTCGACGCAGGTAGGAGATGTAGGACTCCACCACATTGGCATCTCCGCCAAAGTCGTAGTTCCACACATGGTCCAGGATTTGGGCTTTGGACAGCACCCGACCGGGGTTCTCCATGAGATAGCGCAGCAAGTTGAACTCGGTGCGAGACAGCTGCACAGCAACTCCAGCTTTCACCACCTCGTGGCTGTCATCGTCTAATTCGATGTCAGCGAACTGGAGACGGGAGTGGGAGCGCTGGGATGCTGCCGCCGCTGTGCGGCGCAACACCGCCTTGATGCGCGCCACGATCTCGTCCAAGCTGAACGGTTTGGTCACATAGTCATCCCCACCCAAGGTCAACCCAGTCACCTTGTCTTGGGTGGCATCGCGGGCCGTGAGGAACACAACCGGGATGTGCTGGCCACGCTCACGAAGCCGCTGCACCACAGTGAAGCCATCCATGCCCGGCATCATCACGTCCAGCACCAGCAGATCGGGATTGAGCTTGCGGGCCAGCGTCAACGCCTGCTGCCCGTCGGTGGCGGTGTGCACGGTGAAGCCGGCAAAGCGCAGGGAGGCCGAGAGCAGCTCCAGGATGTTCGGCTCGTCATCGACGACCAGCAAGGTGGGAGCATCCGGCTGCGTCGAGGGTGAACTCGGGTCGGTGGTGGTGAGGGACACACGGATCTCCTTGCTGGTGCCTGGGGCAGGTGGCTACTGGGCGCTGAGCGGGGTGGCCTGGGTGGTGTGGGTTTGCCCGTCGCGCAGGTAGGTCAGGGTGACGGTGGTGCCTGGGGTGACGGCCCGCACTGCCACCGCGAGGCTAGTGGCGTCGTTGATCTGTCGATCACCAATGCGGGTCACGATGTCACCCGGTTTGAGCCCAGCCTTCTGGGCAGGGCTACCAGAAGCCACCCCGGCCACCACAGCTCCCCGCCCTTGCGGATCGTCTGCGGTTTGCACTCCCAGCACTGCGTGGGTGGGTTTCTTGCCCGCCAGCAGCGCGTCGGCCACGGCGGTGGCCTGCTCGATGGGGATCGCGAAACCTACCCCGATGTTGCCGTTGGAGCCCATCGTGGCGATGGCGGAGTTGACTCCCACCACTCGACCTTGCGCGTCCACCAGAGCTCCCCCGGAGTTACCGGGATTGATGGCTGCATCGGTTTGGATAGCGTCGGTGACCGCACTGGCTCGGGTCTGCTGCCCACCCAGGCTGACAGGTCGATGCAGGGCCGAGACGATGCCCGCACTCACCGAACCATCCAAGCCCAGGGGGCTGCCCAACGCCAACACGGTGTCACCCACACGCAAAGTGCTGGTGGAGGCCAGTTTGGCTGGGGTCAGACCGCTCACTGCCTGCGCTTTGATCACCGCGATGTCGGTGCTGGGGTCGCGGCCCACAATGGTGGCCTTGGCGGTCTTGCCGTCGGAAAACTTCACCTGAATCGTGGCCGGCCCACTGGGGAGGGAGTTGCCGAACCAACTGTTGGGATCGTTGGGGTCAAAACCGTTGCTGTTGCTGGAGTTTTGGGCATCGGTGGCGGCTGCAGCAATGACGTGGTTGTTGGTCAGGATCGTCCCGTCCTCGCGCAGGATAATCCCGGAGCCTTCATCGCCGCGTTGCCCTGCAGTGACGCTGATGGAGACCACGCTGGGCTGCACCGCAGCAGCCACCTGTGCCAAGGTTTGGGGTGCGGATAAGCCGGTGGCAGCCGTGGTGTCCACGGATCGGGAGAGCGCTGCTGTGGAGGCTGTGGCGTTGGGCTGGTCGTTGTTCTGGCCGCCTCCGGCCAAGGTAGCTCCGGCGGCCCCTGCACCAAAACACAGCAGGACCAAGGCCGCGCTGGCGGCTAGTTTGCTTCCCCACCTTCGGCGTGGGCTGGGGGCTACCGGAAGGGGCGCGGTAGCTGCTGGGGCGCTGGGCGCCTGGGGCGTAGCGGAGGGTACGGGTGTGGGTTGGCCAGTCTCAACAGTCATGGTGAGAGCATCGTCGCATGCACTGAATCCTGCCTGAATGCATTCTGGGAGTTTCCTGTGAACGTGCCCCCAGGTGGGGAGAGCGCCTGACTGGGTTTCTGGCCCTCGTGAGCCCTCAGAAGGGTTACGGTAGAAGACCCACGCGCGTCAACCAAGGAGTGATACTTGTGATCAAGCTGGTGAAGAAGATTCCTAAGCCCATTCTGTTAGCGGTAGCGGTTCCCGTGGGGGCAGCGGCGCTGGAGTGGGTGGCGAAGAAGAATCGCTCCCGCCATCCGGAGAAGACGCAAGACAAGCTCTCTGATCTGCTGGACAAGGGCAGCGCTGCCCTGCGTTCCCTGCGCTAAATCTGCTCTGCGCTGGCTTTTTTGCTACAGGCGGACCCAGGTACCGAGGCGGCCGTGGCGGGTGAGTTGCTGCAGGCGATGCTCGGTAGCTGACACTGCCTCGGTGGGGGCAACGATGAGCATCTCGTCGCCGTGGCGCAGGCTGGTGTAGGGGGTGGGCACCAGGACCTTGCCCTCCCGGATCAGCAGGGAGACATCGGCGGCGCCTGGCAGACGCAGCTCGAAGATCTCCAGACCATGCAGCTGGGAGTGCGCCGAGATGCTGACCGTGAGCAGCTGCGCGTCCAGGCGCATCAGCGGCAGGGTCTCCACGTCCAGGGCGGTGGTGGCGCTGGGGTTGATGAAACCCAGTCGGCGTGCTACCCACGGCAGGCTGGGCGATTGCAGCAGCGTCAACACCACCACCAACATGAACACCACGTGAAAAAGCCTTGCTGCATCAGGCTTACCGGCCACGATGGGAATCAGGGCCAGCACGATTGGCACCGCTCCGCGAAGCCCCGCCCAACCGATCAACACCTGCTCACGCCAGGGCAGGCGAAACGGCGAGACGCACACCAGCACCGCTGCCGGGCGCGCCAGCAGCAGAAGCACCACCCCGATGATCAGAGCTGGCAGCAACGCTGAAGGCAGGGCCCTCAGATCCACCAGTAGCCCCAACATGACGAACAGCCCGATCTGGGCCAACCACCCCAACCCCTCCACAAACGCGCGCACGGGTGGGCGGTGGGGTAGGCGTGCGTTGCCCAGCACCACCGCTGTGATGTAGACGGAGAGAAACCCGCTGCCGTGGGCCAGCGCGCTAGAGGAGTAGCTGAGCAGGCACAGGGCCAGCACCGCGATCGGGTACAGTCCCGCAGCCGGCAGTGCCACCCGACCCACACTCAGCGCCCCCACCGCCCCGGCGCCCAGACCGATCACCAGGCCGATGGCCAACTCCACCACGACGTGTCGCCCCACGGTGAGCAGGGAGCCCGCATCCAGGTGGGTGGCAGTCGATAGGGCCACCACTAATACCACTGCGGAGGCATCGTTGCCGCCGGATTCGGCTTCCAGCAGCCCCGACAGGCGTTGTGGCAAAGGCACCTGACGCAACACCGCAAACACCGCTGCCGAGTCAGTGGGGGCCAAGACCGCCCCGAGCAGAAGGGCATGGGCCCAACTCAGGCCCAGCAGCGCCACTGCGGCGCTGGCCACCACTGCGGCGGTGACGAACACTCCCACGGTGGCCAGCAAGGCGGCGGGGGCCAGCACGGTGCGCACATCGCGGATGTGGCTCCACCGGGTGCCCAACCCTCCCTCGGCAAGGATGATCACCAGGGCGGCATAGCCTAACGCCCGCGCCGTTTCGTGGGGCTCCAGGTGGACACTGGTGCGCAGGACGTCCGGGCCGATGAGCACTCCCAGCCCGACGTAGAGCACCAGGAAGGGCAGGCCGGTGCGATAGGACAAACGCACGGCGGCAATGGCGGCTAGCACGATCATGGCCGCTAGCAGGGTGAGGTGGTCTAGACCGTCGACGCTCACGCCACCCCCTCGTGGGGGCGCAGGCAGTGCCAGCCCTCGGCTGTCAGGGCGGCGTGCACGGGCACGTCATGGGGCTGGGTGGGCAGATGATCCACGAGCTCCTGCGGGTGGATGACCCCCACCAGCAGCGCGTGAGGGTCGGCATGGCACAGACTCCGGTCATACCAGCCTGCCCCTTGGCCGAGCCGGTTGCCCTGCCGGTCCAGGGCCAAGGCGGGTAGGAGCACCACCTGCGCCTGGCTCAGGGTCGAGGGAGGCAGTCGTGGCCCGGGGGGCACTGCAACGCCCAATGCCCCCGGCTGGCGGGAGCAGGGCCCGCTATCCAGCGCCCAGCGCAGGGCGTCGGTCAGTGCAAAGGGTTCGCCCTGCTCACCGACCACCGGCAGCAGAACCCGTATGGCCCGTTGGCGAAGGGAGCTGAGCAGAACCTCCAAGTCAGGTTCGCCAGGTAGGGCTGCGTAGGCGGCGATGGTGTGTGCTGCAGCCATGGCGGGATGGGTCAAAGCGTGCTCGGCTAAAGCTTGGGCCTGCTGTGGTGTTGAGCCCGCCCGCTGGCGGCGCTGGCGGCGCATCGCCGCGCGCACCCTCGCCTTGTCCAACGTGCTTTCCTGGGCGCTCATGGTGGCATCGATCCTGCCAAAGGGGTTCCGCCAAAGGCAAAACCACCCTCGGTATTCCGATTGTGGTGCGCCTATGACTACCCTCACGGCTATGAGCACCCATGCCGCTGCCCTGCCCACCCTGATGGAGGCCACTCACGTGTCGAGCACCCCCACCCGCATCACTAAAGCGGTCATTCCCGCTGCCGGGTTAGGAACCCGCTTTCTACCGGCCACTAAATCCACTCCGAAAGAGATGCTGCCGGTGGTGGACAAACCCACCATCCAATACGTGGTGGAGGAAGCGGTCAGCGCTGGTCTGGACGATGTGCTGATGATCACCGGCAGGGGTAAACGTTCCCTGGAGGATCACTTCGATCGTGCCTACGAGCTGGAAGCGGCGCTTGAAGCCAAAGGGGATGAGGCCAAGTTGGACTGGGTACGCCAGTCCACCGACCTAGCTTCCATGCACTATGTACGTCAACTTGACCCTAAGGGCTTGGGACACGCGGTGCTGTGTGCGCAGGCCCACGTGGGCAACCAACCCTTCGCCATGCTGCTTGGAGATGTGATCATCGATGCACGGGAACGCTTGCTGGCCAAGATGGTCCAGATCCAACAACGTTATGGGGGCAGCGTTATCGCTCTGACCGAGGTGCCCCCAGAGATGGTCAGCGCCTACGGGTGTGCGGCAGTTGAGGCTATTGCTGGCGAGAGTCCCGAGGTGGTCAAAATCACCGGCCTCGTGGAGAAGCCCTCCATCGAGGAGGCTCCCAGCAATCTCACCATCACCGGCCGTTACGTACTGGCTCCCCGAGTTTTCGATGTCCTCGCCCAGACACCGCCCGGGCGAGGAGGGGAGATTCAGCTCACGGATGCGCTCCAGGCGCTAGCCACCTCTTCTGGCCCTGGCGGCGGGGTTTATGGTGTGGTGTTCACCGGCCTGTGGTACGACACCGGCGACAAGCTGGACTACCTCAAGGCGGTGGTGCGCCTGGCCAGCGAGCGACCCGATCTGGGTCCAGCGTTTCGGCAATGGTTGGCTCACTACGTCCAGCAGATGCAGGAGGACGCATGACCAGCGTGACCCAACGGGGAGCTACCTCCCCCAGTGTTCGGGTGAGCTCCCAGCCTGACTCCACTGAAGTCGATCTGCGTGACCTTCCCTCCTCTGCGGCGAGCCCCCCCGCTCCACGCGGGGTGGAGGAGTTGTTGCGTGGAGTGTTAGCCAGTCTGGAGCCCTTGGCGCCCATGGAGTTACGCCTCATGGAGGCCCTGGGCTGCACCCTGGCCGACACGGTGCCGCCAGTGTCAGCGGTGCTGGGTCACCAGGATGAGCGTGAGGCTCACATTGACGATGTGTTACCCGCTGGGCTGCAACTGACCCCCGCGCATTTGGCGCTTTTGGCTAGTCGTGGTTACGAGCGGGTCATGGCCCGCCCTCGCCCTCGTGTGGTCGTGGTGTCTTTGGCACCCCTGGAGGGGGTGCAGGCCATTCCCGAGGTTGACCCAGAGGGCAGTGACGAGCTGGCGTTCAACGAGCCCGACATCAACGGCTACCTGCTGGCCGCTGCAGCGCAGGCTGCGGGGGGTTTAGCGTTTCGCGCCGGATGGGTGGCTCCCACGCCGGGGCGTTTACGCGAGGCGGTGGACAACGAGCTCTTGCGGGCGGACTTAGTTATCATCTCCGGAGCTACGGATCGGGCGATTCGCAGCCGAGTCGAGCTGGAACTGGGCCAGTTGGGCTGGGTGGGCTACACCAATGTGGCCATCGACCCTGGCCATGTGCAGGGGTTAGGGCGCGTGGGCAGTCAGGGATGCCCGGTGTTTCTGCTGGCCCAGGACCCCGTTGAGGCGTACGTGTCGTTTGAGGCGGTCGTGCGCCCAGTGATCCGCTACCTGTTGGGCACCACGGCGATGCAACGTCCGCTGGTCACGGCTCGCTGCTCCCGACGCTTGGACGTGGTCAGCCACTCCTGCGCCTATGTGCCCGCCCGGCTGGAGCAAGATGAGCAGGGTGGCGCGGTGGTCACTCCCTTGCGTTCGCCGTTGTCCTCACCCGTGGAGGAGCTAGCCGGGGCCAATGCGTTGATCCTGGTGCAAGAGGGCACTACCGCAGTGAAGGCAGGAGAGTCAGTGACGGTCGCCCTGTTGGACTAGTGCCGCGCCGACCTGGGTCGCGCTAACCTGGCTGACAACCCAGGAGTCGCGAGGAGGTGCACCATGTCCTACCGCGACGATCGGGGCTGGGCTGCGCTGCTGGACCACCCGCCCATCCAGCTGCGCCCGTTGCGCCGCAGCGACGCCACCGCTTGGCAGGCGTTACGGGAAACCAACCGCACCTGGCTGGCTCCCTGGGAGGCTACGATCCCTCAGCTTGACCTCTACCATCGGCCCGGGGGAGGCGGCTTCACCACCTTGCTGCGTTACCTCAAAGCCGAAGCTAAGGAGCGCCGCCTGCTGGCCTTAGCCATCACCTGGCAGGGACAGGTGATCGGGCAGGTCAGCGTCTCGGGCATCGTGTACGGCTCAGTGTGTTCGGGCACCCTGGGATATTGGGTCAGCCAGCAGTACGCGGGGCGTGGTGTGGTGCCGACCGCAGTGGCCCTGAGCATTGACCACTGCTTCGCCCACCTGGCTCTGCATCGTATCGAGATCAATATCCGCCCGGAGAATGAGCGCAGCTTGCGTGTGGTGACCAAACTGGGTCTGCGTGAGGAGGGTCTTCGGCAGGGTTTGATGCATATCGACGGGCAGTGGCGTGATCACCGCAGTTTCGCTATCACTGCCGAGGAGTGCCCCTCAGGGCTGATTCACCGCTGCCCGCCGATCCACCCTCACCCGTGGCCGGGAGAGTAGATCTACCGCCGACCTCGAGGCCTCGAGGTCAACTTCAGCTTCTTGGGCCGACACGCCGTTTGGTGCGTGTATCAGGACCTCCAAGTCCATACGGTTACCTCTTGTGAGCCGTTTCGCCAGCCCGATCTTCGCCGCCATCGTTGGGATGTGGGCGCTGGTCTTGCTGCCTCTGTGGGGTCGACGTCATCAGGATGCCTTGATGGAGCGGGCAGGGGAAGGGTTCACGCGTGCTGCGCGGGTTTTGGCGCGCGGATCGGCACTACGTTCCCGCCGTGCTGGCTCCAAGCCGGGATTGGACAGTGAGGATCTCATGCTGCATCAGGTGCGCGAGGTGCCTCACCTCGTCCAATCTCAAGCACAGCGTCAGGCCACAGCTTCCCGCCGTGCCCGCCGTCGCCGCGTTCTGGTCACTTTGATGCTCGCCACCCTGACCTGTGCCGCCGTGGTGGCCCTGACTCCTGTCACGATCACGCTGATGGCGGTGCCTTTGACCCTGCTGGGTCCCTACCTAGTGGTGCTGCGGGCGGCGGCCAAGCAGGACCAGCGCGCGGCGGTCCAAGCCGACTGGTCCAAGCGCTACCACGCCTCCGTAGAGGCAGATTATTCCCGAGTCACCTCCTGGGTGAGCCTGCCCGCCTCCAACTCAGCTAGCCCAGCGCAGCCACTGTCCTCCTCTTACCCGGCTCCGGCCACCCCCCTGTTCGACGCCCAGGCTCCTGACCCTGCCCCTCCTCAGCCCGGCGAGGGCCCGCGCTGGGATCCACGGGTGGCTCCGCTGCCCACGTACGTGCACACCAACACTCTCCACCGGCGCAGCATTGTCCTCGGGGGAGTATGGGAGAGTCCCGCTGGAGCTTCCGGCATGGTGCAGGCGGCACTGTGGGAGGACCCCGTGGAGGAGTCGGTCACCTTTCGCTGCGGTCCCAAACCGGACGGCGACCCGGTGATCGATTTACGTGAGTCTGACGAGCCTGTGCACGATGACCTGCCCGCCACCGCCCGAGCCGTCAACGATTAATCCGCCGGGCCCGTCCGGGCAGGTGGTAACCTCAGACCAGCTTTACCCACCCGTCCGGGGGCTGTAGCGCAGTCCGGTAGCGCACCTCGTTCGCATCGAGGGGGTCAGGGGTTCAAATCCCCTCAGCTCCACCCTAAAAACCTTTGCTGACTAAGAGTTCTTCATCCCCACTCCTGATCGTATTGGCCGTTGCGGCCCCGGTGGGACTCAATCTGGGACTCAATTGTTTGGCGAAGATGCTGTCCATGGTGGTGGCCCCGGTTTGGATGACGGGGCGCAGTTGGTGGCGGTAGACCAGTTCTGTGACGTTGGTGCCTCGGTGCCCGACGAGTTGGGAGATCTGCTCCAGGGGCACCCCGGCGTCGGAGAGCAGGGAGACGAAGGAGTGGCGCAACTCCCTGGGCGTCCAGTCGTTGGGGTTGATGCCGGGCACCTGGCGTAGGGCTCGCCGCAGGTCTCGGCGCACGTTGGCGGCGTCCAGGGGGGTGCCGAGTGTGGTGGTGAACACCAGCCCGGTGTCTTGCCAGGCGTCGGCAGCCGCCCGGCGGTGTTGCTGCTGCCAGACGTGTTGGCGGTGCAGGGCTTGGATGCACAGGGTGGACAGGGCCAGGGTGCGGCGTGATTTGCGGGTTTTGGTGTCACCGGTGGCCCGTACGGATCTCCACACTTCGATGTGGGCGGGGATACCCTCGGCGGGGTTGAGGTGCACGTTTTCCCAGCGCAAGGCGCGGGTTTCCTCAGTGCGCGCTCCAGTGAGTAGGGACACCACGATGTAGGGGTGCAGGGGGTCGTCCACGGTGTGGGTGAGCACCGCATCGGCTTGTTGGGGGGTGAGCGCTTTGGAGGGCCGTCCGCCGGTGCCGTTGGGGGTGGTGACCAGATCGACAACGTTGCGTTTAACCAGGTCGCGGGCCATGGCCCGGTTGATGGCTCGGGTCAGGCAGGAGCGTACGACTTGCAGAGTGCGGGTGGAGAGGGTGGTTTTCAGCTCACCGAACCACTTCTCCACGTCAGCGGCGCTGAGTTGGTTCAGTTTGCGTTTACCCAGTTTGGGGATGATGTGGGTGCGGCTCATCTGCTCGTCGCGTTGCCGGGTTTTGGGGGCGACTTTGACCAGCCCGTAGGTCAGCCAGTCCTCCACCGCTTGGGCCACGGTGTAGTTGGTGTGGGTGATGGCCAGCCCGTCCTCCTTGTCACGAATGATTTTTTTGATCTCTTGCTGGGCGGCGGTTTTGGTGCGGGCGCTGATTTTTTTCAACCGGCGTCGCCCGTTGGCGTCGTAGCCGATGGTGACCTTACCGATCCATCGTTGCCGGGTCTGGTCCCAGTACAGGGACCCGTCGCCGTAGCTGCGCTTGACGGTGGAGATGGGGCTGTTCATGCCACGGCCTCTCGCATCATGGCTCGGACGTAGTCCTCCACAGCTTGCAGGGGGACCAGGCGTCGGCGGCCTTGTTTGATGCTGCGTAATCGCCCGGAGCGGATCAGTTCGTAGATGACGGTACGGCTCAATCCGAGGGCTTGACAGGCTTCGTCGACGTTGTAGATCAGGGGGTGGATGGCCTGTGTGTTCATGGGGTTTTCCTTTCTGTGGTGGGAGTTATCGGGTTTGGGGGAGTGCTTTGCGGGGGGCGTGTTCTCTGGCGTGGGCGGCTGCGGCGAGGGCGAGGGTGTGGTCTCCGGTTCTGGTCCAGCCGGTGCCAAGGTATTTCCAGTTGCCGATCACGAGGGTGGTTTCCTCGTTGTGGTCTGCGAGCAGGAGTGCTTCCAGGTCGTTGGTGTCGAGGTGGGCCAGGCGGTTGGTGTCGTGATGCAGGAGTTGGGTGTAGCGGCGGCGGGCTTGCCGGAGTTTGGTCAGGGTGACCGACCAGGTGCGGGATTTGGTGGTGAAGTGTCCACGGAAGCCGAGCATGTGGACCCATTTGGCCAGCAGGTGGTAAGGGCTGTCAGGTGTGGTGGGGATGTGGGCGATAACCGCCCGTAAACGGTGACAGTGAGCGTTACCCAGGGTGATGTCATCGCCTGCGGTTTTGGTGGCGTATTTCGCCAGATACCCGGCGACTTGGCTGGCGGTCAGGTCTTGGTCGGCGTGGTCTGGTCGGGAGTGTGCGTTCACGGTTTTGGTGTCAAGTTGGACGCCGAAACGCAAGATCCGGGAGGGGTCCCCGGGTTGGGTGGGGGGTGCGGTGAAGCTCACCGCCCGGGCCGCTGCCTCGATCGCCTGGGCGAGGACAGCAGGGGTGATGGCTGGTGGTGCGGGGGCGTAACCGCCGGCGTGTTTCGGTCCATCGACGCGGATCAGGGAGTGGAAATGGATCGCGGCTCTGGTTTGGTATTCAGCGACTTTGGCGTATTGCACGCTGACGTGTTCCCCTAGGCGGGAGGCGGGCACTGCGAGGGTTTGGGCGAGTTGGCGGCGCAGGGTGATGGTGAAGCGTCGCCATAGTTCGGGTGCCCACCATTGCCACACCACATGGGTGGGGTAGTCGTAACACTGCCCGCACAACGGCTGCCCTAAAGCCGGGTCGCCGGGTTCGTGTACTCGGTGGCAGGTGCGGGGCCGTCCGTGTTCACACCGTCGGGGTTTGCCAGGTTTGCAGGGTCCTTTGCTGCGCTGCCCGTGGACGTGTCCGAAGCTGGGTGCGGTTAGGGTGGCGAACACCAACGGGTTGCCCCCGACGCTGACCGGCACAGTTTTCCCACCGGTGACCCCAGCGCGGATCATCTCGTACGTGTCCCGCGCGTAAACCCGCGAGCAGGCCGGGCACACACGGGCGCGGCGGTTGCCACAGGGCAGGAACAACGCACCTAACGGTTGCGACGTGGAGCTGAAGCTGGACAAGATTTCCCCGGTGGTGGGGTTGATCGTGTCGGAGTGTCCGGTGACCCTGATGGGGTGGGCACAGTTACCCACCCGCGTGAGGGTCTCAGCGAACGCATTGAACGACTTGTCCCGCAACCTGGACATCAACCCCGCCTGCTGGGCAGGAGTGAGCTCGGGGAGCTCCAATTCGGGGCTGATCGTAGGCATAGTTCGCCCCCTCACACATGGGTAACCGTTGGAAAATAAGGAGGATTCAGCTCTGTGGTTAGCTGACCGCAGGCATCAGAGGCAGGCTGGGTTGCTGACCCTCTGGGGTCGCGCTCGGGTGGATTGCCGGGGTGAACGCTGCCGGATTTTGATCACAGGGGTCTGCTCGTGTGGTGTGGGTGGCTGGTTTAGCTCGGGTAAAGCCAGTGGGAGTTGCTGCACATGCTGGGGGGCATAGGTGGCAGCAAGGCGGGTGATGGTGTTGTCATCGATCCAACTGGCCCGTACCCCCACTGGGGTGTTGCTGGTTTCATCCAGCACGTATCCGCTACCGGGGGTGTGGCGGGGGATGGCATCGGCTTGGGCTCCGGCTTGCCAGGCTCCGTCACCCAGGACCATGTCCACTTCGACGGGTTTGGCTAGGCGCAGGGCGATTTTGGTGGGGAACAAGTCCCGCCATCGGGCGGTCTCCTTCGACACTTCCTGAGTGAACGCCACCAACGCGAACCCCGGTGCACGGCCCTTGGTCGCGAGCAACCCCAAAGCGCGTTCCACACGGATGCCGATCTTACGGTCCATACACAGCGAAGTCAGCGAGGCCAGTTCATCGACGATGACCACGACCAGGGGCATCGCCGGGGTGGGGGTGACCAGGCGGGTGGTGGAGCGCACCGAGCGGCACCTGGTGTCCATCTCCGTAGCGGCGTCCTCCAGCAACTGCGCCATGGCTTGCGGGTCGTCACGTTCAAACCGGGTGAACAACCCAGCGCCGTGTTCCAGTTCCATGCCACCTTTCGGGTCCACCGCCCAGATTTGCACCAGGCCTTCGCGGATGAACGGGGCCAAGCCGTGCAGCAGAGACCACAAAATGCTGCCTTTGCCGGAGCCGGTCAGCCCGCCGCAGAAAATGTGCGACCCCCACACCGGCACCGACCAGGGTTGGCCAGTCTCGGTTTTGCCGATGGAAAGCGTTTTCAACAGCTGGACATCCAAAGTGGGCATGGGCAGTGGTGGCACTGTTGCAGCCAAGGGGTTACGCCGATGCACCCACACTCGCGCCCCCCTCGCGGTACTGACTTGCACGCGCAGTGGTCGGGTGGTACCCAGAGCATGCGCGAGCACACCGGCTTTACGGGTCAGCTCCTCAGGGGGCAAGCCCACCGGCAGCTCCAGGCTGATGCACTCCCCAGAGGCGGTCAGGCACACCCCGCTAACCCGGGGGGTGAGGATCTGACCGGTGGCGTGATCCTGCACCCCCAAACGGCACCGCAGGGCGACACGTGGCCACAGGTACCCGTAGGTGAACCAGCGGGCCACCCACCAGCGCCACGGCCGCCATAGGTTGGCCAGGAACACCCGCCCCTGGCCGCGCCTGGCTTGGGTCACCCCCACCCCAATGAGCAGGACGAGGACGCCCACTACCAGCCACACCACCCCCGGCACCCCACCCACCAGCCAGGCCAAAGACAGAGGCACTGCGGGGGTGATGGGCAAGAGCAGGCTGGGATGCCGGGCGGTGAACCACACCCCGCGCCAGGCCGACCAGGAAGGGATCTCTGCAGGGGGTTGGGTGAAGCCGGAAGCGCCTAGTTGCACCCGGTTCCATCCGTTCAACTCGCAGGCTTGTTTGATCAGGCTCATCACCGACCACCCCCACGCACATGCGCGGTGAACCCGCTACGAATGCTGGCCAGCTCTTCAGCCAACAACTCGCAATCACCAACAGCACACTGGGCGTGTGCGACCGCATCCCCAGGGCCATCGGCCAGACGATCCGCCACGCTATGCAACAAATCCGATGCCTCGGCGACTTTACGCAGCAACTCCAACGCCACCCCTGCCCCGGAATCATCCTCAGTCACGTCGAACGCATCCGCCCACACATCAAGAGCATGCCCACTGATCATCACACCCACCCCCTCTACATCGCAGCTGAGCTGGAAGTGGACTTGGCAGTGCGGGGGCTGGTCATGCCCTGCGCGCGAAACGACCACGCCAAACGAGGACGTGCCCCGTTATCATCCACATACGGTGTCGCCGACAAACCCGTGAACTCCACCGCTATAAACGGCAACGACGGGTCCCCTTTCGGCGGGATCGGCATCGACGCGCAAGCGATCTTCACGCTCACGGTTTTCTCCCGCTTCCCCGCATTCGGATCCGCATCCACTACCTGCACCACCCACAACGGCAACCCCGACTCCAAGTCCACCAACTGGGGACGCACCCCACCAGGAGCAGGAGCAGCGTTGAAATCAGTAACCGGCTCAGGAGCACCCAACAGGTAAGCCCCACTGGGAAACACCACCACATGATCAACCGACACCCTCCGTTGCATAGCCATCACAGAACTCCCCTTGTTTATGGGTATAAACCCAGTATGATCGAAAACCCCTCTATCGGTTTAGGGGGATAAACACACCCTATGCTGCCCCTCAGGCCGTGTCAAGGGGTCTAAACTCGTGGGTGTGGAGACTGACGAGTTCGATCAAGTGCGGCGGGAGGTTGACCCGATGGCACAGGCTCGCGCTGCTACTAATCTGATCAACGTGTATCAGCAGCGCAGCGTGGAATTAGCCAGGCTGCGTAAAGAAGCCATTGAGCGGGCCAGCACCCAGACCGGGATGACTCTGGCCGCTATAGCCAAGCGCTTGGGCCTGTCCAAAGGCCGTATTACCCAGATCCGTCAGAGCGCCCCGGCCCCGGAGCGGGCCTTATTCGGGGTGGGTCCGCTAACTGTTGCGGTGCCGTTACGTGATGTTGTGGGTCGGCCTCTGGGGGCGGTTGCCACTGAGGACAGCCTGTCGCTGCAGAAATTAACCAATCTGCTGCACAGCCTCGCGTTCACCGTTGAGCCGCTGCACATCCCCACTGATGGGCGCTATGTTCCCCCACTGGAGACCATCGCTATCTGCGGTCCCAAGTCTTCCCCCGTCACCGCAGTGGCGATCGAGGCCGACCCGTTCATTTCGTTTGCTCCCGACAGTGACGGCCGGTGGGTGTTGCGGGATAAAACCACCGGCCAGGTGTTGATTTCCCCGATGGACATCGCCAGCGGGGGGGCTGGTGCGGTAGTGGATTATGCGTATGTGGCTCGGCTGCCCTACCAGGACCGGTCGCTGTTTGTGATCGCAGGAGTGCACGCCCTGGGTTCGATCGGGGCGGTTGACTACCTGACCAACAACCTCACCTCCCTCTACAACGAGGTGAAACAGCAGCACTTCTCCATGGTGGTGCGTAGCGAGTTCACCGGCCAAACCGTCAACTCCTCCACCCTGCTCATCCCCGCCCGGGTGCACCAATGACAACCATCCTGACCGCCACCCTCGCCGGTGAAGGCGACTCCAATCAGGACCGCTCCCTCGTCGGTCCCACCTATGCGGCGGTGTTAGATGGCGCTACCGATTTTGCTCACGACCATGAAAAAACCAGGGAACGTGACGGGGGTTGGTACGCCCAGCAGCTAGCGCAAGCGCTGCGTCACCACCTTGACCTCAACCCCCAGCTAGCTCTGCCTCTCATTGTGGAGGCCGCCATATCCGATCTGGTCCAGCAGCATCAGCTCCACCCGCAGGACTGCCCCACCTCCACCATCGCCTTGGCCCGGTGGACCCCCCAGCACATCGAGCTTTACCTGCTGGGGGACAGCGGCATCTTGGTGGAAACCACTACAGGGGAGGTGGAGTACTACACCGACCGGCGTTTGTCCCCGATCGGGCCCCAACAGCGTGCTGCGTATCGGCAGCACCTCAAAGACGGCTATGGGTTCAACCAGCAACACAACCACAACCTGGTCGCTTTACAGGCCCAGCAGCGCCGAGTGCGCAACACCCCCCAGGGGTACTGGATTGCCGCCGCAGACCCCCAAGCCGCCCACCACGGGCTGAGCCATCTGCTCGACGCCAGCCAGGTGCAAACCTTGGTGGTGATGAGCGACGGGGCCAGCGCCAGTGTGTTGACCTATAGCCAACCCGCCACCTGGCAGCAATTCCTCACCCAAGCCACCACCCAGCCTGAACAATTCCATGCTCAGATCCACCGCCTGGAGAACACCGACCTCACCGGGCAACGCTGGCCCCGCTCCAAACCCCACGACGATAAAACCATCGTCATCGCCAGCGTGACCGGCACACCGCCGGTTTGGCGACCAGCCACCTACCCCCAGGCCCATGCCCCCCACCGGTAACCCCCAGGCTCTAGCAGCCCAGCGGCCCAGCCTGGCCGAAACCATGCAGGCAGCACACGCGGTGCTGCTCGACTTCGACGGGCCTGTCTGCGCCCTGTTCGCCCATTACCCCATCCTGAACGTCGCCATCCACATGCGCGACTACCTCGCCGAGCACCTGGGCGAACTCCCCTCTGCCATCACCCAAGCCGCCCCCCGCGGTCCCTACCGCATCCTCGCCGCCCTACCCGACACCGCGCCCCAGATGATCCCCACCATCAATACCTGGCTCACCTGCTGCTAAACCCAAGCCGCCCAAACCGCCACACTCACCGAAGGCATCCGCGACTTCCTGACTTACTGCCAACAAACCGGCAAACCCGTCGCCATCGTCAGCAACAACAGCCCCCAAGCCATCGCGCACGCCCTCAACCGCCACGACCTCACCCGCTACATCAGCCACATCTCCGGACGCGACCCCCAAGACCCGCGCCTCATGAAACCCCACCCCCACACCGCCAACCAAGCCACCCAAGCCCTCACCGTCGACCCCCACCACTGCATCCTCATCGGAGACCAACCCACCGACATCACTCTCGCCCACACCATCGGAACAACAGCCATCGGCTACGCCAACAAGACAGGAAAACACCAAGCACTAACAGCCTCGGGCGCAGAATACGTTACCGACACCATAATAGGAATATCAGGCATCCCTATGGCCATCTGATATTAATAACTCGTACGAAATGTGCAGGTTCTGGATGGGACTTACAAGTCTCATAGACTCATCCAGAAGCATACGGGGGAAATCCGTCAAGTTACCGCCGTAACTATCAACATCCTTTCCAGTGCGCCAGTTTGAACTAGCGTTCAAACTGGCGCATAACTTTCATATGTGCCGCGAACTATACTTCGGCCCTTGACAGAACTTCGCATTGGCGAGTATACCGTTGGTAAATCAAAATTTAAACCGTTAAGAATAAAACACGCAAAACAGGCAAGTGATTTACAAATCATCACAAAATCTAACAAAGGGGAAAATAATGAAGATTCGATCAACAATTATGATTGTAATTTTAGCTGCCGTGATGATGCCAGCTGGACAAGCCATGGCTGCAACTGAGACCACTCAACCTAATTCAACTAGCGATATGGACTATGTTGAAATAAACGGCACCAAGATAGACAAGATTCTATGGGATGGTAAATTAATACCCTTATCTAAACTCGTTACCACACCCAGTGGAGTCCTCCAATTAGGCCCGGAGGCCATCGAAAATGGTTTCATTATAGGTTTTTCCGACAGGAATTCACCTGCGGCACGAAAGTCTGAAGAGATCCAACTCGCAGCGGCAAAAAAATTGGCTCGATCACAAACTCTGAATCATAAGACTGATGTAATTGCCGCAAGAGGCAAGAGCGCAGATAATCAAGTTGCCTCAACTGCAGCTGGCTGTGGATCACTAAGCATGGCGCGGATGTATGAAAACTTAAACTGCAGTGGAAGTTATTTGTCGATGTTCAAAGCTGATGAAATTTCATATCTCGGGACTTACGGATGGAATGACCGAGTAACTTCGCTAAGCATAGGGTACTGTCAATCTATGTTCTATGGGTTTAAAGATATAAACTTTGGAGGAACAAGATGGGATTTTGGGCAAGGTGTTTACTCATATGTTGGCGGTAGCGCAAATGACCAGTTCTCGTCAACGCGAACAATTAATTCAGGCGTGTGCTGAAGATAGGTAGCTAATGAAGCTTATTAAAGGTCCTCCTGTAACTGTAACTTGTAGGCCGCACTAAGCCCCGACTGGTTTTTTAAATAAGCATTAATATGTAATTGGGTTCATTCGACCACCAAGACACGATCTGCTTCTGCTAGGAATTGACAAGGATCGCTACTAATGGGAGCAGTTTTCTCGTGTAAACCAAGAGCCTTTGCCCGCTGATGAATTCGCTCATTATACGCGTCTAAAAGTTGGAGATTATTGCTTACTACATAGTAGCCCTGACAAGCCTGGAATTCATTTACACTATGCCCGTTTATCCGAGATGATTCATTTTCAGTTATTATCCGCCCCGTCAAAGGAGTCGCATCTGCGGAACTCGTTAGAAGTATCGGCTTCAAGGCACCGGCGTTAATTACACGTGTGCCGTCTTCACTCAACGAAACTGCTGCACTTTGCGCACCTGTGTGTTTTGCGAATTTAAGCAGAGCCAAAGAAACAATCAAAGCTAAACAAGCAAACAGTGCTATGGCAGCCAAAGAATACCGAACGGCGTGCTTCCTAATACCAGATTGCTTAATTGGATTCAACATGGTATGTATCTCGTCATCAAAGTACTAACAATAAGGTCTAGATCTGGTTATCACCCGTATGGAGCACTTCTCACTCCGGTGCGGCCAGTGATCACAGCTTCAAAATCTGCGGTGAGAACTTTCCTTACTGGTTCAAGGGCGGCCCTGGCGGGCCGCGTTGGTGGGGCAGGGGCCCCGCGCTCCGGCCTGGCGGCCTGCGCGCACCCCTGCCCCACCGCTGCCGCGCACAGGGTCACCGACCACAAAGGAACCCTCCGGGGGGCCTCGACTCGGAGATGCCCCTACTCGGGGGTATCTCGTCACATCGGCTACTACGGCCTACCACCCCGAGGTGGGTTGTCAATCCGGGAAAGAGTGGATTGACAACCCACCTCGGGCCGGTATTTCTCCGCACGCCGACGCGACGAGATATCCCCTCACGTCCTGAAAGATCGACTCAACGAGGTTGGCCAGTGGGACTCAAACTGGGACTCAATGCCACCCTGCCCAAGCGGTCACAGGCGTATACTGGCGGACGAAAAACCGTTGCCGGGCAGCATAAACCCACTGATCAGGCGTCGTTCGCATCGAGGGGGTCAGGGGTTCAAATCCCCTCAGCTCCACCCTAATTTTTATTGGCTAGCAACGGTTTTTCGGGTGCCGTTGTGATGATGCTTCTCGCACGGTCGGCGGTGGAGCTCCATAGGTGGGCGAGAAGGTGGTCCATGGTGGTGGCTGGCGGTTTGGCTCACCGGGGCAATCAGTGGCGGTAGACCAGTTCGGTGATGTCACCCTCGCGCGCACCATCGAGTGCTTAGACCACTAGAGATCGTCATCAGAGTGAACAGGACCGTAACGACCGTAATGAAATGATCATGAGCATCTCGGCTAGGCCAAAGATCTAGTATGCATGAGCTAGGTGAAAAGTCGCCTGTCTCATGATTGCGCTATCCAGCGTGGTACTCGAAGGATGTCTTCATGACCAACCGGAAACGATCAATCGCCACTGCCACTGCTGTGGGTCTTGTAGCCCTAACAGTCGGAGCAATGACGTTCAATGACGCTGAGCTCGTAGACCAATCCAGCAAGATCAACACGGTGCAGTCGGTGGGGACACCCGATCAAATAGCACCGATCACCAGCGGCTCCAGCTCTGCCAGCGTTGCAGCTTCCCCAGAGCCCACCACCTCGACCAGCTCCTCCTCCACCCCGACCGCCAGCGTGTCCGCTCCCAGAACGACTTCACCGTCGAGAATCACCCCGCGCCCGGCCGCAACCTCGGCAGATGGCTACCACGGTTGGTCGTCGGGTTTATCCACTAGCGATCCGGATAACGCCAAGGGGGGCGACTTCGGTTCTTGGCGTGGAAGTCCTGTCGGAATCATCGGCACATGGTGCGAGGAGGATATCCCTAACCAGCTCAACATGTGGGGGGTAGGAGTCGGTTATCCCGACTGGCAGGGTGACATGGATGTAGCGGTCGGTGGCTTCCACCGCAGAGACTCTTCGCAATCCTACGCTCAAGCTGCAGCTGGTGCCTATGACGAGAATTGGCGCACCGGCGCTCGCAATCTGGCCTCTCTTCGTAACGATAAACCCGGAATTACCTACATACGCCCCTTTCATGAATTCAACGGCGATTGGTACACAGGGTGGTTTGTCACCTCAGAACGAGCCGAGGATTACAAGAAAGCCTTTCGTCGTATGGTCGGCATCTTCCGTGAAGCAATGCCCAAAGTAAAAGTCGTATGGTCTCCTAACGACAATAATTCCGCCGGATTTGCTGGAGTAGATGCCTCATATCCCGGTGATGATGTTGTCGATGTCATTGGGGTTGATAGCTATGACGGGAACGCTGGAGTTATTATCCACGAGGAATCCGATTTCGCTGCCTATGCCAACCGAGTGAAAGACGGCAACCCTGACGCCATTGAAAGTTGGCGTCAATGGGCTGAAAAACACGGCAAGCCTATGAGTTTGCCGGAGTGGGGCATGAACAGAAAACGCACCGACTCTGATAACCCTGCCTACGTGATTACCATGAATCGATGGATGGCTCAACACGCTGCCAAGCCCGGAGACACCAACGTTGCTGGAAAAATTGTCTATGACGTCTACTACAACGTTAACGATCCAGGGTTCAAGCTTGTCGAAAGTCCAGACGGCGCCAACGCCTACAAAAGCCTCAAATGGGGTAATAATTCATAACGTCAGTAACCGCGGGGAGGCGAGGGCGAACCTCCCTCCATGTCTCTTGCGGAGCATTGTTGGTGGGAATGATCGGGTCATAACAATGAG
>JBDIAW010000008.1:0-62092 GCA_039812585.1 Actinomycetota bacterium | reverse complement strand
ATGCCAGCGCGCAAGCTGACCACTGGATCGCTCTCCGGCAACGCCTGATCACCCACCACCTGCAAGCCCAGCAGGTGCCAACTCCCACGCCTGCCCCCTCCATCCCCCCAGGGTGGGCCTGCCCACCGCCACCGCCCCCTCCCGTCGCTGCGCCCGGGGCTGTGCCCACCGCCCACCCTCAGCCTCGACCCCCACAAGCGTTGTCGGTGCAGCACCTCTTGGTGGGCGTGGGGGCGTTGCTCTTAGCGGTGGCGGCTGTGGTGTTTCTGGCCTTCTCGTGGAGTGTCATGGGCCTAACTGGCCGGGCCTTGGTGCTGGCGGGCCTGACCGGCGCTGTGTGGGCGGTCGCACTAGGAGTTCGTCGCCTGAACCTACACTCCACCGCCGAGGCCCTCGCTGGTGTGGCAGTCGTCCTGGTGCTGTTGGATGCCGCCGCTGCCCGCGCCACCGGCCTGGTGGGGCAGCAGCTCCCGCGCCTGCTCTACGCCGGGCTGGCTGCCCTGCTGTGCGCGGTGGCCGTCGGTGCGCTGGGCCACCTCGGGCGTCTGCGAGCTGCCACCTTCAGTGCGGCGGGGCTGATGTGGCTCGCCCCGCTCCTGCTGGGAGCGCATCTGTCTGTTCACGTGCTGGATTGGGGGCCGGCCCCTTGGGCTGTGGCAGCGATGGTGAGCTGCGGCCTGGGCTTGGCTGCTGGCCGGTTGCCGCAGCGCTACCGCAGTGAGCAGCACATGCTAGCTGGATTGGCGTTACCCTCCTGGTTGCTGGGGGTTGCCAGCAGCCTGGTGACGGCCTCACTCGGTCACAGCCTGGCAGCGGCCGTGCCGCTCGCACTGGCCTGTGCCCTCGGAGCAGGGTGGGCTTGGCGACCAGGCACCCTGGCCCCAGCTGCCGCCCCAGCTGCCGGTGCGGCTGGTGCGGTGAGCCTGGCTTGCGCAGTGGCGCACTGGCTGGACTTCCCCTGGGTAGCGCTAGTCAGCGTGCTGCTTGCCGCCGTGGTGGTGGCGGGGCTGGTGAAAACTCGCCCCTACGCTCATCCGTGGTCCGGGCTGGCCTGGGGGGCGGCCAGTTGGCCGATGCTCGTCGCAGCGGTCAGCCTGTTCGTGCTGCTGTGGATCATCATGCCTGTGCTGGCGGTAGGGGCCTCTGCGTGGGACAGTGAGATCACTCGACCGTGGGCGCAAGCCAGCATGGCCCACGCACCCTGGTGGCCCTGGCCTACACCGGCCACCCGCCTGAGCGCCCTGGTGGCCCTGGTGGTGCTCGCCGGCTTGGCGGCGCTGTGGGCTGGGGTGGCCCGCCCTGCCCGGCGTGACCGGGGATGGGCCTCCAGTGCTCTGCTGGTCAGCCTGGCTGCCCTGGGCTCACCCTGGCAACCCCAGTGGCCTCTGGTCGCCGTTGTAGCCTCAGGCGTGGCCCTCACCGGGTGCTTAGGAGTAGCCGCTTTGCGCTGGTCGAGGCGTTTGGAGCAGACCTGCACATCGTCGACTCAACCTGCCCCTCCACCGGCCTCTCAACCTGCGGCTGGAGCCATCCTGGCCGTCGCGGCTGTGGGGATGGCGCTGCTGACCCTACTGGCCGCCTGGGGGAACCAACTCCTCGCGTTGCTGGTGAGCCTGCTGGCGAGCCTGGCAGCGCTTGGGCTTCGCCGCAGGCATCCTCACCGTTGGTGGTTAGTTGGTTGCGCCGCCGTGGGGGTCATGCTGGTGGTCGCTCCTGTCGCGGCATACCTGGGGATGCACGACTCCACCACCAGACAGTGGCTGGCGGGGTTGTCAGCCGTGCTGCCAGGACTAGCCGCCAGCGCCCTGGCGTTGCCCCGCAAAGACCGGTTGACCCTGGTCGGTATCAGCGCCCTCGGGTTCCTCGGTTCAGCGCAAGCCGCCAGCCTCATGCCCGGGGGCATGCGCCCGGCTGCGGGGCTGGCCACCTGTTTAGCGACGGTCCTCGTTGCGGGCGGTCTGCTGGCTAATCCGCGCCTGACCTGGGAGATGCCGCTGCGTGCCTGGGGAGCAGTTCCGGTTGTGGTGACCGGGCTTGCTCTGGCGTTGGTGTTGGCTCATCGCAGTCTGGCAGGCAGCATGCACCGGGTGGCGCTGCTGGAAGCTGGCCCGGGTCAGTCGGTGGATGCAGTGCTGATCTGCCTGGCCGCCGCCGTAGCCCTCATCGTGGCTGCGGCTCTGTGTTGGTCTGCGGCGTCACCACCAAGCCCGCAACCCACCCCACCGCCGCTGGCTCAGGCAACGCACTGGTGTGCCACAGGCCTCGCTGTGATCGGTTTGACGCTGAGCATCTCCACCCCCCTGCTGTGGGTCTCGCTCATCCTGGTAGCCGTCGGCTTGAGCGTAGCCGCACTCATTCCGGGGCAGCGCTGGCTGGCCTGGTTGGGGTGGTTGTGCGCCGCCCTGGCCTGGTGGGTGCGGCTGCGCGCCGACCAACCTCACCTGGCGGTGGAGGTCTATACCCTGGCACCTGCCCTGGTGCTGTTAGGAGCAGGAGTGTGGGCTGCCCGACGTGACGGCAGATGGCTGCGCCCCAGCCTGGCCGCTGCAGCCGCCCTGCTCGTGCTGCCCAGTGCCGCGCTCAGCGCCACCGGCCCGCTGGTACGTCCCCTGCTGGTGCTCCTGGGCGCGACCCTCGCCCTCGCAGTGGCGCTGCTGGTGGTACGCACCCACCCCCAGGCCAGCCTGATCCCTGCCATGGCTGCTGCGGTGGCCGCCGCCATGGGCCTCTTGGGGCGGGCAGGGTACGGGGCGTTGCACTCCGGTGCCCCGACACCAGAGGCCACCAGCGTGGAGATGTGGGCGGGGCTGGCCACCCTCCTACTGGCTGCGGTGGTCCTGTGGGCGCGGGAGTTCACCGGCAGCGCAAGCAGCACCTCCTCCCACTGGCTCCCAGCAGCCGTAGGAGCTCCCAGGCAGCGCGGCCTGCCCGTAGCGACAGCAATGCTGGCCCTGGCCTTGACTGCCCCCAGCCTGCTGGCCGCCTTGAGCACTCCCCTGAGTCAAGGCCGTACCAGCCTTATCGCCCGACTGGCCGTGGCCGGTGGGGTGTGGGCTGGGTTGATGCTGGTGCAGGCTGTGCGAGCTGACCCCGAGCAGCTGCAGCGGCAGGCTCTCGATCTGACCAGCATGGCCCTGGGCGGGGGAGTGGTGCTCACCCTGATCTGCGCCCCTCTGGCCGGAATGGGTCTGCCTACCACCCCCAGCGTGGAGTGGGTCTGTGGGCCCGCAGGGCTGCTGGTCGCCCTAGCCGGGTTGGTGGGACTAAGCCGCAGCAGCGCCTCCCCGCAAGGCTTGGGCTCCTGGCCGTGGATGGGAAGTGGCATCCTGCTGGCCCTACTGCCCAGCCTGTGGATCTCCAGCCGAGAGGGAAGCACAGTGCGGGTGGTCGCAGTGGCGCTAGCTGCTGCCGCTGTGCTGATGGTGGGAGTGAACCGGCGCTGGCAGGCTCCCACAGTGTTGGGAGCCGGTGTGCTCGCTGTGCATGGGCTGGTGCAGTTAGCGCCCTGGATCAGTGCGGCCTATTCCGCCGTGCCCCGGTGGGTGAGTATCGGCACTGTGGGTGTGTTATTGCTGGCGGTGGGCGCTCGCTATGAGCATCGCGTGGCTCACTTGCGCGCCCTGCAGCAACGTATCGCCGCTCTGCGGTAGGGCCCACAAGCGTAGGCCCCGCACGGAGTTTAAGAACCGGGTTTGTCCTTGGGTTCATCAGGGTTGTCGCCCTCGCGTAGAGCCTGCTCACGACGGCGTAGATCGTCCTCCCACTGCTGGAGCATCCGCTCGTGCTCGGTGTTGCTTTGCTTGAGCTGAGCTAAAAACTGCGGATCATCATCGGGAGCTACGACGTGGCGCTGCTGCCGGCGTGGCTCAGCCGCCCCACCAGTGCGGCGCGGGCGTCCGGCCACCAGCCAAGCAATGCCCCCCACCAAAGGGAAGAAAAGGATAAGCATCACCCATGCTGACTTGGGCAGATGTCGGCACTGACTCTCATCGGTTTGAATACAATCGATGAGGCAATACACCAGTAGCACCAACGAAACCAACACCGGCAAGAACCGCACCAACAGCGCCACGATTGATCCCTCCAGCCCCACGACGACCCCCAGCGCGCACCAGGATGTCGGTCAGCAGAAAGTATGCCGAGGACCTCCAAGGCAGGCTCAGCACTTCGTCCAGTTTGTGTCCGAGGGGGGACTTGAACCCCCATGCCCGATAAAGGGCACTAGCACCTCAAGCTAGCGCGTCTGCCTGTTCCGCCACCCGGACAATGGGTGTACTACTGCTGGTGTCAGAGGGACGGGCACTAGCACCGCAATGCTGGACTGCGTCTGCCTGTTCCGCCACCCGGACAAGGTGGTCATGCCTGTTCAGCTTAGCAAGGTGAGCCAGGAGGTGCTGAATAAAAGGGCTCAGGTGCCGAACTCGAACTGGATGCGTTGGTTGAGAGTGTGGCGGTCGGGGTGGGTGGCTGGCACCATCGGGTGGGTGGAGCCCAGGCCTTCGGCCTCCAAACGAGAGGCCGGCACCCCCTGGCGGATTAACTCTTGCACGATCACCTCGGCGCGTTTCTTGGACAGGGTCAAGGCCTGCTCTCGGGGGATGAGGTCATTGGTATAGCTTTCGACCTCCACGTCCTCCAGGTCAGGATGAGCCAAGATGATTGCTGCGGCCTGCCCGATGATGTGCTTGGCCTGGAGGGTCAGCAAGGCGCTGCCGTTGGCGAAAGAAATGCGAGGCAGGCGGTTGAGCTCCAGTTGGGCCGGTGAGGTGGAGTAGGGGGTGGGGAAGCCGACCGTGATCTCGTTAGTCACCCGGCTGGGATCACCCACGATGGCTATGGCGATCTTCTCACTGGTGCTGCGTTGCTCCTCGGTGATGACTGTGCCAGCCAAGCTCATCGTTGCCTCATGCAGCTTGATGAGCACGGAGGTTCCTTGACCCACGGCTTTGAGTAGGGAGGGAATCTGGCTGAGGTCCACCTGGCGCACCGAGGAATCCACCAGCACGTTTTCGGTGAATCGCTGCACACCATACTTCCCCGAGGCAGCCTTGATGATCATCGTTCGCGTGGGATCGTCGGCGACGGTACCACTGACGGTCACTTGCTGCATCCCGACCACCATGGTCAGCAGCGGCGGTTGCGTGCGTGCGGGAGGGGTGGGGGCAACTGGGGGAGCTAGGGTCGCCGCCTGCCCGGGCCCCACGTTAGTGATCACAGATCGCACCCCTTGGACGGCGGCTACCTTCGCCTTGAGCTGTTCGGCGCTCAACCCTGCCGGCAACGTGCCAGTTAAGGTGGCATTCCCCCCGGAAACCGAGACCTGGACCGAGGAGGCTCCCGCGCTGGTCAACACCGATTGCACCCGATCTTCTACCTGGTGATCTGAGCGCACGCGCAGCCCCCACCACGTCAGCAGACCAGCCAGCAGCAGAAGCACCACCCCCAAAGCCCACAGCCAAGTCCGGCCACGCCGGGCAGAAGAGTTCTGTGGCGCGGTATCGGCAGGGGTCTGGGAGATGGGGGTGTCGGGCATGAAGGAACCTTCCCAAGAGCGGCAAGCAACGATCAGCACGAAGTCTGGCAGCTTTGGGTCCTGTTGGCAGGACTTTGGCAAAAATCACCCTGAACCTCAACTAAAGTCCAACCCGACTTGCCGTGTCCCATTCCGTCGTTGCTGCCAGCCCGTTGTCAGACCTGTGCGGCAGACTGTCAGTATGACCACATCAGGACACCCTCCAGTCGACGCCTCAACTGCGGTGCCTGGGGAGGTTGATGCCCTGACGCAGGCTATGCAGCTGCTCCAGGAGGGAATGCTGGAGCAGGCAGCCGACCACCTCCATGAGGCAGCTGCTACAGCCATCACCTTGGATCAGCGACCCACCGCGATCCGGTTGCTGCAGCTGGCGGCGGCTACCTATCGCAGCGCCGGGCAACCGGAGCAGGCTAGAGCGCTGGCCGAGCAGAGTGTGGCATGTGCCGCCCGCTTAGATCCGGGCGATCCTTCACTTGAGGTGTTGGCCCTGTGCGAGGCTGCCCAAACAGCACAAGCGTTGGGAATGGTGGAGCTGGCAGTGCAAGAGTTTGCTCAGGCAGCGGCCGTACCGGGTCTTCCTGATGCGATTCGGGCGCAGGTTTTGCGCCGCCAGGCCACCGCACTGGTAGGCCTGCAGCGTCACGACCAGGCTCGCCAAGCGTTGGAGCAAGTGCTGCTGGGAGCCCAATTAAGCCCCAGTGAAACCGCGCGGGTCCGAGTGGACCTCGCGGCCATTGCCCAACAGGGGCAGATGCCTGACCACCAGGTGCTCCTCGAGCGCGCTGAACAGGCAGCGCAAGCGTTTCCCCCGCAGGCCGACCCCGACTACGCAGCCCTGCACGCCGATCTGCTGCTCGTGCAGGCCGGCACCCACCAACAAGCGGGCCACCTGGATCTGGCGTTGCAGCAGGTTCAGCAGGCCATGCAGATCAGTGCGGCCGCAGCTGTGGCGCCCTCCTACACGGCGGCGGTGCTGAGCCGATGGAAACTGCAGGTGCAATGCCACACCCCGGTGCAGCGGCAACGGGAAGGGCTGCTGCACGCTCAGCAGGAGTTGGCCACGTGGGGCAGCGCGGAGTTGGCCCAGGCCGCGTTCTCCCAGGCCTTGGAGTGGTGCGAGCGGGCTAACACCGAATCAGCAACGAGATCATCATCGGAAACCAGCTCATGAGCCTGCTCAGTCAACCCGACTTGTTCAGCGCTACCCCGGCGGGTTTGACTGCTGCGGCGCAGCCGTTGGCAGTGCGGATGCGTCCACGCACTGTGCAGGAGGTGGCCGGGCAGGGGCACCTCCTGCGGCCCGGCAGTCCCTTATACCGGCTGATGCAACCCAGCAGCTCTGGCGGGGGTCTCTCGGGCATGGTCTCACTCATTCTGTGGGGACCGCCTGGAACAGGCAAAACCACGCTTGCTCATGTGATAGCCGGCAGTACCGGCGCGCAGTTCGTGGAGTTGTCAGCCGTGACAGCCGGAGTCAAAGATGTCCGCCGGGTCATGGAGCAGGCCCGGGCTCAGCGGGAGCTGCACCAGCGCCTCACCGTGCTGTTTCTCGATGAGATCCACCGCTTCAGCAAATCCCAGCAGGATGCGTTGCTGCCGGGAGTGGAAAACGGCTGGGTGACTTTAGTGGCTGCGACCACCGAGAATCCCTCCTTTGCGGTGGTGGCTCCACTGCTGTCACGCTCCCTGGTGATGACGTTGCAACCGCTGGAGCAGGGTGATCTGCAGGAGCTACTCCAGCGCTCCCTGACTGACTCCCGGGGGTTGGCTGGCCAGTTCGACATTGATGACGACGCTGCCCAGCACCTCATTCGGGTGGCGCAGGGCGATGCCCGGCGCCTGCTGACCGCGTTGGAGGCCGCCGCCGGGATTGCCCTCACCTCTCAGCAGAGTTCGATTACCCTGCCGGCCGCTGAGCAGGCCATTGCGGTGGCTGCTGTGCGCTACGACAAAGAGGGCGACCAGCACTACGACGTGATCAGCGCTTTCATCAAGTCGATACGCGGCAGCGATGTTGATGCAGCTTTGCACTATCTGGCGCGCATGATCCATGCCGGGGAGGATCCACGTTTTATCGCTCGGCGTTTGATGATTGCTGCCAGTGAGGATGTGGGACTGGCCGATCCCAGCGCCTTGCACACCGCCGTAGCCGCGGCCCAAGCGGTGGCATGGGTGGGGCTGCCCGAGGCCCGCATCATCTTGGCCCAAGCGGTGATCCACCTAGCGACAGCCCCCAAATCCAACGCCTGCTACCTGGCCATTGATGCAGCACTAGCTGATGTGCAGGCGGGGCGCATCGGGGTGGTTCCTGCGCACCTTCGCGATGGGCACTACCCAGGAGCCGCGCGCTTGGGCCACGGCCAGGGTTATCAGTACTCTCACGATGCCCCGCATGGCATTGCTACGCAGCGTTACGCTCCCGATCCGGTGGCCGATCGACAGTACTACCACCCCAACCAACGCGGGTACGAGCGGGAGATCTCCGCCCGCCTCGAGCGCATCCGGGCGTTGCTGCACCCCTCCGTCGAGCAGCAGGAGCAAAGCTCATGAGCGCTACCGACGTGACTGCAATATGCCAGGAACTGATCCGCATCGACACCTCCAACTACGGAGCTGACACTGGCCTGCATGCTGGCGCCAGATCGGCTGGCGAGCGTGAGGCTGCCGAGTATGTGGCCGGGCATCTGGATCGCCTCGGCCTGACCCCCACGCTGTTGGAGTCCCGCCCGGGGCGTGCCAGCGTGGTAGCTCGGTGGACTCCCCAGCAGCCCACACAGCATCCGCCCTTGCTGATCCACGGTCATCTGGATGTGGTGCCAGCGCAGGCAGAGGACTGGACCCTGCCTCCCTTCGCGGCGCACATCCGCGACGGCTGCATCTGGGGTCGAGGTGCGGTGGACATGAAGGGGTTCGACGCGCAACTGTTGGCGTGGCTGCACCAGTTGCGTCAGCAAGGCCGCGAGCCTAATCGGCAGTTGGTGTTGGCGTTTGTGGCCGATGAGGAGGCCGGAGGCCAAGAGGGGGCGGGTTGGTTGGTCGACACGCACCCTCAGCTGTTCCAGGGCTGCACCCATGCGATCAGTGAGGTGGGTGGGTTCTCCCTGACGGCAGGCGGTCAACGGTTCTACCTGCTGGAGACGGCCCAGAAGGGCCTGGCCTGGATGCGGTTAGTGGCCACAGGGACAGCGGGTCACGGCTCGATGCTGGCCACAGACAATGCGGTGACCTCCCTGTGCCAAGCGGTAACCCGCCTGGGGCAGTACCAGTGGCCGGTGCAGGTGACTGCCACCGTGCGGGCTTTTCTCGACACAGTTGGAGAAGCATTGGGGATGCAGGTAGATCATGAGAACCCGCAGGCGATGGTGGGCCAGTTGGGCAGCATGGCCCGTATGGTGGGCGCTACGTTGAGCCACACCACCAACCCCACCATGCTGGAGGCTGGTTACAAGGTCAACGTGATCCCGCAGCAGGCCAGCGCTTGTGTGGATGGGCGGCACCTGCCAGGGATGGGGGAGCAGTTTTACCAGCAGGTCGATCGGCTGCTGGGTCCACAGGTGCGCCGGGAGATGATCGTGGCCTCGCAGGGGCTGGAGGTACCTGCCAGTGGGCCGCTGTGGGAGCAGATGCAGGCCGCGATTCTGGCCGAGGACCCGCAGGGGATCATCACCCCCTACTGCCTGTCGGGAGGCACCGACAATGTGGCCTTCGCCAAGCTGGGGATCACCGGTTATGGTTTTGCTCCGCTGCGTCTGCCCCCAGAGTTGGACTTCCCTTCGATGTTTCACGGAGTGGACGAGCGGGTGCCCATTGAGGCGTTGGAGTTTGGGGTGCGGGTGCTCGACCGCATGTTGGGGGCCAAGGCGCCGGCTGAGGCTTAAAGCTTAAGCGTCATAGATCTCGTCGAAATCCACGGTCAACACGGCACGGATGATCGGGCGGCGCAACCAGGCACGGCGGCTGCCATCGGGGTAGCGGCGCACCCGGGTCAGCTCCCACGCCCCATACTCTGCGTGATCGGCTAGGAGTACTCGGGCTTGGGTGCGGGTGGTGGCCCGGGGGAGGAACACCTCCCGGATTTCATACTCATGCTGTGGCCGGCGGCGCCTCTGGGTTAAGTTCGTAGTCATGTACGACCCTTCTCCTGCCATGCGCCCCACCCCCCAGGCTGTTCGTGATGCGGCTGAAGCCCTCAAGCAAGCCATCGACGCTCACCTGTTTGCCGTAGAGACCCGTTTGGGTGATTCCGACACGGCCGTCGAGCTGGCTTACCGCACCATTCGCACGGTTACCGAGCGTTACGACCGCCTGATGTTGGAGGCCTATCACGAGGTCACTCCTTTCACTTTCGCCGATCATGAAGATGAACAAGGCCACTGTGATGAACTTGGCCTGCCCACGGATCAGTCTTTTGAACTGCCGCCGGTGGTCAGCCTGTGTGTGCGACGCGACTATGCCGTCGTGGATCATGATGAGGCGCTGGCTCAGGGCCGCCAAGCGCATGCGGCGGCGCAGAAAGCGGGTCTGCCGCTGTTTGAGCAGCAGTCACCTCAAAGCCTTCCGGCGGCCCTGTATGCGATGTTTCAGGTGGCTGGAGTAGATGGCCTGGACTCCGCAGCCGGGCAGGCCGGCTTGCAGAGTTTGGGAGGGGCGATCTGGTTCGTGGCGGGCAACGACCCCCAGTTGGTGGACGTGCACACAGCGTTGATCACCATTGACCCCGAGAAGGTGATCTTCCGCATTCACGAGGTGCCGGAGGGCTTGGAGCAACCTGAACAGCAGGCCGATGAGGACGACTCCCCTTACTACGGCCAGGAGGACCCCCTCGGGCTTGGTCTGGGCCCCTCCACCGCAGCCACCAGCACGACCTCGACGGGAGCATCCTCCGCGAGTCAGCCGACCCCCCGGCCCCTGTGGTCGTTCGAAACCGGCAGCCTACCGGCAGTGGGGTCGGTGGCTGCTGCTTCTGCCCCGGCCCGTCCACAGCCCGCCCCGCAGCCGGCAGCCTACGATGATCCTTTGGATACCACCCAGGCCTTCACCTGGTCAGACGACCCTTCCTGGGCGTCCCCACCTGCTGAACCCAACCCTTACCAACCTGGGTTGCAATGGGAGCGGGGGCTGTTTCGGGAGGAGTCTGCGCCTGAATCAGGCTGGGAGCCCTCCTGGGATCCCGATGACCCGCTTTCAGGTCCTCCGCCTCGCCGACGCCGCACGGACTAGCCCCGGCCCACCACACTAGGTAGCTTTGGGGCCTCCGCGCCGGCGCAGATACTTTTCGAACTCGCGGGCAATGGCTTCACCGCTGGCCTCGGGTAGCTCCGTTGCGTCGGAGGATTCCTCCAGGGACTCAACGTAGTCGGCGATCTCGCTGTCCTCCTCGGCCAACTCATCGACGCCGCGTTGCCAAGCGCGCGAGTCCTCATCCAGATCGGTGTGGGGGATGGACATGTCCAGCAGATCCTCCAACCGCCGAATCAACGCCAGGGTGGCTTTAGGGGAGGGCGGTTGGGCCACGTAGTGCGGAACGGCGGTCCACAGCGCTACCTGGTCGATGCCTTCACGTTGGCACAACGCTTGCAGGACCCCCACAATGCCGGTGGGGCCCTCGTAGCGTGACAACTCCACGTTGTAGGTGTTCACCAGGGCGGGGTCGCTGGTGGAACTGGTCACCGGCACCGGGCGCGTGTGCGGGATCTCCGCGAGCAGAGCCCCGAGGGTGACCACCAGGCTCGCCTCGTACTGCAGGGCCAGCTCCAGGATCTCCTCGCAGTAGGTGCGCCAGCGCATGTTGGGCTCCACGCCGCGGATGAAGATGATGTCGTGGTCCAACCCCTCCGGGTGGGCGTAACTGAAGGTGGTCGTGGGCCACACTAAGAGACGCTGCCCCACGGGACGGCGGGCATGGTCACGTAGATCCATCTGCTGATCAGCCTCGGGGTCAGCAGCCTGCTCGGCATCAGATGCCGGATCGTCATCCTCGTCGGAGGTGTCGATGATGACCTGGGGGCGGTTGACCTGAAAGTCGTAGTAGTCCTCCGGGTCCATTGCGCCCAGGTAGTGGGTAGGCCACACGGTTTGCAGGTGATCAATGGCTGCGGTAGCAGCATCCCCGGCATCGTTCCACCCCTCGAACGCGGCAATGATGATGGGCCGATTCAACGCCGGGACATCCTCGTCCAGCTCGATCACAGGCCACCTCCTTGCGCGATCGTTGGGACACTCTGCCACTGTGGATGCTGGTGAGGTGCGGCAGCACCCTCGCCCCCATCGACCCAACCGGGTCCCAGGTGAGGAGAACCCATGTCCGATTCGTCGCCCCTGGCTGCTGGTAGCGGCCTGGATCAGCTGCATCGTCAGCGCTGCGCTGGCCTGCGCCAAGCGCTGACCACCCGTGTGGTGGTGGCTGACGGGGCGATGGGGACCATGGTGCAGGCAGCAGCCAACGGAGGTCAGGGCGAAAAACCGTTGACACTGCAAGATTTTCAGGGTCATGAGGGGTGTAACGAGATCCTCAACCTCACCCGGCCCACGCTGATCGCCCAGGTGCACCAGGCCTACCTGGCTGCCGGCGCTGACTGCGTGGAGACCAACAGCTTCGGGGCGAACTGGTCCAACCTGTCCGACTACGGCATTGCCGATCAGGTGGAGCCCCTGGCGCGCAGGGCGGCTGACATCGCCCGTCACTGTGCCGATGCTGCCTCGACCCCCCAGCGCCCCCGGTGGGTGCTGGGGTCGATGGGTCCAGGCACCAAGCTGCCCAGCCTCGGGCAGGTGGAGTTCACCGCCCTGCGCGATGCCTACCAAGCTCAGGCGCGGGGATTGCTGGCCGGAGGAGCCGATGCGCTGCTCATTGAAACCTGCCAGGACCTCCTGCAAGCCAAAGCGGCCCTGCTCGGGGCGCGCGCCGCAATCAGGCAGCTGGCCCCTGCCGACCTGCCCAGCCAGCAACTCCCAGCCTTGATCGTGTCGGTGACGATGGAGACCACCGGCACCATGCTGCTGGGCAGCGATATGGCTGCGGCGCTGGCGGTGCTTGACGGGCTGGGTGTCGACCTCATCGGGCTGAACTGCGCCACCGGCCCCGAGCAGATGGGCGAGCACCTGCGCCTGCTGGCCGGCAGCGCCAAAGCCAGGCTGGCGTGCCTGCCCAACGCGGGGCTTCCGGTGCTTGGCCCGCTGGGAGCCAGCTACCCGTTGCAACCCGAGCAGTTCGCTCAGGCCGTGGAGAACTTCGCCGACCAGTTCGGTCTGGCGTTGGTCGGAGGGTGCTGTGGCACGACTCCCGAGCACATTGCCGCGTTGGTGCGCCGTGTCGGAGGCCGCCCCCAAACCTCCCGCACCCCCCGACCGCTTGGCAGTGCCCTGGCTAGTCTCTACACCGCCCAACCGTTGGAGACGGCCAGCGCCGCGCACGCCGCGACCAGTTACCTATGCGTGGGGGAGCGTACCAACGCCAACGGCAGTAAGGCGTTCCGTGAGGCGCTGTTGGCCGGTGCCCTGGATGAGTGCGTGGAGATTGCCCGCGCCCAAACCCTCAGCGGCAGCCACCTGCTCGATGTGTGCGTGGATTACGTGGGTCGCGATGGACAGGCTGACATGGAGCAACTGGTGGCTCGCCTGGCCACCTCCTGCACGGTGCCCCTGATGCTGGACTCCACCCAGCCGCAGGTGCTCCATGCCGGGCTGCAGCGCTACGGCGGGCGGGTGGTGCTCAACTCGGTCAACTATGAGGATGGTGATGGCCCCGACTCCCGCTTCACCCACATCATGGCGCTGGCCAAGGAGCATGGTTGTGCCGTGGTGGCCCTGACCATCGATGAGCAGGGGCAAGCCCGCACCGTGGAGCACAAACTGGCCGTGGCCCGTCGCTTGATGGCCCAGCTCACCGGCCCCTACGGCCTGGATGAGGCCGATATCTTCCTGGACTGCCTCACGTTCCCTATCGCCACCGGCCAGGAGGAGACCCGCCGTGACGCTGTGGCCACGCTGGCTGCGATGGCGCAGCTGCGCCAGGAGTATCCGCGCGTTCAACTGGTGTTGGGGGTCAGCAACGTCTCCTTCGGGTTGAAACCGGCGGCACGTCAAGTGCTCAACTCGGTCTTTCTGCAGGAGGCGGTTCAAGCTGGGTTGTCTGCGGCCATCGTCAACCCAACAGCCATCATCCCCTTGGCCCGGTTGCAGTCCGACCAGCTCCAGGCCGCGCTGGCCCTGATCCACGATCAGCGCCTGCCCGACCAGCCTGATCCCTTGGAGCACTACCTGAGCCTGTTCAGTGAGCAGGAGCCTGCCAGCCTGATCCAGCAACGCCAGCAGGAGTGGGCAACGATGCCGGTGCAACAACGTCTGGTGCGCCGCATTGTGCAGGGGCAACGCCCGGGCCTAAGCGACGACCTCGACGAAGCGTTGGCGCAGGGGACCCCCGCCCTGGAATTGATCAACGATTACCTGCTGGAGGGGATGCGGGAGGTGGGGGAACTGTTTGGCAGCGGAGCCATGCAGTTGCCCTTCGTGCTGCAGTCGGCGGAGGTGATGAAAGCGGCGGTATCGCATCTGGAGCCCCACCTGGATGCGGTGGTCGATGGCAATGATCCGACCACTGGGCGGGGCACGATCGTGTTGGCCACCGTGCGCGGAGATGTGCATGACATTGGTAAAAACCTGGTCGACATTATCTTGACCAACAACGGTTATCGCGTCATCAACCTGGGCATTAAACAGCCCGTGTCGGCCATCATCGAGGCTGCGCAGCAACACGACGCCGATGTGATTGGTATGTCTGGTCTGTTGGTGAAATCCACCGTGATTATGCAAGAAAATCTGCAGGAACTCACCGCTCGAGGGTTAGCCAGGCGCTGGCCGGTCATCCTCGGCGGTGCTGCCCTGACCCGCCCCTATGTGGAGGATGATTTGGCCAGCCAGTTCGATGGCCATGTCCGTTACGCCCGCGACGCTTTCGAAGGGTTGGCGTTGATGGGCCCTTTGGTGGCGCTTTCTCGAGGAGTACCCGATGCAGAGCTGTCCCTGCCGCCACTACGCAAACGCCGGGTTTCCTCTCCTGCCGCGCAGGAGTTGACCCCGACCTTCAAGGGACAGCTGCCTGCACCTCGACGCAGTGTCCAGCCTGCCGTGAGCGTTCCCTCCCCGCCGTGGTGGGGCAGCCGTGTGGTGCGGGGGGTGGCACTGGAGGACTTCGCTGCCTATCTCGATCAGCGGGCGTTGTTCGTCGGGCAGTGGGGGCTACGGGCCAGCCAGCAGCGTAGCGCGCAGGAGTTAGCTGAGCAGGAAGGTCAACCCCGCTTACGGCACTGGCTGTCCTATCTGCGCACCGAGGACCTGCTGGAAACCGGGGTGGTGTATGGGTATTTCCCTTGCGCGAGTCAGGGCGATGAGTTGGTCATCTACGGAGTTGATGAGGCTGGGCAGCCGCAAATAGGTGACCAGCCACTCATGCGCTGGAGCTTTCCCCGCCAAACCCGGGATGCGCACCTGTGCCTGGCTGACTACTGGCTGCCGGTGGAGCAGGTGCACAGCAGCGGGAGTACGGATGTGGTGGCACTCCAGCTGGTCACCATGGGTTCTAAGCTCAGCCAGGCCACGGCGGAGTTGTTCGCCGATGACCGCTACCGCGACTACCTGGAGTTGCACGGGCTGTCCGTGCAACTGACGGAGGCTTTGGCCGAGTATTGGCATGCCCGTATCCGTCAAGAGCTGGGCTTGGCCAGTGGTGATGCCTCTGATATCGACGGGATCCTGCGTCAGCACTATCAGGGGGAGCGTTACTCCTTCGGCTACCCTGCCTGCCCCAACCTGAAAGATCGTGCTGGGATCGTGGAGTTGCTGGCTCCGGAGCGCATCGGGGTTACTCTCTCCCCAGAGTGGCAACTCCATCCTGAGCAATCCACCGACGCCCTGATTGCCCATCATCCCGCCGCGACTTATTTCTCCACCGGTGCTACCGCAACGGCACCTGCCTAAGGAGCTGGCCTGGTTCTCAGACAGTTCTCAGGCAAGCTACTCCGTAGAGATGGCATTGAGCACGTTCATGCGACCAGCGCGGAAACTGGGCCATACGGCGGCCAGGGCTCCAATGATCACTGAGGCGATCAGCACGAATACGATCTGCAGCCAGGGGATGGCCAGGGTAGTGATACCACTTTTCGAGACGGACTCACGCAGAATGACCCCCACCATGATCCCAAGGATGACTCCGATGAGGGCTCCAAAGGTAGTCACCACGATGGATTCCAAAGTGACTGCCAGACGGACTTGCCATCGTGTGGTCCCTATGGCCCGCAGCAACCCAATCTCTCTGGTCCGTTCGAATGTCGCGAGGGCCATCGTGTTGATGATTCCCAAAATGGCAATGACAATCGTGAGCACCAGCAAGGCATAAATCGCAATAAGTCCAGTATCGACGCTCTTATTCATAGATTTTCTGAATCCCTCGCGATCATCAACTGAAACAATAGAATACGGCTTTACCGCTGTTGACAAGTCTGTCTTCAGGGTAGCCGGGTCACTGCCAGGTTTTGCTTTAACCAAGATCATGTAGTTGGTTTGGAAGATAAATGGCGTGTTATCCAAATAAAGCTTTTCTGGAATGATGAAGGGAGCCAGAAAAGCCTTATCATCCTGAACAATGGCACCAATGGTCAGCGGTTGGGGCTGTTTGGCCTGAAGGCCCACAGTGGCATTCACGGTCTGGCCGACCTTCCACCCTTGTTCGGAGGCAAGGGTATCGGTAACGGCTACTTGGCCTTGGCGTAAAGTGTCCAAGCTTCCGTTCACTACCGTCACGTTAAGATTGGCTTGCACATCAGCTGGATCACTGACCGAAATTGCACCTTTCTGTTTGCCATTCACGCTTACCGAAGTCCCGGACAGAGCCCAGACATGAGCAACGGAGTCGACCCCACGCGCAGCCTCTGCCACCCCCGGGGGTACTGGCGCCATACCTCCCGTGAGAACGAAATCCGCCGTGAGGCGATCGTCCACGATTTGTGAAATGCTCGCTTTATAGGAGGAGAAGAAAACCCCCCCAGCGCAGACAGCCATCACGCCCACAATCAGCGCCATAGAGGTGAGGGCACTACGGCGCAGATTGCGTCGACTATTCAATGTGGCTAGCTTGCCCATGGAGCCAAAAACCTTGCGTTGTAGCCCCGCCAGCAACCAGATGTAGGGCACCAAGAGAACAGGGGTCAAGCCTAAGGTGCCCAGAGTCATCACTGCGATACCGCCACCGAGCAGACTCGCTTTAGTGGCACCACTGGTCTGCAAGGCGCCCAGCGTCAGAGCAACGCCCGCGCCTAGCATCAGGACGGCCACCACAGTGCGAAGCGTGAGGCGTCGGGCTGTGGCTGCGGATTCCCCGCGCATGGCTTGCACCGGGGCTGCTTTCCCGGCCCGCCAGGCGGGTACTAAGGCGGACAGCACGGTCACGATCACGCCCACCGAGTAGGCCACCATGATGGTCAGCAGGCGTATGGGTAGCCCCTCACCCAGTTCCATTCCCCAGTGCTGCAGCAAAGTTTTCAGCGACCAGGCAATCAGAATCCCCAACCCCAGACCCACGGTGGCACCAACCAGGCCGACTAGGATGGACTCGCCAAGAATGCTGCGCGTTACCTGGGTGCGTTTGGCACCCAAAGCGCGCAGTAATGCCATTTCGCGAGATCGCTGGGCCACGATCATGGCAAAGGTGTTGTAGATAATAAAGCTGCTCACAAACAAAGCCACCAAGGCGAAACCCAATAACACAGCATTGAGGATGGTAAACATCTGCCCTAATGCGGCTTTGTCTTCCTGTTGAGCTTTGTGGCCAGTTACTGCCTCCGCAGAAGCAGGCAGCACTGCTGCTATCCGATCGCGTAGTTGATCTTCATTGGTTCCTGGAAGGGCAGTGACTTCAATGGTGAGCACCGTGTGATCTGGGGCGAAATACTGTCGAGCAGCTGATGGAGCCAGAATCACCATGGTGGCACCGGCGGTCACGCCATTGTTGTAGCGCATCACTCCCACGATGGTGACAGGATGAGCGCTATGGCCGGCGACCATCGAGGTGGTACTGCCAACAGACAACCCTGACTTCTCTAAGGTTTTTTCTTCTACTGCTATTTCGTTATCCGCCATAGGCAAGCGCCCATTGAACAAAACAAAGCTATCGTTATGTAGCGATTCGAGAGAAAAACCTAGATTGGGTGCACCTGCATTGCGGACAGCAGCCCCATCTTTATCGATCAAAATGGCAGTTCCCGTAATGCTGGGAGAAACCGATTGAACACCTGGGATGTTACGAATGCTTCCAGTCAAATCTATGGGAATTGTACTGCGGGAGCTAAAACTATTCTGTTGATTCATTGCCGCTGATTGAGTGCCACGGACGACAACATCAACATTCTTGTACGATCCATCAACCATAGAGTTGAAAGCTGACTTCATCGTATCGGTGAGCACGAAGCTGCCGGTCACGAAAGCTACGCCCAACACGATGGACAGCGCTGTGAGCAAGAGTCGTAATTTATGCCCTACGGCATTTCGCCACATCACGCGAAACATGGTTTAGTGATCCTTCGCGTCAGTGGTAGCGTTGCTATCCGCTGCCAAGGTGGGTGAATCCAGGGACGTGGCCTGAGCGCCAGTGAAGCTATCGAAACGCTTCATCCGCTCCAAGACCCGCTCTGCGTTAGGGCGGTCCATGCGGTCCACGATGCGCCCATCGGCCAGAAAAAGCACATGATCGGCATAAGAGGCGGCGTTGGGGTCGTGGGTGACCATCACGATGGTCTGCCCCATAGTTCGGGCGGACTGCTGCAAGAACTCCAAGACTGCAGCTGAAGCCTTGGAGTCCAGATTGCCGGTGGGTTCATCAGCAAACACAATGGTCGGTTTGCTGGCAAAGGCCCGGGCGCAGGCCACCCGTTGTTGTTGTCCGCCAGAAAGCTCATTGGGTTTATGTTTCAGCCGATCCCTAATCCCTACGGTGTCTACGATGGTGTCAAACCACTTCTGGTCAACCTTGGCACCCGCAATGTCCATCGGCAGGGTGATGTTTTCCTTGGCATTTAGCGTGGGAACCAGGTTGTAAGCCTGGAAGATGAAGCCCACCTGCTTGCGTCGCAGCAAAGTCAGTCGCTTATCACCCAAGCCTGAGAGGTCATCGTTGCCGATAATGACCTGCCCGCTGGTGGCGCGGTCCAAGCCGGCTAAACAGTGCATCAAGGTCGACTTGCCCGAGCCGGAAGGTCCCATGATTGCCGTGAATTGCCCAGAGGGGAAATCAACCGACACCTGGTCCAGTGCGACCACCTGGGTGTCAGCTTTGCCATAAATCTTGGTCAGGTTGATAGCACGCGCCGCTAAGGCTGCAGCCGGTGCAGTGGAGGTCATGGAAGCTCCTTGTCAGGCGAGGAGAGGCAAGGTGTGAAACTGCGTTTCAGAGGTTAGTGCCGGTGGGCTCATCACGGCTAGGTCTGAGCCACTTTGGGCACAGTGTGTTGAGTTTTGTTGAATAACGTCACCGTCATGAAGGCCGCTGGTCTGCAGGATCCACGACTGGGGGTTCAGGACGTTCGCTGGCAGTCACCGGAACCGGTGGAGCCACTCCACCCCAGGCAGGGCACAGACTCTCCCGGAAGGTACACATTTGACACAAGGCGCTGGTCCGTGGGCGCCAATCCTGGCTCTCATACGCGCGCACAATCGCCTGCCACAGGGCGTTGAGTTTGCGCTGGGTGGCCATCAGGTCGGCCTGGTCCGGCTCGTAGCGCAACACCAAACCACTGCCCAGGTAGAGCATTTGCAGCATGTGGGGGACTGCTTGGTGGATACGCCACAACACCAAGGCGTAAAAGCGCATTTGAAACATGGCCCCTGCTTCAAAGCCTTCCCCTGGGGCACGCCCGGTTTTGTAGTCCACCACCCGCATAGCACCAGTCGGTGACACGTCAAGACGATCAATGATCCCGCGCAATTGCAGGCCGCTGTCCAATGTGGTGCTCACATAGAGCTCGCGTTGGGCGGGTTCTAGCCGGGTGGGGTCCTCCAGGCTGAAGTAGCGGGCCAGCAATTCTTCACAGCTGGCGAAAAATTCCGCCGCTGTGGTGACGGGCTCACTGGCTGGTGGAGCAGCAGGCAGGTCCAAAGGCAGCTGCGGCACGTCTGAGGGCAGCGCTGGCGGAGGATCAGCCATCAGTGTGCCCACCTGTGGCTCAGAACGCACGATTTGCTGCCACAATGCAGGCAGCAGGGAGCAGGCGTACTCCAGGCTGCGTTGTTCTCCCGGCACGAGGAACAGGTTCTCTAGTACGGCGTGTACCACGGTTCCACGCACTGCTGCCACGCTGGGAGGTTCGGGGAGACGATCGAGCACCCGGTAGCGGTAGCGCAGTGGGCAGGCCATGAAGTCTGCCGCCCGCGAAGGGGACAGCGAGTTGATGGGGGCGACCGTTGCCGTCTGGGCCAGGGGAGTAGTCATGGCAAGACCCTAAGACCTACCTAGGACAAAATGGCGCGATCACCGTGCTCGCCTGCCAACTTCGTCGCCTAGGCGCATTACCATCGGTGGAATGTCGACACGTTCTGCTGCTGCCCCGTTTGCAGGTGGCGAATCTGTGTCAGAACCCACCACCCCGCCCCCCGCGCCGGGGGTGCAGGTGGCTCGGCTTTTCGGGGTGCCGGTCTTTGTGGAGCCCACCTGGCTGGTGGTGGCTTTTACCCTGCTCACTTTGGTGATCCAACCGCAGGTCCCCGATCATTTTTCCCGCACCACCAGTTACCTCATAGCGCTGTGCTTCGCCCCCCTGCTCTATCTGTCGGTGCTCATCCACGAGCTGGGGCACTCCCTGGTGGCCCAACGCCTAGGCCTGCGGGTGGAGCGAATCCGATTGCATCTGCTTGGAGGGGTTAGTGAGATTGCCAACGAGGCGTCCACAGCCCGACAAGAGTTCGCTATCGCCGCCGCAGGGCCCGCTTTATCCTTGGCTCTGTTCGGTCTGGGGTGGGCTGCCACACAGGCCTTGCCTGCCGGATCGGTGGGGCTCTATTTAGTGGTGCTGCTGGCGATGGCCAACCTGGTAGTCGCCCTGTTCAACGTGCTGCCCGGCCTGCCGCTAGACGGTGGACGCATCTTGCAGGCAGCAGTGTGGGCCGGCACTGGCAATCGGTATCGGGCCATCATGGTGGCCGCCTGGACCGGCTTAGGGTTAGCGGTCCTCCTCTTGGCCTCGGCTCCGTTGGTGTGGTTGTTGGCAGGAGCCCAACGTAACTCCCGTGGGTGGATCAACGTGGTGTGGGCGATCACCATTGCGGTCTTCCTCTGGTCGGGCGCCTATCAGTCGTTGAAAGTGGCTCGTTTCCGCCGCAGGATTGCCACCCTGTGGGCTCGCCCTCTCGCCCGTCGTGTGGTGCTGGTCGATCCGCAGACTCCTCTGGCTGAAGCCGAGCACCAGCGGGTTCGTCAGCGGGCAGCCGTCATAGCCGTGGCTGGCAGCTCTGGACAGGTGATGGGCATCGTCAGCCACGCTGCCGCCCAGGCCACTCCTGCGGCCCGTCGCGGCGTGGTCAGGGTGGCCGAGCTCATGCACACCGTGGGACCTCACCAGTTCTTGTCCGCCGATACCACAGGGGAGGCCCTGTTGCACGCCATGAGTTCCGCGACCACCCACGAGTACATCGTGCGGGATGAGACCACCGGAGCCGTAGTTGGTGTGCTGCACACCGACGATGTGCTGCGACTGATGTGACAGAAAGCGACCGTCGACCATGACCGATGATCAACCGACTCCTGACCTGCCCGTGGGCGCTTGGCATCGGCGTGGGCTGTTCCGCGAAGGTGACCAGGTGCAATTGACTGACCCTAAAGGTCGTCTGCACACCATCACGCTGACCCCAGGCAAGCAGTTCCACACCCACAAAGGGTGGTTGGAGCACGATCAGCTCATCGGCCAGCCTGAAGGAGTGGTGGTCAGCACTACCACCGGGGTGCAGTATTTGGCGTTTCGCCCTCTAGCCAGCGACTATGTGCTCTCAATGCCCCGGGGGGCGACGATCATCTACCCCAAGGATGCAGGGCAGATCGTGCAGATGGCCGACATCTTTCCTGGGGCTCATGTGGTGGAGGCCGGGGCCGGTTCGGGAGGTTTGACGATCAGTCTGCTGCGCGCCGTGGGAGATGCTGGCACGGTCGACTCCTACGAGTTGCGCCCCGATTTCGCCCAAATCGCCCGAGCCAACGTCGAGCGTTTCTTCGGGGGAGCCCACCCCGCCTGGCAGCTGCACCAAGGAGATCTGCGCCAGCTGTGTCCCTCCACGGGATTGGTGGATCGCATGGTGTTGGACATGGTCGACCCCTGGACCTGCCTTGAGGTGGCCGCCACGGCTCTAGCCCCCGGAGGGGTGTTGTGCGCCTATGTGGCCACCGCGACCCAACTGTCGCGCGTGGTAGAGGATCTGCGCGCCCACGGCAGTTTTGCCGAGCCCAGCGCGTGGGAAAGCTTTGTGCGGGGTTGGCACCTGGAAGGGCTGGCGGTGCGCCCCGAGCACCGCATGGTGGCCCACACCGGCTTCCTGGTCACGGCTCGCCGCCTGGCCCCCGGCACCACGCCTCCAGTACGCCGCCGCCGACCTGCTCCCGGTGCCTACCCCGAGCAGACGCCGGCAGCAGCAGAGATGCCGCCACAGTGAGGGGTTGCCGTGCACTGAACCCAGCTGCACGGTAGGGTCAGCGGTGAAGTCGGGCGGCGGGTGGTATCGCCAGGATCGAACCTTTGGCACAATGACACATCGCTACGTTGGGATTGGGGGGGAGTTGCCATGGCGGAGGATGACCAGACCACTCCACGCCCGGTCTATGGTCAGGATGATGCCGACCTGCCCCACCCCTCTCCTACTGATGATCACTTGCGCGAGGCTGTTGAGACCTTGCAAACCCGTCTGCGCGCTACCAGCGCCCACAACGACCGCCTCACCACGACCTTGCGTGATGCCCGCGACCAGATCATCACCCTTAAGGAGGAGATTGATCGCTTGGCTCACCCGCCGGCGGGCTTTGGTGTCTTCCTCCAGGTCAATACCCCAGCGAGCGAGGACGAGGCCCCCACGGTGGACATCCTCACCGGGGGGCGCAAACTGCGTGTGGTAGTCAGCCCTGGGGTGGATCTGCAGCACCTACGCCATGGCCAGGAGGTGCTGCTCAACGAAGCTATGAACGTGGTGGCCGCTTTGGACTTCGAGCAGGTTGGCGAGGTGGTGCTGCTCAAGGAGTTGCTGGCCGATGGCCGTCGCGCGGTGGTCGTGGGTCACACCGATGAGGAGCGGGTGGTGCGCATTGCCGACCCACTGTTGGCTCCTGAGGCCGGACCCCTGCGTGTGGGTGAGGCGTTAATGCTGGACCCGCGCAGCCACTACGTCTACGAGCGGGTGCCCAAGTCCGAGGTCGAAGAGTTGGTGCTGGAGGAGGTGCCCGACATCGACTACTCCCAGATCGGGGGCCTGGCCAGCCAAATCGAGCTGATCCGCGACGCTGTGGAGTTGCCTTACCTGCATGCCGATCTGTTTAAGCAGTACCAATTACGCGCCCCCAAGGGGGTGCTGCTCTATGGCCCGCCTGGGTGCGGCAAGACGCTGATCGCCAAGGCGGTGGCCAACTCCCTGGCCAAAAAGGTCGCCGAGGTGACCGGGCAGCCTCAGGGCCGCAGCTACTTCCTCAATATCAAGGGCCCGGAACTGCTCAACAAGTACGTGGGTGAGACCGAGCGTCATATCCGTCTGGTGTTCCAGCGGGCGCGAGAGAAAGCCAGCGAGGGCACCCCGGTCATCGTGTTTTTCGACGAGATGGATTCGCTGTTTCGCACCCGTGGATCGGGGGTGTCCTCGGATGTGGAGAACACCATCGTGCCGCAGTTGCTCAGCGAAATCGACGGGGTGGAGGGCCTGGAGAATGTCATCGTCATCGGCGCTTCCAACCGGGAAGACATGATCGACCCGGCGATTCTGCGTCCAGGACGCCTCGACGTGAAGATCAAGATCGAGCGCCCCGATGCCGAGGGCGCCCGGGATATTTTCAGCAAGTACATCACCACTAACCTGCCCCTGCACCCCGACGACCTGGCCGAGCACGGTGGCTCCGAGCAAGCCTGCGTGGCGGCCATGATCCAACGCACGGTGGAGCGCATGTACTCCGAGGCTGACGAGAACCGCTTCCTCGAGGTCACCTATGCCAACGGAGACAAAGAAACGTTGTACTTCAAGGACTTCAACTCCGGGGCCATGATTGAAAACATTGTGGGCCGGGCCAAGAAGGCGGCCATCAAGGCGGTGCTCGACGGCCAACAGCACGGCCTGCGCCTGGCCCATCTGATGACCGCCTGCGTGGATGAGTTCAAGGAGAACGAGGATCTGCCCAACACCACCAACCCCGATGACTGGGCCCGCATTTCCGGCAAGAAAGGCGAGCGCATCGTCTACATCCGCACCCTCATCCAGGGCAAGCAGGGCACCGAGGCCGGCCGCAGCATCGACACCATCGCCAACACCGGCCAGTATTTGTAACCTTCGGTATCTGTACCGTGACGAATAAGACTCCCTATGAGGATTATTCAACGTCATTGTCGGTTTACTGGGTCAGTTCTTTGTATTTCGCCTGGCTTGTTCAGTAACATCGTGGTGTTCGTGCCAGAACTAACACTACGGGGATACAGGAATAAGATGTATGTTTATCGAGGGTCTCAAAATAACCTCCCAGGTACGGGCATCAGCTTGACCGATAAAGCCGGAACTCAAGGGTCCTTCAATAGCGACAAGCAACAGGTTATCGATGAAGTTATGCCGTGGTTCTCCACTGCACGGGGACTTTTGCAACAGGTAGCAGGCGATTTGGACGACCTTTACACAATACTGTCGCCAGCTAATGAAGGCACCCTACCGGATAAAGACACAAAACAAACTCATACAAGCATTGTTGTCACATTCAGTCAAGCGTCAATTCAAATAGTAAAGGCAGTTGAAAAACTCACGCAGGATCGAGAGGTGTTGTGGAAAGGTGAGCCAGCCAGCGTTTTTGGGCAATTGCTGGCCCTTTCTGGACTTGATCCCTTGAAGAAATACCCCCAACGCACCATTCACGTTGTCAACACCATTGCCCCACCTGGTGGAATACTGAGCGTAATATTGATTCAATTAACTCAATTTGACGAACATATGCAATTAAGAATGAATCAATTTTCTCCACCATATGGTCCCCTTGCTCCTGGGGAAGAAACAGCAACAACTGTGCAGGACCCCTCCAAGCAAGCCCAATTTTTGGCACATGAGGTGCGGGGATGCTTGGCCACCCTGGATGATTGCATGAAGCGACTGAAAATAATCCCCGAACGCGGACAAGGAGGCACGAGCTCGTCACGGCGAGCCACCCCCCAGCCAAGGGGATCAAAACCTCGCGACGTCACCGGGCGCCCCAGATAACTGGCCACCGTGGCTGCTGCTCCATCGGTGATCCGGTTGAGGCGCACCAGCGGCGTACGCCCCACCACTGCAGTGACATCACTGTAAACAGGCATGGACCCAGTGTGACGGTGCGGACCAAATACGGTGGAGGTGGCAGCTTGACCGTAGAGCGTTAATGACCGTACAGTGTACGGATAGACCTGTATGCGAGGAGGGTGATGACCATGACATCACGATCTGTGGGTTTGACCACGGCCAGTGAGCGTTTCGAGTTTCGTCTTGCACCCATCCAGAAACAGGCGTTGACTGCAGCGGCCAATCTGTTGGGCCTGGATGTGTCCGAATATGTTCGTCAGGTTCTCGCCGAGCGCACGCAAGAGATTCTGGCTGAGCGAGAGTCCAAAACAGTGGTACCAGCTTGGTTTTTCGACGAACTCGTAGCTGCGTTGGACGAGCCGCTGCGCGACAACGATGCTCTGAAAAAAGCCACCCAGAAAAGCCGGGCCAGCGTGAAGACGGACTACCCGTGGTAGCCAGCTCGTTCGCTGCGGAAATCCTCACCGCTGCCCATCCGTACCAGCAGTTTGTCAGTGGAGAAGAAACCCTGGATGGGTGGTTGCACGAGCACGCGTTGGCCGGTCAGTCCAAGGGAACAGGGCGCACGTTCGTATGGGTGGATCACGACACCTCCCCTGCTCTGGTCGTGGCGTACTACACGCTGAGCGCTCATGTCGTGGAGCGCGAACAACTGTCTCGTAAGTTGGGCAGAGGAATGCCAGCGCAACTGCCGTGCCTGTTGCTGGGGCGCTTGGCGGTTGCCCAGGCCCAACAGGGCCACGGCTTGGGTGGCCTGGTCCTGGCAGAGGTGGTGGCCCGCTGCCGGCATATTGCCGGTCAGGTCGGTGCGCGGTATCTCATCGTGGATGCCCTTCACGAGAAGGCCAGCGCGTTTTACCAACACTTCGGTTTCATCCCGATCCCCGATCAGTACAGTCTGAGGCTGGCCTTGCGCATCAGACCACCCGACAAGTGAGGGCTGGGTTTTTAACACGTTCTCGGACGGATAGGCTTGGCACTCGCTGGAGGCCACATTTGGTCCGCACCATCACACTGGGTCCATGCCTGTTTACAGTGATGTCACTGCAGTGGTGGGGCGTACGCCGCTGGTGCGCCTCAACCGGATCACCGATGGAGCAGCAGCCACGGTGGCCGCCAAGTTGGAGTTCTCCAACCCGGCCGCCAGTGTGAAAGACCGCATCGGAGTGGCCATGGTCGACGCAGCCGAAGCTTCCGGACAACTCCCACCGGGGGGCACCATCGTGGAGGCCACCTCCGGCAACACCGGAATCGCCCTGGCCATGGTGGGTGCCGCGCGCGGATACCGGGTGGTGTTGGCCATGCCGGAGTCGATGAGCCGGGAGCGGCGGATGCTGCTGCGGGCATTTGGCGCCCAGTTGGTCCTGACTCCTGCTAGCGAAGGGATGAAAGGCGCAGTAGCCCGCGCCGAACAACTGGGCGCTGAGCAAGGGGCGGTACTGGTGCGGCAGTTCGCCAATCAAGCCAACGTGCAGGTCCATCGCCAGACCACCTTCGCCGAGATCTGGGAGGACACCGAAGGGCGCATTGACGCCTTCGTGGCCGGCATCGGCACCGGAGGCACCATCACCGGCGTGGGTCAGGAGTTGAAGAAACGTAATCCCGCCATCCGGGTCATCGCGGTCGAGCCGGAAGCCTCCCCGATCCTGACCGGGGGTAGCCCCGGCCCGCACCCGTTGCAGGGCATCGGCCCCAACTTCATCCCGCAGATCTTGGACACCAGCGTCTACGACGAGGTGCTGGATGCTCCCACCGAGCAGGCCATGGCCTACGCCCGCCGGGCCGCCCGCCAGGAGGGTTTGCTGGTGGGCATCTCCTCGGGCGCGGCTTTGTGGGCGGCCTGTCAGGTGGCCCAGCGTCCCGAGATGACGGGCAAGCTCATCGTCGTCATGATTCCCAGTTTTGGGGAGCGCTACCTCTCCACGCCGTTGTTTTCCGACCTTGACGACTAACCCCGGCTGGCGGGTGCGACTGCGCGAGGACCTCCGTGCCGCCCTCACCGCAGACCCCGCCGCAACCAGCCGCCTGGAGGTAGCCCTGTGCTATCCGGGGTTGCACGCTGTGTGGGGCTACCGCCTAGCCCACCGTCTGTGGAGCAGCCACCACCATCTGGTGGCCCGCCTGTTGTCCCAGCTGGTCCGTGCCCTCACCGGCGTGGAGATCCACCCGGGCGCTCAGATCGGGCGGCGCCTGTTCATCGACCACGGCATGGGAGTGGTCATCGGCCAAACCGCCACGCTTGGCGATGACGTGGTGCTGTTCCACGGCGTGACCCTCGGTGGCAAGTCCAACCATCCCACGCGGCGCCACCCTCAGGTCGGCCACCGGGTGATGATCGGGGCGGGAGCCACCCTCCTAGGCCCCGTGTGTATTGGGGATGGCGCCCGCATCGGTGCGGGCGCTGTGGTCACCCACGACATCCCCGCTGGGGCGGTGGCCACTGGAGTCCCTGCCCGGGTCAGGTCATGCCAGCGGGAGGTTGGGCCGAGAGCCTAACTCGGCTCAGACGACGAGGCAGACGTGGCAGCAACAGCCGATACTGTGGAGTTCGCTGAGGTCGACTCCACCACGGCAGGCCCTCCAGCGTCCTTACGCCCCAACGCGCTGGGCCACCACATGAAACGACCCACATCCAGGGTCAGTGCCGTGACCAACACTGAGCGCACAATGAGCGTGTCCAGCATGACGCCCAAGGCCACGGCCACGCCGACCTGGACAAAAGACACCAACGGCATGGTGAGCAACATCAAGAAGGTGCAGGCCAGCACTAAACCCGCAGAGGTGATCACTCCTCCTGTGGCGGCTAGCCCCACCAAGGCAGCTTGAGGCGTGCTGTGATGGTGCTGGGCCTCCTCTCTCACCCGGGTCATCAAAAAGATGTTGTAGTCAATGCCCAGCGCCACCAGAAACACGAAAATCAACAGGGGAAGGGAGGCGTCCATCCCCTGGAAGCCAAAGACGTGGGTGAACAAAAGGTGACTCAACCCCAGCGTGGCCCCAAAGGAGAGCACCACTGTGGCGATCAACAACAGAGGCGCCACCACCGCACGCAACAAGGCCATGAGCACCAGCAGCACCGCCAGCAGAACCAAGGGAATGACCACCTGGTTGTCCCGCTTGCTGGCAGTTTCCACGTCGAACATGAGTGCCGATCCTCCACCCACCTGGGCGTTGGCATCGGGGATGGCGTGAACGGCGGATCGTACCTGCTCAACGATCTCAAACGCCTCGGGGGAGCTGGGGTCAACGGTCATGCCCGCTTGAATGAAGCTGTCCCCGCCCCTGACGTTGGGCTGGGAGACACCGACGATGCCGGGTAGGGTGCGCAGGGCATCCGCCACGGCGGGGCCGCTGGCAGCATTGCTGATCACCTCCACGTTGACGGCGTTACCCATCAGCCCATGCTCGCGCAGCACTTTTTGGCCGGTGACTGAACTCAACTCGGTGGTGTAGGAATCTTCAGTGGACAGCCCGTTGGCATTGAGACCCAGCAGCCCCAAGCAGCATGCTGCGAGCACAGTGGTGGTAGTAATCCACACCACACGCGGGCGCCTGGCCACCCAACTTCCCAGACGGGACCACAACCCGTGCGTGGAGGGTTCCTCGGAGCCATAGGTGGGTGTGAACGGGGCGAAAAACCACCGGCCTACAATCACGAACAAAGCCGGCAGCAATGTGATCATGACTAACATGCCCACGCCCACGCCGATCGCAGCTACCGGCCCCAACCCCGACGTGGAGTTCAACTCAGCGGCCAGCAGACACAGCATGCCCAGCACGACAGTCGCCGCACTGGCGAGGATGGCCGGAGCCGCGCGATGCAACGCGAAGGCCATCGCCTCGTGACGGTCTTGATGGCGGCGCAGTTCCTCTCGGTAGCGAGCGACCAAGAGCAGCGCATAGTCCGTACCGGCCCCAAAGACCAGCACGGTGAGAATGCCTTGGCTTTGGCCGTTGACCGTCACATCTGCATAGCGGGCCGCCAAGTACACCACCGCTTGGGCCGAACACAACGCCACCCCGGCAGCGATCAGTGGCAATGGCAAGATCAGCAAGAAGGGGCTGCGGTAGACGATCAGCAGTACCAAGAAAACCACCGCAGCTGCTCCGAACAACAGGGTGGAATCCAATCCCGAAAAAGCCTCGGCCGAATCAGCTGCCTGTCCCCCCTGGCCAGTGATGTAGGTTTTTACCCCCTCTATGGCGACGATGTCTTTCACCTGTTTCACCGTATCGGGCATGTTTTCCCAGCCCCTAGCGCCCATATTGAAGGTCACCGTGGTGGCCGCCACCGTTGCATCGGGGGAAACCTGTGGGCCATTGACCGGGCCGGATACTCCCTGCAGGGTTTGCAGTCGAGCAATGTGCGCTTTCGCGGTTTGGAGGTCAGCGGGAGTAAGTCCTCCCTCGCGCTGGTACACCACGACGGTGGGCAGGTCATTCTCGTGGCCTGAATTGTCGTTTTCGGTGCCAGAGTTGATCATGCGCGCTAAAGCTTGAGTGGATTCGGCGCTTTCTGGCAACCATGAGGCAGCCTCATTGTTTTGCACTCCGGACAATTTCCCGGCAAACATCAGGGCAGGCACCAGGAGCACCAGCCACACTGCCACGACGATCCATTTGGACACTGGACCAGTCAATCGACTGGCAATCTTCATCTGCATAGCGCTTAGTCAACCACTCAGTGGTGTCTCCACCATGGTCGTGATAGTCACTTCGTAGGCTGAGGCCTTATGACCGCTGCCGATGGTGCTGGAGCCCCGCTGGATCTGCCACTGACTGTGACCGAAGGTAGCCCGGTGCGGCGAGTGATGGGTACCGAAACCGAGTACGGAATCAGTGTGGTGGGCCAACCGCAGGCCAACCCGATGACAAGTTCGGCCGTGTTGGTCAGTGCTTACGCACACACCACACGCCATGCCCCTCGCCGGGCTCAGTGGGACTTCGAACAAGAGAACCCGCTGCGCGATGCGAGAGGATTCGACCTGTCCCGACAGGTGGCCGACCCAAGCCAGCTCACCGATGAGCAAACCGGTATGGTCAACGTGATCTTGGATAATGGGGCACGGTTGTATGTCGACCATGCCCACCCGGAGTATTCGGCTCCCGAGACAACCAACCCACTGGCTGCCCTGCTGTGGGACAAGGCGGGGGAGTCCATCATGGCCGCCGCCGCCCATGAGGCAGCTCTACAACCTCCGTACACCAAGCTCAACCTCTACAAGAACAATACAGATAACAAGGGGGCTTCCTACGGGGCGCATGAGAACTACCTCATGCGCCGTCAAACCCCCTTTGCCGACATCGTGCGCCTGCTGACGCCGTTTTTCCTTACCCGTCAGGTGGTGGCAGGGGCGGGGCGGGGGGGGTTAGGTCAGGACGGGCGTGGGTCGGGGTTTCAGATCAGTCAGCGGGCTGATTTTTTCGAGGTAGAGGTGGGGCTGGAGACCACGCTTAAGCGCCCCATCATTAACACCCGCGATGAGCCCCACGCCGACCCTCAGCTCTACCGACGCCTGCACGTGATCATCGGGGATGCCAACCTGGCCGAGACCTCCACCTACCTCAAGCTTGGGACGACCAGCCTGGTTCTGGGGATGATCGAGGATGGCTGGCTGGATCAGCATCAAGTACACCTAGAGGTTGAGACGCCGGTCCAGGCGCTACACGAGATCTCCCACGACCCCACAGTGAGGTTGCTGGTCAGGCTGCGCGATGGCCGTCGCATGAGTGCCGTGCAGATACAGATGCTCTACGCAGAGCACGCGCGCGCCTATGCTCACCACCGCTATGGCTCGAGGTTAGACCCTCACACTGAGGACGTGCTGACCCGTTGGGAGCACACTCTGGATGCCCTGGCTAGCGACCCGATGCGCCTGGCCGATCAGTTGGACTGGGTGGCCAAGCTGAAGTTGCTGCAGGGTTACCGCGACCGCGATGGCTTGGGGTGGGAGCATCCGCGCCTGGCCTTGGTCGACCTGCAGTACAGCGATGTGCGCCCTGACAAGGGCCTTTACAACCGGCTGGTGGCCTCCGGCAGGATGCGGCGGCTACTCAGCCACGTTCAAGTGGCCCAGGCGGTGCTCACCCCTCCTGAAGATACCCGGGCATGGTTTCGCGGACAGTGTTTGCGCAAGTATGGTTACGCGATCACCGCTGCCAGTTGGGATTCCCTGATCGTGGAGCTGCCCGGCACCCATGCTCTGCAACGCATTCCTATGCGCGAACCTCTGCGTGGCACCAAAGCCCACGTGCAAGCGCTCTTGGATCGCTGCGACACCGCAGAGCAATTGGTTGCCGCTTTGACGGTTCAACCAGGCTGACTGCGGTTTTGTCCTAGCCCCTGGATAGGGTGAAGGCAGGTATGTCAGCCAAGGATGCACGCGATGACGTAAAGGAGAAGCCGGTGGCTAGTCGTGACAGTGGTGGGGGCCAGAGGAAGGTCACTCAAGCGGAGGAAGATGTCGATCAGCAGCGAGAAGACACTGCCTCGGAGGTGGCGGCGCGTAAAGAAAAGCTGGACGAGGATATCGACGCAATCCTGGACGATATCGATGAGGCATTGGAGGAAAACGCCGAGGAGTTTGTCCGCGGGTTTGTGCAGAAAGGTGGGCAGTAGCCATGGAGCTCCCAGGCTGCGGGCCGATAGCGGGCGGGCGCCTGCCGGCTGCATTTCACACGCCGGGTCTCGGTTCATTTAGCGAGTTCCTCGGTCTGGCAGCACCGGAGCTGATCCGCCCCGTGGGGGAGGCTGCTCCCCTGGCCGACATGCGCCATGGCACCACGATTGTGGCGGGGGTGTTTCCCCAAGGAGTGGTGATGGCTGGCGATCGCCGTGCCACGATGGGCAACTTGATCGCCCAACGCGACATAGAGAAAGTTTTCCACGGGGATGAGTTTTCCGCCGTGGGTATTGCCGGCACTGCGGGGCTTGCCATTGAAATGGTGCGGCTGTTTCAGGTGGAACTGGAGCACTACGAAAAGCTGGAGGGCACCATGCTCTCCCTCGACGGTAAGGCCAACAAACTAGCCACAATGATCCGCTCCAATTTGGGTTTTGCTTTACAGGGGTTGGTCGTGGTCCCGCTGTTTGCTGGTTTTGACACCGATAAGACACGGGGGCGGATCTTCAGCTACGACACTGTCGGGGGCACTTATGAGGTAGAGCATTACGCCAGCGTGGGCTCCGGGTCGCTGTTTGCCAAAGCGGCGCTGAAGAAGCTGTGGCGTGATGATTTCAGCCAAACCGACGCGGTTCGCGCGGCGATCCAGGCCCTCTACGACGCCGCTGATGACGACTCTGCCACGGGAGGCCCCGATGTGACTCGTCGCATTTACCCGGTGGTGGCTGTGGTCACCGCCCAGGGGTATCGCAAGTTCTCCGAAGCTGAGGTGGGCGAGCATGTGCAGGCAGTGTTGGCTGGACGCATGCAGCGCCCCGGCGGCCCGCAAGCTCCCGTGGAGTGACAACGTTGGAAACCCTAGGAAAGTAGGACGCTGGTGACCACCCCGTTTTACGTCTCACCCGAGCAGTTAATGAAAGATCGGGCCGACTATGCCCGTAAAGGCATCGCCAGGGGTCGCAGTGTGGTGGTGCTCACCTACGCCGATGGCATCGTGTTTGTTGCCGAAAATCCCTCCCGAGCCCTCCACAAAATCAGCGAAATCTATGACTGCATTGGTTTTGCTGCTGTGGGCAAATACAACGAGTTTGAAAACCTACGGGTGGCAGGCGTTCGCCTGGCCGATCTGCGCGGGTACTCCTTTGACCGGCGCGATGTCACCGGGCGATGGCTGGCCAACGCTTACGCCCAAACGTTGGGGGCGATTTTCTCCGGCCCCGGCGAAAAGCCCTACGAGGTGGAGATTGTGGTTGCTGAGGTGGGTTCCACCCCCGAGGAAGACCAGCTCTATCGCCTGACCTACGACGGTTCGGTGGCCGATGAGCGCCGCTATGTGTGCATGGGCGGCCAGGCCGAGGCCGTGGCCGGGGTCCTCAACGCCCGTTACCAGCAGGGCATGGACCTGGTCGCGGCTCTGCGTCTGGCCATTGACGGCCTGGCTGGTCAGCCCAGCACCGAGGGGGGTAGTGGCCCGCGTGAGCTTAACGCTGACCAGCTGGAGGTGGCCATCCTCGACCGCACCCGCCCGCGCCGCAAGTTCCGCCGCTTCACCGCCGCCGCCCTGGCACAACTGCTCGAAGCAGGCACCCTGCCCCCCGACCAGCAAACCAGCCTCGCCGGAGGCTCTCACGAACCCCCCGGCCCCCACCCGGAGCAGGAGCAGTAGCTCTCATGGACCGGCGGGTCCTGGATGTCCCGAAAATCGCAAACCCGCCAGAGCAGGACAGGCACAGGTCAGGTTGACAACAGCAGAGGCTCACACCACGCTCAGGCAGGGTTTGGTGGCAGGGGTGGAGGGTACGCTCTGCCCCCCACCCTCCACGGGCACGGCGAGCTGCCCGAAGGTCAGGGCATGCACATCGGCGGGTAGTAGCCCCAGATCGTCGCCCATGCTGGTTGGACCGTAGCCCTGTTCGCGCAGCAGCCTGAACACCTGAGCAAACACCCGGGAGCGTTCGCGGGTGATACCCCCAGGCTCCTCATGGGAGTAACCGCGCCTTGCCAGGTGCGTGCAGTTGCTGCGATATCCCCAATCACTGAGGCGTCCCAACTCATGCAAACGCCTGGTCATCGCCAATGCGGACACTCGAAAATATTCGCGTAAGCGCAGAATCTGGGGTACACCCGGTTCCCGTCCCGCGTAGGCCAACACTGCGGCGGCGGGCATCAATAAAGCAGCTGCGAAAGCGTTGGCCTCGCGTTCCAGATTCTGGCTCAAGTGTGGCTCGCCGGAACTGGCCACGGCTCCATGCATCACTAAATGCCCCAGTTCATGGGCCAGGTCGAACCGGGCATGTTCAGCCGATTTGGCAGTTGATGCCAGGACGTACGCGTTGGCGTCTAGCCACATGCTGAAGGCGTCCACCGCCTCGGCGCTGGGGGGTAGGCTCAACACTCGCACCCCGTGCGCTTCACTCAACTTCACCAGGTGGGGCAGGGGTTTTTCGGTCAGCCCCCATAAGGCCCGAACGGTTTGGGCAGCGGTCTGTGGGTCTTCGCCGTCCAACTGCGGCAAGTCCAACTTCGGTAACGCGAAACGTGTAGTGATCCACTCGTAGAGTTGTGCCCCGAGTACCGCATGTGCTCTGGCGCTGGCCAGTTGAGCTGCGGTAGCACGTCGACGTGCACGAAAAAAACCCTGTTCTGGAGCCAGGGTCACCGGCTCTGGCAAGGAGAAGAACCACGCCCGCACCTGCAGTGCTGCGGCGAGTTCGTCGGCACGCCCGGCCGGAGCCCCATCAGTCTCGTACTCGTGCAGGGTGCGACTAGTCACCCCCAACCGGGCAGCCACCTGGGTTTGGGTCAATCCGCACTTGCGTCTGGCCAGCACGATCCGCCCGGCGTGAAGGCGGCCCTCAGTGGGCGGCGACAGGGAAGTCAAAGCTGTCATCGTCACCACCAGCATCCCGAGGAATCACCTGATAAGCGTCATACGTTCGTGGGGGCAACAGGATGCGCTCTTTCCAACCCACGACGACATTCTGATCATTAACCTCTATAGGAAGCGACAACTCTGCCCGCAACCCATCGTTGGCGCTACGGTGGTAGAGCAGAAACCAAGTTGCTAGCTCACCTCGGTTTTCACCTGTTGGTTGGCTGATCAGCGTGCGCAGATCCAGCGCCAACTCCAATTGGCCGGTAATTTGCACCGCGCGTGAGGTCACCGGCCCCCGCGCCCGAGCGGTTTTCGGTGTTTGATCAGCCACACCTGTTGCAGCGTTGCCATGCACTGGCAAGATCGCGACTCGCCCGTTGGGGTCGATGATCCGGGGAGCGTTGCGCTCGTCGTTGGTGCTCCACCCGTCGAGGACTAGTCCTGCTCTGAGGGTGTGCACCGTTTCCATCCACCGAGCGGTTCCTGCCGCAGTCACGGGGTGAAAGACATCAGCCTCGCGTGCAGCACTCTCACCTCTATCCAGAGCATCAGCAAGGCGTTGAGGGGAAATCCCCAATTGCTGTAAGCGAGCATCGCTGTCGGACCCCTGTAATGGAAGTGGTATTGCTGCAGAACTGCCTGGTGCATCCACGGGCGAACTCCTTGCAGGTTGAAGCCTCTGAGCTACCCCACAGCCTCTCACATCCGTGTAGAAAACCGGAAGATCTGCTTCGGCGTGTTGAGGGTTGCCCCCGCTTGCGCCACCGCTGTGGGAAATGTCACACCTGCCCACTACGGTTGGCCCATGGACCGGCGCATCTTTGGGTTGGAGAACGAGTATGGGGTGACCTGTACATTCGCGGGGCAGCGGCGGCTGTCGCCCGATGAGATTGCTCGCTACCTGTTTCGACGGGTGGTGTCGTGGGGGCGTAGCAGCAACGTGTTTCTCACCAACGGAGCTCGCCTCTACCTGGATGTCGGCTCGCATCCGGAGTACGCCACGCCTGAATGTGACAGCCTCGACCAGCTCATCGTGCACGACAAGGCGGGGGAGGCCATCCTCAATGATCTGATCATCGACGCGCAGTCGCGACTAGCCGATGAAGGCATCGATGGGCAGGTCTACCTGTTCAAGAACAACACCGACTCAGCAGGGAACTCTTACGGCTGTCATGAGAACTACCTCATTGATCGACAGGGGGAGTTCAGCCGTTTGGCTGAGGTGCTCCTGCCTTTCCTGGTGACCCGCCAACTCATTGCCGGGGCCGGCAAGGTGCTGCAAACTCCCCGAGGGGCGATCTATTGCCTCAGTCAGCGCGCTGAGCACATGTGGGAAGGGGTCTCCTCCGCCACCACCCGCAGCCGGCCCATCATCAACACCCGCGATGAGCCCCACGCCGATGCCGAAAAGTACCGCCGGCTGCACGTCATTGTGGGCGACTCCACCATGAGTGAGACCACAGCGTTACTCAAGGTTGGCTCAGTGGATCTGCTGCTGCGCATGGTGGAGCAGGGTGTCACGATGCGTGATATGACTCTGGAGAACCCGATCCGGGCCATCCGAGACATCAGCCATGACTTGACCGGCAGGGCGCAGGTGCGCCTGGCCAACGGCCGCCAGCTCAACGCGCTGGCGATCCAGCAGGAATATTTCGCGGCGGTGCATCAGTTCGCCCATCGTCATGAATTGAACCGCGACCCGATCACCGCGCGGGTGTTGGACCTGTGGCAGCGCACCCTCGAGGCGGTGCAGGCCGAGGATTTAAGCCTGGTAGGACGCGAAATCGACTGGGTGATCAAGCTGCACATGATCCAGCGTTACCAGCGCAAACACGGCCTCGACCTGGACCACGTTCGGGTGCAACACCTCGACTTGGCCTACCACGACATTGTGCCGGGTCGAGGCCTGTTCATGGTCATGCAGGCCAAGGGGCTGGTCGAGCGGGTAGTCAACGACCAGGCCATCGAGCAGGCCAAGCAGGAGCCCCCCTCAACCACCCGGGCTCGGCTTCGTGGGCAGTTCATCCGTGCTGCTCAGGAACGCAGACGCGACTTCACCGTGGACTGGGTACACCTCAAACTCAACGATCAGGCCCAACGCACGGTGCTGTGTAAAGACCCCTTTAAACACGTTGATGAGCGTGTCGACAAACTCATCGAGAGCATGTGAGCCTGCCCAGTTGAAGCCCCGTGCCGGGTTAGGGTGGGCGTATGTCGCGGGCGAAAACCGAGCGGTTGCTCAACTTAGTGCTGTGCTTGCTCTCCACCCGGCGCTACCTGAGCAAGGAGGCCATCCGGGAGGCAGTACCCGGCTACCCCGAGGGGCCCGAAGCCTTCGCCCGTGCGTTTGAGCGCGACAAGGAACAGTTGCGCAGCATGGGGGTGCCGGTCCAGACCGGGCTCAACAGTGTGCTCTTCGACGATGAAGTGGGCTATCGCATTCCCCGCGATGCTTACGCGCTGCCGCAGATCAGCCTGACCACCCATGAATGGGCTTTGCTGGAGTTAGCTTCACGCGCGTGGCAGCACAGCGCGTTGGAGTCCGACGCTCAACGTGCGATGCTCAAACTACGGACCCAGGTGCAGCCAGCGCAGCCCGAGCCTGACGCCGATGAGGCAGAGCAGGTGGACCTGCAATGGTGGGCTGGGTTACCCCAGATGGGCGGGGCAGGCAGCAGCGAGATGGATCCGCAGGTTCTGGCCAGCCTGGCCCAGGCGGTAACTGCCCGCCAAGCCGTGCGCTTTGCCTACCGCAAGCAGGGGCAAGAGCAGGCCCAGGGTCGCCACGTGCAGCCATGGGGGTTGGTGGCTCGTCGAGGTCGATGGTACCTAGTGGGCCATGATGTGGATCGGGGGCAGCGGCGGGTGTTTCGCCTCGGTCGTCTCGAGCCCCCGGTTGAGACGCTGGGTCAGCCCCAGCAGTATGAGATTCCCGCCGAGATGGATCTGGCTGCAGAGGTGGCTTCCGCCAGCCCAGCCACCCCTCGCAGCAGCGCCATCCTGGCGGTGGCTCCCGGCGTGGGCCACTACTTCCGCCGCTTCGCCCGGGCGATCACTGCGGGCGTCTACTCGGTCGCGACGGGAGAGCCTGACTGCCCCCCTTGGGATGAAGTGGTGATCGATTACGTCGATACGGCGCAGTTGGTCGGACAAGTTGTCGGGCTTGCCGGCCAGGCTCGTGTGGTCGAACCTGTGGAGTTGATCCCCTTGGTGGTTCAGCATGCCAACCAGGTGGTGGGCGTATGAGTACCGCGATCAGCAGGTTGGAGCGGTTACTGGCTCTGGTGCCCTACTTGCAGGCCCACCCAGGGGTGCCGGTGGCTAGCGCTGCCAGCGACTTCGGGATCAGCCAGGCCAGCTTGCTCGATGACCTGCAGTTGCTCTTTGTTTGTGGCCTGCCCGGGCACCTGCCCGACGATCTCATCGACGTCAGTGTGGAGGGTGGAGTCATCCACCTCTCCAACGCCGAGGCCATAGCCCGACCTCTGCGCCTACGCCCCGACGAAGCTTTAGCGTTACTCATGGGCCTCAAGGTGCTCACCAGCGCCCCGTTGGTGGGTCCGGCCAGCTCCGCTCCTACCAGTGTGGTCCACATCTTGATGGACAAGCTAGCTCAAGCTGCAGGGGTGGGCGCAGCGGTGGACTCTGCAGCTCAGGCGTTGACGGTGGTAGAGGATTCTCAGGCGCCTTTGTTGGCCACGATTGGGCAGGCCTTGGCCCAGCAGCGTCAGCTGCTCATCGAGTATCACAGTCCTCGTCGTGACAGTGTAAGCACCCGCCACATTGACCCCCTCACGGTGGAGGCAGTGAAGGGTCGTTACTACGTGCAGGCGTGGTGCCATGACTCCGGGGAGCTGCGGACGTTTCGCACGGATCGCATCATCAGCGCCACCTTGACTCAGCTCCATCGTCAGGTGCCGCAGAGCGCCCCACCTACCCAGTTGCCCAGCACGGTGTATGCCAGCAAGGCAGACGATGTGGTGGTCGCTGTGGAGATCACCCCCCACGCGCAATGGATGATTGACTACTACAACGCGACTGTGGACCAAGAGTTAGGGCAGGGTAGGCAGCGGATTACCCTGCGCACCCCTGATGTTGAGTGGGTGATCGGCTTGGCGCTGCGCATGGGTCGTGATGCCGTGGTAGTGGCTCCCCCCTGGTTGGCACAACAGGTCAGGGATCACGCGCAAGCCGCGCTGGGGATCCATGCTGCGCCTACTTCTAGAGCGAGCTAAAACCTCCCACATAACTCGGGTGTGTCGTACCGTGCCGCCCAATCCTGAATGTCTAACGTGAGAGTTGAAAAAAATATCTCAACCTCTATTGAAGGTTCATCTAAAAAATCTGGTCTGGATGGCGGAGAAACCAGACGGCGACTGGACTCCTAGGCGCGATCGTTACTAACTCTCATCGCGGGGTTTATGGATTTATTCTCAGGTTCGGCTTGAGGTCCATGAGCAGGTCGGACCTATCCCCAGGGCAGGGGCTTAAGTCAGTTGCCGGCAGTGCCGAACGCTGTCTTGTCACCGAACGTGACGCACTGAATCCCCCCCGCCGGCTGAAACGGCGCGCAAGTGTCCAAGGAGTACGCCATGACCACCATTAAGGCTTCCTGCCCCTGCTGCGGCGACGTGGACCTGACTCCCGCCCAGGTGCGTTTGGTGATCTGCAACCGCATGGAGTGGTCGTACTACGCCTTTGTGTGCACCCAGTGCAACGATGAGATCCGTAAACCTGCCGATGAGGAGATCATCTCTCTGCTCATTACCGGAGGGGTGGATGCCTTCATGTGGGAAATCCCCGCCGAGGTGTTCGAGGAGCGTGGCGGACCCGCCATCACCTACGACGACGTGCTGGATTTCGTGCTGGCTCTGGAGGGTGTGGAAGATTTTGCTGCAGCTCTTGCTGTGTAAGCCCGCCCGCCGGGCAAGACCAAGACGGAACCAGAAAAACAGTGCAGTACGTCATGGCAAAACATCACAACTACCGACAAAACCACATACGCTCTATGACACGCGGGCCATTGCTCACACAGGTGAGGGGTGGCCCGTAGTGCGTCTGGAGCTAGTCCTTGCCCTCGGGGTGGTGGGGGTTGTGAATGGGCACTTGGTTGGCATAGTCACCGTAAGAGCGGGGATCTTCCAGCGGTTCGAGATGGCAGCTCAAATGCAGATCATCAAATTGCGCGTGTACTCCAGTTTCGATCCGCTCCACCAAGTCATGGCCTTGCTGGACACTCCACTGGCCGGGAACCAACACATGCAGCTCAGCAAAACGCTGCCGCCCCGATACACGGGTACGCAGGGCATGCAGATGCACCTGCGGGCTGACGAATTGTTCTAAAAAGGTAGCAATATCACGCGATTCCTCCGCACTGAGCGTGGAATCCATCAGACCTGCAGCGGACTCGTGCAGCAGGTGCCAACCAGTGATGATGATGTTGACGCCAACACAAAAGGCAATGATGGGGTCTAGCCGCTGGATGCCGGTTGCCGCCACCAGCAGGACTCCAACGACTACCCCCACTGAGGTCCACACATCGGTGAGCAGATGCTTACCGTCAGCTTTCAGGGCCAGGGAGCGATGCTGGCGACCAGCACGGATTAGCACCCAGGCCACCGCTGCATTGATCACCGAGGCAATCACCGAAACGACCAGCCCGGTACCGACGTTTTCGAGAGGCTGTGGGTGCAGAAAGCGTTCCACTGCTGTCCACATGATCACGGCTGCGGCAACCAGGATCATTTGCCCCTCGGCAGCCGCAGAGAAGTACTCCGCCTTGGTGTGCCCGAACTGGTGGTTGTGGTCTGCCGGCTGGGAGGCCACATGTAAGGCGATTAAGGCCACCACTGCAGCCACCAGGTTGACCACGGATTCTGCAGCGTCAGAGAGCAACCCCACCGATCCGGTGAGCCACCAAGCCCCCGTTTTCAGAGCAATCGTGGCCAGGGCGGCAGCAATAGCCAGCCAGGCAAAACGGGTCAAGTTCGTGGGTGCATCATTGGCGTCACGCTGAGAAGTCACCGCCATAGTATGCCTCAGCGGTCTTGTCGCACTGGCTGATCGCTGCGTGCACCAGGGTGGCGCTTAGACTGGGCGCAACATCGTGCCCGCCCCACTCGGAAAGGAGCCGATCATGCGCCCACCTCAAGGTTGGGAGTGGTTGATCCTGCTACTGATCGTGCTGCTGCTCTTCGGCTCGGCCAAATTGCCGGAGTTGGCGCGGGGGATGGGGCGCTCCCTGCGCATCCTTAAGGAGGAGACCTCCGGCAAAGATCATCCAGGGCAGGAGAAACCGCCTCCCTCCACACCCTCAGGCAATGCTCCCACCGGTTAAGCGGCGCCGAAACCGCCTCCCCAACCCCGACGCGGTCATGCCGCTTACCGAACACCTGAAGGAGCTTCGGCGGAGAGTGATCATCTGCCTGATCAGTCTGTTGCCTGGTCTGATCGTGGGGTTTTGGGCCTTCGAGCCCTTATCGCGGTTTCTTACCGCCCCGCTGTGTGACATCCATACCCTGCAGATCACCGGAGGTCAGTGCGGCCCATTGGTGATCACAGGCAGTCTGTTGGCTCCCTTCACCGTGCAGGTCAAGGTGGCGCTGGCCACGGCGGTGATCATGGCCGCGCCAGTGTGGCTGTACCAGCTGTGGGGTTTTTTGGCCCCTGGCCTGCACCGACACGAGCGACGCCGCGCACTGAGCTTTGTCGCGGCGGCGTTGCCGCTGTTTATCGCTGGCCTAGCGTTGTGTTACTGGATGCTGCCAAGCGCAGTGGCGGTGTTGGCCAGTTTCACTCCTGAGAATGTGGCGTTTCTTGCCGACTACTCCAGCTACCTGAGTCTGACCCTGCAATTGGGCGTGGTGTTTGGTGTGGCCTTCGTCAGCCCTGTGATCATCGTGGGTCTCAATGCGATAGCAGTGTTGCCAGCGGCGGCATTGCGCCGATGGTGGCGCGTGGTGGTGATGGGAGTGTTCCTCTTTGCAGCCATCGCTACCCCCACGGGGGATCCGTTGACAATGATGGCAGTGGCGCTGCCGATGCTGGTGTTGCTGAGCGTGGCCTGGCTGATCTGCGCGTTGCATGATCGTGGTCGAGCGAAACGTCTGCCGATGTGATTATGGCTGGTAATCCGCTACCCGCAGCAGGCCCTCAAGCTTTTGATAGTCGGCTTTCATGTTGTATTCCCACGTGGCGTAAAAGGGTCTGGTCTGCGCATTGGTGACAGTGTTGGCATCGGCGACGAAAAAGGGCCATTGGCCGCCCACGAAGTCACCCACGTAGGCACCGTATTTCTGCAGCGCGTGGAACACCATCGAGCCCATCGCGGTCAGACCTGCCGGTTGAGCCACCCCAGCCGGGATGCCAATTTTGCTGCCGCTTTTGATTGGTCCTTTCCATCCCCCGTTATCACCGCAGGTGGCAGGGGGAATGAAGGGGGGTACGGGAGCTCCCCGGCCATCGAGCATGTCGTAGGGCAGTTCAATGGCCAACGCGTGGTCGATCCTGCCCTGTTTGACGTCATGGCCGGTGATGGCCCCGGCCGCCCAGGAAAAGTTGGACGCACGCACCCCCGCATGCGTGGTGGAGGTCCCAATACCGCTGCCGGTGCGAATATCACCTTCACCCCAGCCTTTCCCGGTGATCGTGCGCTGAGTCCGGTCCACGGTGGTCAGCCAGATTTCGTAGTAGCGCGTGCCATCCACCAACACCACCACGTTGTCACCCCCATTGTTCGGCGCGGGACCCACCCCGGCAGGAGCGCGCACCTGCACTGTTTTCGCCGCCTGGGCAGGGCGATTGCAGGCTGCCCACTCATTGGACGCGGGCAGCTTCAGCGTCCATACCGGGTCGGTCGGGCGAGCGTAGAAGATCGACACCGCCCGCCCCATCCAGTACATCCGCTGTTCGCCCTTGGCGGTGCGATGCAACAGGTCCAGGTCATACCACCGGGTGGAGGTCCGGGTGGGGGTGTTCCACACTGAACCGGGAGCAAAAGGCCGTTCCTGGCCTAAAAACGGTTTGTGAGAGCTGTCCGTGGGCGCGGTCGCCGTCTGCCTCGGGGCCTGAACCGAGGTGTCCGGGGGACCGGAGGGGGCAGCGGTGGAGGTGCTGGGCGCGGAGGCAGAGACCGGCGAAACCGAGCCCGAGGTCGGAAAGCTCTGCACGGTGGAGGGCAGCTGTGGGGGTAGCTGCTGGGCAGTTTCGGTCGGGGTGGGCCGGACCGTAGCGCCCCGAGGAGAGTGGGACACCCAGTACCCGCCGATCACCACCGCCACCAGGGCCAGCACCGCAGTGAGGGTAAGGGCGACTCGCCGTTGAATCCATATCATCAGCAGCACATTAGCCTGATACCCGTGTCCACCCCCTCCCAGCGCTACGCAGCCGCCCAGCAGCGCGCACAGACCCCGCTGGGGCGCTTTGCCGCGCTCTACGACTTTGGCTTCGACCAGTTCCAGACCCAGGCCTGCCAGGCGCTAGCCCAAGGCCAGCAGGTGTTGGTGGCCGCTCCCACAGGCTCAGGTAAAACCCTGGTGGGGGAGTTTGCCGTGCATCTGGCGTTGGAGCAGGGACGTAAATGCTTCTACACCACCCCGATTAAGGCGCTGTCCAACCAGAAATACCATGACCTGCTCCGCCGCTACGGCCCCGATCGTGTGGGTCTGCTGACAGGCGATAACAGCATCAACGGTGAGGCTGCCGTAGTGGTGATGACCACTGAGGTGCTGCGCAACATGCTCTACGAAAACACTCCCACGTTGGCTGGACTGGGTTTTGTGGTCATGGACGAGGTGCACTATCTGGCTGATCGCAGCCGGGGAGCGGTATGGGAGGAAGTCATCGTGCACCTGCCCGAGTCGGTGCAGGTGGCAGCCTTGTCGGCCACGGTCAGCAACGTGGAGGAGTTTGGTGCTTGGCTGGAAAGCGTGCGCGGCCAGGTGGCCACCGTGGTGGAGGAGCACCGGCCGGTGCCGCTGTGGCAGCACCTTCAGGTAGGTCGCCAGCTCTACGACCTGTTTAGTGCTGAGCAGGGCGGTGTTGAAGGCACACCGCCGGCAGGGGCAATCCCCGCAGTCAACCCTCACCTGCTGGAGGTGGTGGCCGGTCTGGAACACCGCGCTGGGGCAGACCAACCCCATCGTTCACCTTCGCGCCGGCGCGATGCTGGAGGTTCCCGGGCAGGCTTCTGGTCCAATGCCGCCACCCGACCTCCGGGTCGCGCCACCACGGTGGATCTGCTGGACCGGCACGGGCTGCTGCCGGCGATCGTGTTCATCTTCTCCCGCGCCGGCTGCGATAACGCCGTGCGCCAGTGTGTGGCCGCAGGTGTGCGTCTGACCTCCACCGAACAGGCCCAGCGCATCACCGCCTTGGTGCGCGAGCACACTGACTGGCTGTCCGGCCCCGAACGCTTGGTGTTGGGTTATGAGCCATGGTTGGAGGCGTTGCAACGCGGGGTTGCCTGCCACCATGCGGGGATGCTTCCGGTCTTCAAGCAAGTCGTGGAGCAACTGTTCACCCAGGGCCTTATTCAGGTGGTATTCGCCACCGAAACTTTGGCGCTAGGTATCAACATGCCCGCACGCAGTGTGGTGCTGGAGCGGTTGGTGAAGTTCAACGGCCAGGAGCATCTGGACCTCACACCAGGGGAGTACACCCAGCTCACAGGCCGGGCGGGGCGACGCGGCATCGACATTGAGGGCCACGCGGTGGTGCAGTGGTCACCGGGAGTTTCCCCTCAGGCAGTGGCCGGGTTGGCCTCCACCCGGACCTATCCACTGCGCTCCAGCTTTGCTCCCACCTACAACATGGCCGTCAACCTCCTGGCTCGGTTGAGTTTTGAACAGGCGCGGCAATTATTGGAGACCTCCTTCGCCCAGTTCCAGGCCGATCAGCAGGTGGTAGGGCTGGCGACCACGGTCAAGAAATTACGTGCCCAGGCAGAGACTGCCCGCAGCCAGCTGCGCTGCCCCGCGCCTGGGGATGCGGCCTGCGGGACCCAAGACTTGGTGGAGTATGCCCAGCTCTACCAGAAGTGGCAACGAGCCGACCAACAGGCCAGCCGTGCCGCACACGCCCTCACCCGCACCGACGTGGAGGCCGGGCTGCGCGCGCTTCGCATCGGTGATGTGGTGGTGTTGTCTGCGGGACGTAGGCCCGGCTTGGCGGTGGTGGTGACCCCAGCTGACCCCCACCCGGACCAGCCCGCTCGACCTCTGGTGGTCACTGCTGGTCGGCAGGCGCGGCGAATCAGCCAGGTTGATGTGGGGCAGCAGGTGCAGGTCGTGGGTCGGGTACGGGTGCCGCGCCACGCTAACCCCCGAAACCCCGCCCAGCGCCGCGACTTGGCCTCCACGCTGCGCGCCAGCGGTCTACGCCCTCCTCCTGCACAGCGGCATGAGCCAGCACCGCAGGAGAGCAGCGACCACACCGTGAAGGAGCTGCTTGACCAGGTACGGGCGCACCGCTGCCACCGCTGCCGGCATCGGCGCGAGCACCTCGCCCTCATCAAGCGCTACCACACGCTGCACCAGCAGATCGACTCCCTCACCCAACGCATGAACCGCGACACGGGCAGTATTGCTCGACGGTTTGACCGGATTTGCGCCTTGCTGGAGCAGTTGGGCTACGTGCAGACGCGGGCAGAGCGGGTGCAGGTCAGCGCCGAAGGAGCCCGCCTGGCTCGCCTGTATGGCGAACGGGACCTGTTGGTGGCACACTGCTTGCGCCAGGGCACCTGGCTGGGGTTGGAGCCTGCTGCCCTGGTCGCGTGCGTATCCGGGATGGTGTACCAGTCTCGTCGCGAGCAGGGGCCTGCCGGGCAGTCAGAGGGGTTGCATCTACCAGCGGGCCTGGCCCGCCAAGCCCTGATTGACACCTTGGCCGTCTGGAGGTATCTGCACGAGCAGGAGGCCGCCCAGGGTCTGGCCGTGCTGCCTGAACCGGATTTCGGCTTCGCCGCTGCAGCCTGGGCCTGGGCGCAAGGCGATGATCTGGCCGATGTGTTAGAGCAGGTTGATCTGCAGCCGGGGGACTTCCTCCGTTGGATCAAGCAGATCATCGACGTGCTGGACCAGATGGTGGCTGCCTGTGCTGCTGATACCAGTGGCAAGGCGGCTGGTACTCCCGCTGGGGTAGCTTCGGTCGCAGCCACCGCCTCCGCCGCCATTCAAGCCATCCGCCGCGGCATAGTCACCTACGCCGACCCCTCCGACTAAACCTCCGCCCCCTGGCTGAGGCAACCGAATGGTGCTGAAAGTCAGCCTTGGTTCACCCTGCGAACTCAGGCCGACGGGAATTTCTTGGGTGCGCCTGATTGATCGTGGTGCGTTCTTCGCTCACTATGGAGGGCAGTCACCCTGCCCGGGGGAGGCCATCAACAGAGAGGTCGAGCAGACTCATGCAGATCCCTAAAGACAGCGTGGTGCAGTTTTTACGCTCCCAAGGTCACGACGGTTTGGCCGAGCAGGCTCAACAGCATCTTCCTGATCAGGTTGACCCGCAGCAGCACCGCGACCTGCTGGAGAAGGTTGGAGTCAACCCTGATGACTTGATGGGCAGCGCCTCAGGGCTGCTGGGAGGTTTGAAAGGCAAGCTGGGTCTGTGAGCGGGCGAGCTCGGCGTCGGCGTGGGGGGGCTGTACAGGCAGTCCCCGCTTCAGCATGCCCCGCCCCGCCCGACTCCATCGACCAACTGGCCGACCCAGACCCCAGCTTCAACCAGTCAAGCCAGGACTCTGCCAACGGTGAGAGGGTGCGGGTGGGCATGTCGGGATGGACCCACCACAGCTGGCGGGGCAACTTCTACCCCTCAGGCTTAGCTGCACGTTATGAGCTGGCCTACGCCGCCCACCGGCTCACCACCGTGGAGATCACCAGCACGTTTTATGCCATCCAACGCCCCAGCGCCTTTCATGCCTGGTATGAGGCCACCCCACCGACGTTCCAGTTCAGCGTGCAAGGCCCACGTTTCATCACCCACGAGCGAGGGTTGCAAGCCAGCACCACTGCCCTGGCAAACTTCTTCGCCTCTGGAGTGTTGGCTCTGCGCGAAAAGCTGGGCCCGATCGTGTGGCAACTACCAGCTGACTTGCACGTGGACCAGCATCGGTGTGAGCAGTTCATCGCCCAACTTCCCACCGACACCCACGCTGCGGCTGACTTGGCGCGCCACCACGATCTGCGTCTACGGGGCCGCACGTGGACTGTCACTGATCAGCCGCGTCCTGTTCGCTACGCCTTAGCCTGCCAGCGCGCCGGTCAGCTGGATCCTGCTGCTGCGCAGGTGTTAGCTCAGGCTGGGGTGGCTGTGGTGAACAGCCACCCCTTGGTCGATGAGATAGCTCCCTCAAGCGCGCTGCACTATGTGCGCCTTCCCGGCCCGCAGCGCAGTGTGGCATCGACGGTGCCACGACCTCGGCTGGTCCGTGAAGTGGGTGAGCCTTCCGGCGGTTATGACGAGGCCTCCTTGCGCCGAATCGCTCAGTGGGTGCAACGTGTGAGTTCCGCCCAGCCACTTGCTCAGGTGGTGGTGGTCTTTGCTACTGACACCAATGCGCGCGCTCCCTTTGACGCGATTTGCCTGGCTAACCTGCTGGGCCTGGATCAACCGGAGCTGCCTACTTTCGTGCGCCCCCGTTTGCGCCTGGCGCGCACCCAGCCCTAGCCCTCACGGTGCGGTGTCGGAGAGGGCGGCTTGAAGGTTGGTCAGGACGCTGCCCAGGTTCCACTCGGCGGCTAGCTGCTCCACCACGTTGGGAGCAACCGGCTGGCTGGGTAAGCCCAGACGTAGACCCGGCAAGGGCACGTCAGTGACTGTGGTGGTGACCACCACGGCCGCGTCGAGGTAATCGCGGGCCTGCAGCAGACTGGAACGCACCCGGGCTGTCAGGCCAGCATCACCAACGCGGGCCGCCTCCAACAGCTGGGGTAGCCCCCCGTAGGTGCTCAGCAGACGAGCGGCGGTCTTCTCCCCGATCCCGGTCACCCCGGGCAGCCCGTCGCTGGGATCGCCGCGCAGCACAGCAAAAGGCACGTAGCAACCCGGGGGTATTCCGTAGCGTTGACACAAGCTAGCCTCGTCGATCACCTCGTAGTGGGCCACTCCTTTGGTCACAGACAGCACCCGCACTCCCGCTGCATCGTTGACGACCTGATAGAGGTCCCGATCGCCGGTGACCACCTCCACCGGTGCGTTTTTGCGGCCGTACTGGGCGGCAATGCTGGCGAGCACATCATCGGCTTCAAACCCGGCTACCCCGAAGCAGTCGATCCCCAGTGCCGGCAGCAACGTGGCTATGGCCTCAACCTGCTCGCCCAGCTGCTCGGGCACCGCTTCGGCGCCGGTGGTGCAGTCTGTGAGGGTGGGGGTGCAGGAGCCGGGCTCGGCCACCCGGTGGGCTTTATAGGAGGGCAACGCCTGCACGCGAAAGGCTGGGCGCCAGTCGGCATCCAACGCTGCCACGACACTGCGTGGTTGTCGTTGCTGGACCAACCACGTGATCATCTGTAGGAGCCCCCGGATCGCGTTGGCTGGTTGCCCCCGCGATCCTGTCAAGGTGGGGGGCAGGGCGTAGAAGGCGCGAAAATACAACGTCGGGGTGTCCAATGCCAGCAGGGGAGCAACCATGCTTCCAGCGTGCCTTCCTGTGCAAGCGGCGCTGACCGTGGCGAAGGCGTGTCGCCTGCTCGACACGCCGCAATTTCTCGCTGGGCACTGCGAGACTGACCATGCCTGTGAGCTGCAGCTTTGTGCTATCACTGCAGCTCAGAGCAGGTTTGACGCTGGCGCTCAACTGAGTAGTTTCGTCTACGTCCACCCCATGGGACAGCCGTTTGTCACGCTGAGCAGGTGCACCACTACCCGGGCCATGAGAGAGCAACCCCTGCGAGTTCTCTCCGCGCCAGGTCCGGCGCAGGAAGCGTTGCCGCAGCTCAGCGCACTCGTGGCAAGCGAGCGGAGTGTGATGCGGGAGGGTCCGAGCAACCAGTAGACAACGGACGGGTGGTGTGCCGCCAGTGCACCCTCGCTCGGTACGAAGGGATGCTCGGCCCTCCCTGCCCTCCCTATCCAGGCTTGAGCGCTGGATACCCTAAAGCCCATGAAACTTCTCGCCCTGCGTGTGGCTGCTGCCGGTGCAGGGGGGACGTGCTGTTGGTTGGCCTTTGCTCCACGTCAGTGGTGGCTCTTGCTGCCCCTGGGGCTTGCCGGGCTGCAGTTGGGGATCTGGAGGGCCCCCCTGCGCGTAGCAGCCCTGATGGGCCTGATCTGGGGACTGGCTTTTTTCATACCCCTGCTGTCGTGGAGTGGTATCTACGTGGGGGCGTGGCCGTGGCTGCTGCTTGCTACCTCCCAAGCCGCTTTTACCATGCCTTACGCGCTGCTGCTGGCCTGGGCCAGCAGCAGCGTGAAGACCAGGGTGACCAGCGTGGCCTGGGTGGGGCTAGCTATCGGTGGCTGGGTGATGGTTGAGCAGGTGCGCTCCACCTGGCCATGGGGTGGATTGGCCTGGGGTCGCTTTGCTTTTGCTAGCGCTGAGGTCAGTTGGCTGCCATTGGTGGGTTGGGTTGGCACCGTGGGGCTGAGCGCTTTTGTGGCCTGCCTGGGGGCCCTGCTGACTACGGTCTGCATGGCTTGGAACTGGCGGCTACGGCTGGAGGCAGTGGCCGTGTTGGTGATGGCGCTGCTGGCCCCGCTTGTTATGGGCGTAGGGAGCAACCCTTCGCCACCGCTGCATCGGGCTGTCATTGCCGTGGTGCAGGGCAATGTCCCCCGGATGGGGCTGGACTTCAATGCCCAACAGCAGGCGGTTTTGAATGACCACGTGCAAGCCACGATGGAGCTGGCTGCAGCAATCCAGCGTGGTCAACACCCTCGCCCTGACGTAGTGATCTGGCCGGAGAACTCCTCCGACATTGACCCCTTTCGCCACCGGCAGGCTTTCGAAGCAATCAGCAGGGCCGCCGATGCCGTGGGTGTGCCGTTAGTGGTAGGCACGGTGCTGGTCGATGGTGCTTACCGTCGCAATGCCAGCCTGGTGTGGTGGCCTGCCTCCTCAGGTCAGCCGGGGCCTGACCCCACTCAGCGCTACATCAAACGTCACCCTGTGCCTTTCGCTGAATACATCCCGTTACGATCTCTTGCTCGTCGGGTCTCCGACAAAGTGGATTTAGTGGAGGCCGACTTTGCTCCTGGCGACACCGTAGGCCTGTTGAGGCTGCCTACAGTGACGGGAGAACCACTGCCTCTGGGGGTGTTGATCTGCTTTGAGATCAGTGTCGACTCCCTCGTGCGTGATGTTGGTGCAGCCGGCGCAGGGCCGGTAGCGGTGCAAACCAACAACGCCACGTTTGGTTTCAGCTCCCAGAGCAGCCAACAGGTGGTCATTGCCCAAGTGCAAGCAGCACACCTGCAACGGCCGGTCTTGGTGGCTTCCACCAGCGGCATCAGTGCAGTGATTAACCGCGAAGGCGTCATTAAACAACGCAGCGACCTTTTTACCTCGGCGGTCTTGGTGGCTACGGTGGAGTGGAGTAACGACCGTCCGCCAGCCCGGTGGGGGCAACCCCTGATCCTGGTTGGCACCCCGCTGGTGGCTTTGTTGGCGCTGGTGGTGATTGCCCGCTCGAGAAAGGCACCCCGTGACCCTGCCCTCTGAGACTCCAGAGTTCAGCTTGCCCCCGAACTATCCCGGCCTGGGTAAGGTGCTGGTCATCATTCCCACCTACAACGAGTCAAGCAACCTCGAGATGATCCTTCAGCGGGTGCGTCAGGCTCAACCTGATGTGGCGGTGCTGGTGGCTGATGACAACTCCCCGGATGGCACCGGAGCCCTAGCCGATCAGCACGCGGGGGATGACCCCATGATTCACGTTCTGCACCGGCCCGGCAAGCAAGGCCTGGGGGCGGCCTACCTGGCCGGGTTTGAGTGGGGGATACAGCACGGCTTTGATGTGCTGGTCGAGATGGATGCCGATGGCAGCCACCAACCCGAGCAGTTGGGCAGTCTGTTGGACCGTCTGGTTGAAGCCGACCTGGTCATTGGCTCTCGTTGGATACACGGTGGCAGTGTGCGCAACTGGCCCAAACACCGCGAGGTTCTCTCCCGGGGGGCAAACCTCTACGTGCGGTTGTTGCTCGGTATGGGGGTGCGCGACGCAACAGCTGGGTTCCGCGCCTACCGCGCCACTACCTTGGCCCAACTGGACCTGCCCAGTGTCAGCTCCCAGGGGTACTGCTTCCAGGTGGACCTCACGTGGCGCACGGCACGGGCCGGGTTGCGCGTTGCTGAAGTGCCCATCGAGTTCGTTGAACGCGAGCAGGGCGCGAGCAAAATGACCCGGGCCATCATTGCCGAGGCGTTGATCAAGGTGGCTCAGTGGGGGATTGCCGACCGGATCAAGACTGTAACCAGCCGCGCCAAGAAGGCCGCCTGATGCCCGCCCTCTTGGTTCCTTTAGCCACCGGTCTGCTCGTCTTTGCCCTGGTGGAGCTCCTAGTGCTTCTGATGTTGGGCCACTGGCTGGGAGCCGGCTGGGTGCTGCTGTGGGTGCTGATCGCGGCGGCAGCGGGGATCAAGATGATCACCAGGTTTGGCCCTCGCAGTTGGCGCGGCGTGCGTGCAGATGTTCACGAAGCGCGCTTACCTGGCCCCACTGCCCTCGATGACATGCTGCTGACCCTCTCGGGTCTACTCCTCCTGCTGCCAGGGATTGTCAGTGACGTGCTGGCTCTCGTGCTGCTGCTGCCCGGGGTGCGGCCCGTGGTGCGAAAACTGGCTGGAGTGGTGTTGTTCAAACGTTTTGGCCTGCTGGGGCTCCTGCTACCTATCTTCGGGGCCGGCAGAGGCCGGGCTGTCGTGCAGACCACCACCGTGCAGACCCCCAGTCAGCCTCATCAGGTGAGCGAAAGCCCGGTGATCGAAGGCACCATGGTGCCGAAAAAACTCCGGAGGCTTTTTCCTAGGTAGGCCGCCGAAGGGGCCTCCCTGAGTGCCTGAGTGGTGAACCTGATGACGCTGGTGGCGATAGTGGGGTGGCGGCGGAGGCGATTAGCTCTCCGCTTTCTTGGTGCTCTTCTTCGCCGCCGGGGCTGGAGTCGGTTTTTCCTTGCTGGAAGGGGCTTTTTTTTCTGGAGCTTTTTTGCTCGATGCAGTTTTCTTAGCTGCAGACTGTTCAGTCTTATCCGATTTGCCCTTGGCCTTGGCGGGGTGCTTCTTGGCCGACTTCACGTCATCGTCTGGTGCTGCCGCAGCGGAGGCTTGAGCCCTGGCCGCTGCAGCACTGGTGGCAGCCGCCAAAGCTTCCCGCTCGGCACGCAGCAAGGACAGACGTTCATGGAGGAGATCTTCCAAGTCAGCCACCTCCCGCCGTTCCAACAGCATGTCCCAGTGGGTACGCGGAGGTTTAAACTGTTTGGGTTCAGGATCATCGCCGTTAGCGATGGTGGCTTCTGCACCACAAAAGCGGCACTCCCATACCGAGGGAACTTCTGCCTCGATCGAAAACGGCACGCTGAAGCGATGTCCCTGTACGCATTCGTAGGGAATCTGTTGACGTGGAACAACATCAACACCTTCATCAGACTCATAGCTGGAGGAGCCCAAACGGGAGCCACGTAAGGCGCGTTCGCTCATGGTTTCTCCTCACCAAACACAGCGAATCTCATTGCAGTAGTGCTGGTCGGGCCAGCGCACAGTGAACCTCCACCTTAGCAGCCTGAAAGGCCTAGCCGTGGATCAGCGACGATCACGATCCTCAGTGGCCGGTACGAGTGGTGTGGATCTTCTTGGTGATCGTGAGGACCTCAGTCACTGTGGTGCTGACCACGTGGGGTGTTCGCGGGGTAGCTCGGGCGAGCATTTGGCCGGTTACTACCTTGCTGGGGGTTAGTTTGCCCTGCGTGAGCAGGTGTAGACCTACTTCGGTCACCACAGCCGCAGCCACCGTTGCTGTGGCGACGACTGGGGGTTTACGCAGGAATGTTTGGGCCTGGTTGCGCAGGTTGGAAAGGCTGCTGCGCATCACCCTTGCCCCCCGGCGCCGCCTCGTGGGTATCGGCAGGGTTCGCACGGCCACCAACGATGCTGTGTCGGTGGGGCCAGCATCCATTGGCTCACGCTCAGAGGAAAAGGCGGGGGGCATGTCAACCCTTCTGTGCGGCAGGGGGGACGTGAGGGCAAGTGTCAGGACCATCGGTGCACCTGATGCTGCCACGTTCAGCCTAACCAATCAATCACCTCTGGGCTTCCTCGTAGCCAAACCCTCCGCTTTAGGCCAACTGGGGTGATTCCCCGGGCAGGATGCTAAAGCCCTCGTGTGGATCTACAGCCTGATATCGGCCTGCCCGATATCAGGCAGGTAGTACCAGCGGCCTTGCCAAGGAGGGCACCGCCGTTTCCACAACAGTCCTAAGGGGAAAACGATGAGCACCAAGAAATCCGGTCGTCGCCTGGGGACGATGGTGATGGCAACTTTGCTATCCGGCGTCGTCGTCTCCTCGGCCACGATTCTGAAGACATCCATTGCGGCCTTCTCGGCCAATACCACCAACGGCACTAACAATTGGTCCGCTGGTACGTTGAACCTGGACACGGGTGCGGCATCAGCCATGTTCGTGAGCGGAACTGATGGCCCGCTCGTCGGTGGTCAGGTGATCCAGAAGTGCATCCGGGTTCATTACACCGGAAGCTGGACTGGGGCCAACGTGAAGCTGTTCGGCGCGGCGGGAGCGCAAACCGCTCTCTCGCCATACTTGACCATCGGAGTCGAGGTGGGAAGCGCAACTGACACGACTGCCGGTACGTGTGCCAACTTCACCGGTGGCTCAGCGATGGGCACCAGCAAAAAGCTGGACACCTTTATCGCCGATCACAGCAGCTACACCAATGGCGTCACCGCGTGGAGCACCGGTGCCACTGATGAGTGGAAAGCCTTCCGCTTTACCATCACCGCTGACAGCGATGATGCTGCCCAGGGCAAAACCGCCGAGGCAACCTTCACCTGGGAAGTCCAAAAGTAACCTTTGGGTTCATCTGGCCGCTGGCCAGAGCTCAAGGTGGACAGTGGCTCTAGCCGATAGATACCCCGAAAGGGTTATCGCCCGGTTAGAGCCACTGCGCTTTGACCCGGCATGGCGCACCGCAACGATCAGCTCATGCGTGACAACCCACAGGAAGGGGGGGTATGAAACGCCATTGGCGCCTCTCATCGCCCACTCCGCCTGGTCACATTCTGCCTAGTCGTCTTCATGCAGACGTTGCACCCGACCATGGTGGTTTAACCTCTACCCCAACATTTTCTTCTCAACACGCCCTGGCGTTGCGCTTGATTGGCATGTCCATGTCGGGTTTGGCTACGTTCTGTTTGACTGCTTTGGGATGGTTGTTCTTCTGGGCGCAGGCTCCACAGCTGATTGGGTGGAAAACGCTAGCCATCACTTCCGGTTCCATGCAGCCTCGCATTGGTGTAGGAGATGCGGTGATTGTGGAGCCGGGTGTGGGGTCGCTCAGTCCTGGACGGCTGGTGACTTTTCATGACCAGGCGCGCCCAGGCAAAACCGTCACCCACCGCCTCGTGCGCTATAACAATGACGGAACCTGGACGACCAAAGGCGACGCTAACCCCACTAATGACAGCACGCCGGTGCCTACCGCCGCCATCATCGGCAGTGCTAAGGCGGTGATCCCTTATGTGGGGCTGCCTACGGTATGGCGGCAAAGTGGACACTATGTGCAGCTGGCGCTGCTTGCTGGAGTCGTCGTGACCTCCCTGGCTGCTCTTCCCATCTCCAGCCGGCTTGAGCAAACCGGATTGGCCGTTAAGGCCCTGCCTGAACCTGCGCCACCGCAGCCAGCTACCGATACACAGGATGGATCAAGCCTGCCTGTTGCTCAACCAATTCCGCGCCAGATGGCGTGGGGGCAACGAGCTCGCGCTTTGAGTCGCAAGCATCGTGAACCTGCTGCCCCCCAAGCGCAACCGCCTTTGTTGCTTTCCCCCTACCCATGGGATGATCATGCCCCGGTGGGTTAGGCGCTCTCGTCGTTAGGTCAGGGCACCTGGCGGTAGGCACCTTCGCTGGCGGAGGTGGCCATGCTCGCGTAGGCGCGCAGGGCTGCGGAGATGGGCCGCTGCCGGTCGATGGGGGTGTAGGGGTGCTCACGGGCTTGCTGGAGCTGCTGACGCTGCGACAGGGTGGTCTCCTCGACCTGCAGGTGAATGCTGCGGGCGGCAAGATCGATGATGATCACATCGCCGTCCTCGACCAAGGCAATCAACCCGCCGGCGGCGGCCTCAGGGGAGACGTGACCGATCGACAAACCTGAGGTTCCTCCAGAGAAGCGCCCATCGGTGATCAACGCACAGGCTTGACCTAACCCGCGACCTTTAAGGAACGAGGTCGGGTAGAGCATTTCTTGCATGCCTGGCCCTCCACGAGGACCTTCATAGCGGATCACCACCACATCGCCTGCCACAATCTGGTTGTTCAAAATCGCCTCTACGGCACTGTCCTGCGACTCAAACACCCGGGCGGGGCCTTGGAAGTGCCACACGTGCTCAGGCACTCCGGCGGTCTTCACCACGCACCCATCGACAGCGAGGTTACCGGTCAGTACCGCTAGGCCTCCATCGGCGGTGTAGGCGTGGGCCCGGTCGCGGATGCACCCCTGCTGCGCGTCGAGATCCAGGCTGCTCCAGCGGTTGGTCGTGGAGAACGGTTGCGTGGTGCGTACCCCTCCGGGGGCGGCGTGGAACAGTTCCACCGCCTGCTGGCAGGGCTGGGCAGCGCGGATATCCCACTGCTGCAGCCAGGAGTCCAGGCTGGTGGAGTGGATGCACCGCACGTCGGTGTGCAGCAGGTTGGCGCGGTAGAGCTCCCCCAGGATCGCGGGAATACCTCCGGCGCGGTGGACATCCTCCATGTGGTAGCGCTGGGAGTTGGGGGCGATCTTAGCCAGGCAAGGCACGCGGCGGGAGACTGCGTCAATGTCGGCCATGGTGTAGGGCACCTCGGCTTCGCGGGCGGCGGCCAGCAGATGCAACACGGTATTCGTGGAGCCTCCCATCGCCACGTCCAGGGCAACAGCATTGTCGAAGGCCTGCCGGGTCACGATGCTGCGTGGCAGCACCCCAGCCTCCTCCTCGTCGTAGTAGCGGCGGGCCAACTCCACGATCAAGCGGCCAGCTTCGGTGAACAACTCCCGGCGGGCGGCGTGGGTGGCCAGCGTTGATCCGTTACCGGGCAGGGCCAGGCCGATGGCCTCGGTCAGACAGTTCATGGAGTTGGCGGTGAACATCCCGGAGCAGCTTCCGCACGTGGGGCAGGCGCTACGCTCGATGCCGGCTAACTCTTGGTCGCTGACCGCTTCGTTGGAGGAGGCGATCATCGCGTCGATGAGGTCGAGCTTGTGGGTGACCACCCCCTCGGTGGAGACCGTCTTGCCCGCCTCCATCGGCCCACCAGAGACGAACACTGTGGGGATGTTCAGCCGCAACGCCGCCAACAACATACCCGGGGTGATCTTGTCGCAGTTGCTGATACACACCAGCGCATCGGCGGTGTGAGCATTGACCATGTACTCCACGCTGTCGGCGATCAACTCCCGGCTGGGCAGGCTGTACAGCATTCCCGCATGGCCCATGGCAATTCCATCGTCCACGGCAATGGTGTTGAACTCCCGCCCCACCCCTCCAGCTGCAGCAATAGCCTCAGCCACCAGTGCTCCCATGTCTTTCAGGTGCACGTGGCCAGGAACGAACTGGGTGTAGCTGTTGGCGATGGCGACGATCGGCTTACCAAAGTCATCGTCGGTCATGCCGGTGGCCCGCCACAAGGCGCGGGCTCCGGCCATCGTGCGGCCATGGGTCGAGGTGTGGGAACGCAAAACAGGCATAATGTCCAGTCTGTCAGCGAGGGGCAAGCCGCCGCGACGTGAGCGGAAAACCGCGCATGAAAGAGGGTGGGGGTGAGCAAGCAGCCGTTGTGGACGCAACCGACCACCACGCGAAGAACTCCTCCCTCTTGCACCCCCGCTGGTGGGCGGCTGGAGGTGGCCGATGCCTACGACATCTCCCTGCATCTGCACCACCCCGGCCCCCGTCGCAGTGCGCTGTTTGTCAACGGCAGCAACGCTTTCTCCACGTTGAGTTGGGCTGACGTGGAGGCAGAGATCTGCTCGTGGGGGTTGGACACCACCGCCTCGCGAGTGCTGGTGGGGCAGACCGTGGACGCGCTAGCCCAGGCCTGGGCGGTGATCGACCAACGCCTGGAGCAGGCGAAACAGTAAGCTCCCTGCAACACGATCTCGGCGCTGCCGGGGAAGGCAGGAGGTATCCGTGACCCTCACCACCGGACCACGACGCCGAACTCTGGCAGTGCTGGTTGCACTGCTGACCCTGATCGGCGTGGTGATAGGGGTGCTGTGGTGGCGTCAGGACCGCAACTCCACAACCAACCCCGTCGTGCAGGCCAGTTCATCTGCCTCACCGGAGCCCTTCACCCTGTATTCACCCCTCCCGTCGCAGGCACTGACCAGTCCAGGGTTGGTGGTGTCCTCTCCTGCCACCACGGGTGAATCGGGAGTGCCCACGGGGTCAGGTTCAGCCACCGGCACCACCGCACGCCGCCTGGCTGGGCAAAACATGGGGATAGCCCTGCCTAGCCACCACTTCATCTACGGCACCCAGCAGCAGCTCAATGATCACCTGGATCGGGTGGTGGCAACCGGCAGCAGGTGGCTGCGTCTTGACGTGATCCCCGGCTCCTTAGCTCCCGCCCCCAATCAACGCGACTTTGCCGCCTTGGATCGGGCCGTGAACGCGGCCCGGGCGCGAGGGCTTAATGTGCTGGGCATTTTGGTCACCTTGCCCAAGTGGCAGCAAGGGCCTGGGGGATGGACCACAGGACCTACCACCGATGATCAACGTCAGGCTTTCGCCAGCGTGGCCGCAGAGATTGTGCGCCGATACCAAGGAAAGATCAACACATGGGAGCTGTGGAACGAGCCCAACCTGAACCAGTTTTGGAGCCCCCAACCTTCTGCTGCGGACTATGTCAAGCTGGCTCGCATGGCGTACCCCGCGATCAAGCAGGCTAACCCGAACTCCACCGTGCTGCTGGGCGGTCTCGGCGGTCAAGGCGACGAGGTGGATGTGGCCTCCGATCTGTTCCTGGCCAAGGTGTACCAGGCGGGCGGCAGACCATTTTTCGACGCGGTGGCGGTGCACCAGTATCCAGCGATCAATGGGGCCAGTGACGGCAGCCGCGCCACGATGACACTGGGCGACACCAAGCGGGTGCGGGCCGTGATGGATGCGCATGGAGATGTCGGGCGGCAGCTGTGGTTGACCGAGGTGGGAGCCATGACCGGCGGGCAGTACGCCGTTTCGCCGGCCCGCCAAGCCCAACTGCTACGTGACGCCTACGCCCTGTGGTTGACTATCCCGCATCGGGGTGTTGCCTTTTGGTACACCCTGCGCGACACCGTTGCGGAGAAGGGTGGGGATAGCTCCGGTTTGTACCACCTCGACGGCAGCGCCAAACCGGCACTGAGCGTCTGGCAGCAGATAGCCCGAGCAGCCCCACCGGGTTGACTCCGACTGATTGAGGGTGAGTCGTGCTCCGGTCAAATGCGGGCCAATCTAGCCTGCTGGCAGAGGGACTCTGCCACGGTGGACGTGAGCAGCCGGTGCGCTCGAGGAGGCACGTGGTGATAACGGTTTGGGTGCGGCGAGGTGTTGGGGTAGCCCTGGCGATGGGGATGGCCCTGGGGGTGTGTGCGTGCGGATCCTCGGCAACGACCCAGGTGCACCAGCAGAGCCCCTCGACGGTGTCAGCGCCGGATGTGCCGCCCCACCCGCCTGGCCCCTCGGTTCCTGCCAGCCTGCCGTCCAGCGCCACAGTTGGCTTATCGGGGCGGGCCTCCCTCTCCACGACCGGCCGGGCCAGTGGCAGCCCGCTGCCGGTGAACCTGCCCCCACCCAGCGGCGCAGCGACCGGAGGTCAACGCCTAGTGGTAGCCCACTATTTTCCGCCCTATCCGTTGTCGTTGGACAATTTGGCCCCCAACCAGGACTACTACGCCCAGGGGTATTTGACTGCCGGCGGGGAGAGTGGAAAACACCGGGCCTACGGCGGTTTCCTGCGGGATCGGCCCCTGCCTCGTGACCCGTTGGGGGGAGATTGGCAACTGGCGGATCAGATCACTGAGGTGCGTCAAGCCCGCACCGCCGGTCTGGACGGGTTCACCGTTGACATTTTGGGCTTATCAGGAGCCAACTGGGAACGCTCACTGCGGTTGCTGCGAGCTGCCGAAATTGTGAGCCCCCACTTCACCATCATCCCCATGCCGGATGGGACCGCCGATGCCACTAAGGACCCCTCTGCGTTAGCTGATGCCATGGCGGTCATGGCGAAATCTCCTGCTGCATTGCGCCTACGCGATGGTCGCCTGGTGATTTCCCCGTTCGCTCCGGAGCAGCAAGGGGCGGCCTGGTGGCGCAGTTGGGTGGAGGTGATGCGCACCCGGCACGGCATCGCGGTGGCATTGGTGCCCTGTTTTCTGGACTACTTCGCCCATGTGGACGCGTTCGCCGACTTCTCCTACGGGGTGGGCAACTGGGGCAATCGCAACCCAGCGGCCAACGACCCCGGCCCACCAGGGTTGGGCAAGTTCGCCGCCGACGCCCATCGTCGGGGCAAGCTGTGGATGCAGCCTGTGTCCGTGCAAGATGAACGCCCCTACACGGGGGTTTATGACGAAGCGGGCAACACTGAAAATCTGCGCTTAACCTGGCAAGCCGCCATTGACAACCGTGCTGAGTGGGTGCAGATCATGACCTGGAATGACTACTCCGAGGGCACGACCATTGCCCCCTCGGTGCATCATGGCTGGGCGTTTCTAGACCTCAGCAGCTATTACCTGGCGTGGTTTCGCAGCGGCACCCGCCCGGCTATCGCACGGGAAGCGGTGTATCTGACTCACCGCCGCCAACCCGCTGGGGCAGCCCCTACGGGTGGGCAGACCCGCCTCATGACCCTGCGCCCTGGTAGCACCCCGGCACGTGACACTGTGGAGGCGTTGAGCCTGCTCAGCGCGCCGGCAACTGTCATCGTGCAGGTAGGCACTCGCACCACCACCTGCCAGGTCTCTGCAGGAGTGAGCGCTTGTCGGGCGCCGCTGGCAGTGGGGCGAGTCTCGGTGCGGGTGACTCGCGGAGCGGGGCTGGTGGCCAGCGCCACCTCCCCTTGGCTGGCCAGCGCCACCCTGCCCGTGCAAGACCTGCAGTACGTGGCCGTGAGCAGCCGACGGTAGAAGGGGTAGGGAGGATGACGGAGCTGATAGGCGCAAATCATCATGCGTTGCGGTGATTGTTGATGGGAGCTGCTGGGGTTGTCTTGGTAGTGGGGGTCTCCCGGTGCGTCGCTTCGTCAAAGCTGGTGACCCAACCGTCTTGACCACCGACGAGTCCATCACCACATCTGCTCAGGTGCCGACTTCGCAACAGACGGTGGAGCCGACTTTGGCTGCCACGCAGCCTGGCACCAGCCAGACGCCCACTGCCTCACCCGTTGTCACGTCACCCACCACCTCGATGCTGGCGTTGGCGACCGGTAGTGTCCAGCCATCCCGGCCCACCTCAACCCGCCAAACACCCACGTTGGTGCAGAACTTCACCGGCACGTGGCCAACGTTCCCGTACTCCCCGGACCGGGTGTGGAAGATCAACGGAAATTGGGACAGCGTGCGCAAATCCAATGCGCATTTCACGGGAAGCAGGCTGGAATTAACCACCCAGGCCAATGTGGAAAACACCGGAGAGTTCCAAACCGTCCAACCAGCTTATGGCCAGGGTTATTATGAAGTTCGGATGAAGACTGCGAAAGTAGCTGGTGTGTGTCAGTCCTTTTTTGGAAGGCAGCCAATTACGCGCAGCCTGAAATTGATTTTGAGTTTAACACTGGAGGTGTCAGTCACGAGCGCTCGGAAGACTGAGTGAAGAGTGACAATCGGGGCAGAGTCCATGTGGGCATTCACCCGTGGAATGAGAACCGTTATGCTGACATCGAATTGCCGTTTAACCCCTCTAACGATTTCCATCGCTATGGGTTTCTGTGGACCAAGAATGCCATTAGTTTCGTGATTGATGGCCACCCAATGACCACCTTAACCGATCTACCCCCGGATACCTACCCACAAAAAACTCTTAAAGGCTTCATTATGGGTAATACCTGGATTGGGACTGCGGATTGGGGCGGCGGCCCACCACAGCAGAATGCCACGGTCACCTACGAGTGGGTGAGGTTCTATCAGGGCGCAACGTCGATTCCGCAGTGAACCTCCAGTCTTTCCTGTCTGCAGTCGATAGAGAGGGGAGGTCCATCGGCGGGGGGTGACTAGGTGCGGTCGCGATGGTGGGTGAGTTTGGTCTTGGGATGTGTGTGCGCGGCCGCATTGACAGTGGTTCGCACCTCTGGTGCGGGCTTCACGGCAGCGTCGGCGAACCCAGACTCGGCCTGGCAGACAGGGTCGTTATTGCTGGTTAACGATGCTCCCTCTGGCTCGGTGGTGTTTTCAGCCTCGGATGCAGCCATCGAACCTGGCGATAGTCTGACCCGGTGTGTGAATGTGACCTACGCAGGGTCATGGACCGGGGTGACCGCCGGGGCCGTGGTGCGCACCTATGGGTCATGGAGCGGGGGTTTGGCTCAGTACACCACATTGACCGTGGAGCGGGGGTCGGGAGGCACGGATAGTCAATGTGCCGGATATGTCTCTGAGGGCGCAGTGGTATGGAAAGGGAAATTGACCGATCTGTCAACCCATTTCACCAGTTACAGCACGGGTTTTGGAGCGTGGATTCCCAGCCCCGGAGCATTAACAAAAACCTATAAGTTGACGTTGAGCGTGGACATTGTTTCGGCGGCGGCGGGTTTAACCTCGACGGGATCGTTGACATGGGAGGCTCAGCATCCCACCGGAGGCACGGGGTATGCGGAGCGAGTATTGAATGATTTACCAGCCGCATATTGGCGGTTCAATGACGGGGCGGGAGCCTCCATCGCGAAAGAGGCCACGAATCAATACCCGGGTACCTATCAGGGTAACCCGGATTTGACCACCACCGGCTGGACCCTGTCCGGCTGGAACACCACCGCCAGTTTCACCAACGACGGTGATAAGAAATTCGTTGGGGACGGGGTGGATAACCAGGTCACCGTCCCCCGCAATTCAACGTTTCTACCAGGAGCAGGGCAAGCATTTAGTCATGAATTCAGTTTCGATTATGTCAGTGCTGGTGGAATGAGTTTTCCTGGAGTGATGAACCTAGGTAACCCTGAAAATACCGGCGCATGGCTTATTTATGTTAGTGCTGCTCACAACAATTTATGCTATAAACGTTCAGCAAGTCCAGTACCTTCAGAAAGTTGTTTACCAATCAATGAGGGTTATTCAGTGGGGGTGTTTTGTGGGTAAGTTTGGCGTGTTGACATAGGCGTAACGGTCCTTTCCTGAAAGAA